>CANCER010000002.1 GCA_947375135.1 Comamonadaceae bacterium | reverse complement strand
GTGATTGACGCGACCGATAAGGTCCTCGGACGAGTAGCCAGCGAAGTTGCTCTCCGTTTGCGCGGCAAACACAAGGCCATTTACACGCCTCACGTCGATACCGGCGATTTCATCGTCATCATCAACGCATCCCAACTCCGTGTCACCGGCGCCAAGCTGATTGACAAGGTGTACTACCGTCACTCCGGATACCCTGGCGGCATCACTGCTACCAACTTCCGTGACATGCAAGCCAAGCACCCCGGTCGCGCTTTGGAAAAAGCCGTCAAGGGCATGCTGCCCAAGGGTCCCTTGGGTTACGCCATGATCAAGAAGCTCAAGGTCTACGGTGGTGCAGAGCATCCCCATACCGCCCAGCAGCCCAAGGTTCTGGAAATCCCCGGCATTTCTAACGCCGCAGTGAAGAGAGAGGCCGCCAAATGATCGGTGAATGGAACAATGGAACAGGCCGTCGCAAATCCAGCGTCGCCCGCGTTTTCCTGAAAAAAGGCTCCGGCCAAATCGTGGTGAACGGCAAGGCCATCGAAAACTTTTTCGGTCGTGCTACCTCCATCATGATCTGCAAGCAGCCCCTGCTGTTGACCAACCACGCTGAAACATTTGACATCATGGTCAATGTGAACGGCGGTGGTGAGTCCGGCCAGGCTGGTGCTACACGCCACGGCATTACCCGTGCTTTGATCGACTACGACGCCACACTCAAGCCCGCCTTGAGCGCAGCTGGCTTCGTGACACGTGATGCACGTGAAGTCGAACGTAAGAAGGTCGGCTTCCACGGCGCTCGCCGTCGCAAGCAGTTCTCCAAGCGTTAAGTACCTGCAAGCCATTGCGAAAAGGCCGCTGGAATGCAAATTCCAGCGGCTTTTTTTGTTAGGTGTATTTCCGTGTGCTGCTAGACTTCTTACTCCATGCGACTACGTCTGATTTTCCGCCGCCTGACCATCAGTGCACCCCGCATGTCGGTGCGCAGCGCCATGCCCTGGCCTTTGCGCTGGGCTCTGGTGGCCACGGTCTTGGGCTTTTGTGCCGCCATTGGCCTGTGGACGTTTGAGTTTGGTAAAGACATTGCCGGACTGGACCATGGTGCCAAGCAGGAACTCGTGCATTTGCGCGAGCAGATGGTGGATTTACGAGCCGGTCTGGCCCGGGCGCAGGAAGAGCGCGACCAAGCCCAGTCCATCGCCAACACGGCAGGTACCCTGGTCACCGCCGGCCAGGCTTCAGAGGACAAATTGATCGAAAAGGTCAAGCAGTTGCAGGCCGAGAACCAGGCGCTGCGCAACGACCTGGGGTTCTTTGAAAAGCTGATTCCGACGGGCGGCGTGGAGGGCGTGGCCATTCGCGGGCTGCACACGGAACGCCAAAATGGCAACGACGTGAAGTGGCAGGTGTTGGTGATACAGGCGAGCAAGAATGCGTCGGAATTCAATGGCAGGCTGGAATTGACATTCAGCGGCATGCTCAACGGTAAACCATGGACAGCCAACTTGCCCGGTGGCGCGCCGCTGCTGCGGATCAAGCAGTATGGTCGGCTGGAGGGCGTTTTTGAAGTGCCCGCCCAAGTGGAGTTGAAGGGCGTCCAGGCCAAGGTGCTGGAGGGCAGCAGTGTGCGGGCGACCCAGTCTCTGAAGTTATAAATTTTTTCAAGAGGTCCACGTGTTCAACAAAAAGAAACAGCCCGCCATCAAGAGCCTGATCGCCGATGGCAGCCGGATTGCCGGCAACATCACTTTTACCGATGGCTTACGCATCGATGGTGAAGTTCACGGCGAAATCCGCGCCAACGTCGAGCACCACAGTTTGCTGGTGATTTCCGAGTCGGCAAAGGTTATTGGCTCCGTGACTGCTGACCACATCATCATCAATGGCTCGGTCATGGGACCGGTGCATGCGCAGCACATGCTGGAACTGCAGCCCAAGGCCCGCATCGAAGGTGATGTGCAGTACACCGCCCTTGAAATGCACCAGGGTGCCTTGATCACCGGTCAGTTGCGCCCTTTGTTGGAGGGCGAGGAAAAGCCCACACTGACGCTGGCGGCAAATAACCCCTAGAAGAATTCCCGAGCGTTTTGCTGTAGTATTGAATAATTAAAGATTTGACCGGAGTCGACTATGAGCGCCGTTGCAGAAAACATCCAGACAGAAATGCCAGCACCCATCCTTTTCACGGACAGTGCGGCAGCCAAGGTGGCAGACCTGATTGCCGAAGAAGGCAATCCCGATTTGAAGCTGCGCGTGTTCGTGCAGGGGGGAGGATGCTCCGGCTTTCAGTATGGTTTTACCTTCGATGAAATCACCAACGAAGATGACACCACCATGACCAAAAATGGTGTGTCCCTGCTGATTGACGCCATGAGTTACCAATATCTGGTAGGCGCCGAAATCGACTACAAGGAAGATCTGCAGGGTGCGCAGTTTGTCATCAAGAACCCGAACGCCACAACCACCTGCGGCTGCGGTTCTTCTTTTTCGACCTGAAGCGGCTTTACTCCCCGTTCAAGCGGGGTAGATTGCACCTAATATACGGGCGCCTCTGGCGCCCGTAACGCTTTTCAGGCTGGCCGTTGTGCGTTCCACGCATTGCTTCGCCAGCCATGCGAAGGCAGTGGCCTCCACCTGCAGCGGTGGCAGGCCATGGGCTTGAGAGCCGGCCACCGCACAGCCGGGCAGCAAGGCTTGCAGGCGCCTCATCAGGTATGCATTCAGTGCACCCCCGCCACAAACGATCAGCTGCGCACAGCCTGGCGCGAACTGGCGCACGCTGTCAGCGCAGCTGCGTGCCGTGAGTTCGGTAAGCGTTGTCTGCACGTCCTGTGGCAACACGCGGGCATACCCGGCAAGCTTGGCGTGCAACCAAGGCATGTTGAATAAATCGCGCCCCGTGCTTTTTGGCGGCGCTTGCCGAAAGAACGGCTCGTCCAGCAGGCTTTGCAGCAGGGCTGCATGCACCGCGCCACCGGCCGCCCAGGCCCCCGCGTCGTCATACGCGGCGCCGGTATGTGCCAGGCACCAGGCATCCATCAGCGCATTGCCGGGCCCGCAATCGAAACCGATCACGTTCTCAGGCGCGGAGCTGCGCAGTACCGAGATATTGGAAATACCGCCGATGTTCAGCACCCCGGTGACTCCCGACAAGTGGCCGAAAAAGGCCTGGTGGAAGGGCGGGACCAGCGGTGCGCCCTGGCCACCGGCCGCCACGTCGCGGCTGCGGAAATCGGCTGCTACATCCACGCCGGTCAGTTCGGCCAGGAGCGCCGGTTGGTTGAGCTGAATGGTGTAACCCGAGCCGTCGAAAAGCTGTGGCCGGTGCCGCACGGTTTGGCCATGGGCACCGATGGCGCGGACATGGGCGGCATCGATCCGGCAGGTGACCAGCAACTGCGCCACGACGCCGGCGTAGACGCGTACCAGCGCATTGGCGGCCAGTGCGGCACGGTGCAATTCGTCCGGACCCGAGGTATTGAGCAGCAGCAGTTCGCGCTTAAGGGCCGGCGGAAACGCTGCACTGACATGGCCCAGCACGTGCGGGCGCTGCATCGCGAAGTCCACCAGCACGCCGTCCACCCCGTCCAATGAGGTGCCCGACATCAGCCCGGCGTACACCTGCGACACGTTGTGGCGCCTGTGGCTTATTCGATGCTGCTGCGCTGCGACTGGCTGGCCGCCAGCAGGGCCACGCGGGCTTGCGCTGCGACCCGGTCAAACACCGGTTTTAGAGCGGCAGTCACCGGTACCGTGTCGTTGCGGCGGGCAATGGTCTGCGGGTCCTGGTAGACACCGTTGACGCGGTACTCAAAATGCAGATGCGGACCGGTAGCCCAGCCCGTCATGCCGACCAGCCCGATGTTTTGGCCTTGCGCAACTGTTTGACCCATGCGCACGTTGATGTGGCTCAGGTGGGCATAGACCGTGCTGGTCTGGTTCTGGTGCCGGACCTTGACCACATTGCCGAAGCCGTTTTGCACACCGGCAAACTCGACCACGCCATCGCCCACGCTGCGCACCGCAGTGCCCACGGGCGCTGCATAGTCCACACCCAGGTGGGCGCGCCAGACTTGCAAAATCGGGTGAAAGCGCATCTTGAAGCCACTGGTAATGCGCGAGAAAGCCAGGGGTGCGGCCAGAAAGGCGCGCTTGAGGCTTTCGCCTGCCAGCGTGTAGTAGCCGCCTTTGCGTGGCGTGTGGCTTGCATTGGCGCCTTCGGGTTCCTGGAACCACAGGGCCTGGAAGGTCTTGCCGCCGTTGACAAACTCGGTGCTCAGCACGCGCCCGGCACGCAGGGGTTCGCCATCGCCTTCCAGCGATTCATAGACCACCGAGAAACGGTCCCCCTTTCGCAGCGCGCGGTGGAAGTCGATATCACCGGAAAAAATTTCTGCCATTTGGGTGGCAACCGAATCCGGAATGCGCACCTCATCGGTCGCCGCGAAAAGGGTCGATGCGATGGTGCCGCTGGCCATGCGGGTAGACGCTGTCAAGGGCAGGGTTTCGATGCGCGAGACAAAGCCTGACGGTGTTTTCTCGATGCTCAGGCGCTGGAAGGTACCGTCTTCGTCCGGACTCCAGCGCGCACGCAGCGTGAGTAAGCTGTTCTTGCCACCGGCTTCCACGTTCACCGCGCGACCGGCACGGCCCAAGAGGTTCTTTTGTGCCAGCGCATCCTTGCGCAGGAATGCGGCGGCCTGCGGGTCAAAAACGCCCAAGCGCTTCAGCAGGGTTTCGGCGGTGTCGGTGGCCCGGGTCAGATCGGATCGGTAGAGCTTCATGCTCAGTGCTTCCAGACTCTGCGTTTGCAAACCCAGGTCGGTAGTCGCCAGGCTTTCACGGATGGCGCGCACCGGCAACTGCGATACATCGGGCGCCAGCGTGGCCACGGCAAAGGTGAAACCCGTGCCGGTCAACAGCAGGGCGGCGATTGCGGCGGAAATACGTTGGGGGTGTCGCGCAAGCAGCGCGGTGGCAGAAGCCAACAGCTCTGCCGCAGTGCGGTTCAATTCACTTTTCAAAATCGGGGCTCCAGGGGGCAAAGGCGGGGCGACTAAAATCGGTGGTCGCCGGTTCCTTGCACGTTGCAGGAATGGTCTGCCAGTATAGCGGCGCCCGGCCCCTCTTCCTGCCTGAAAACCCTTATGAATCAAGCCTCAAGCCCAACTTTACCTTTGTCCGACCGTGTCCGTGAGGCACTGGCCGTGACCCTGCGCGGGTGTGAAGAACTCATCCCGCAGGAGGACTGGGTCAAGAAGCTGGTGCGCTCCGAAGCCACCGGCATTCCCCTGCGCGTCAAGCTGGGCCTGGACCCGACCGCGCCTGACATCCACATCGGCCACACCGTGGTGCTCAACAAGATGCGCCAGCTGCAGGACCTGGGCCACACGGTGATCTTTTTGATGGGTGACTTCACCAGCATGATCGGCGACCCCAGCGGGCGCAACACCACGCGTCCGCCGCTCACCGCCGAGCAGATCAAGGTCAATGCGCAAACCTATTTCAAGCAGGCTAGCCTGGTGCTGGACCCGGAAAAGACCGAGTTCCGCTACAACAGCGAATGGAGCGACCCGCTGGGTGCGCGCGGCATGATTCAGCTGGCCTCGCGCTACAACGTTGCGCGCATGATGGAACGCAACGACTTCCACGACCGCTTCAAGGCCGGCACACCGATCGCCGTGCATGAGTTCCTGTACCCGCTGATGCAGGGCTACGACTCCGTGGCGCTCAAGAGCGACCTGGAGCTGGGCGGCACCGACCAGAAGTTCAACCTGCTGATGGGGCGCCACCTGCAGTCCGAATACGGCCAGGAGCCGCAGTGCATCCTGACCATGCCCCTGCTCGAAGGCACGGACGGTGTGGAGAAGATGTCCAAGAGCAAGAACAACTACATCGGCATCTCCGAAGAGCCCAACACCATGTTTGCCAAGGTCTTGAGCATCTCCGACGTGCTGATGTGGAAGTGGTACACGCTGCTCAGCTTCCAGAGCGAGGCCGCGATTGCCGTACTAAAGGCCGAAGTGGCCGCCGGGCGCAACCCCAAGGACGCCAAGGTGGCGTTGGCCAAGGAAATCACCGCGCGCTTCCACTCGGCAGCAGCGGCCGATGCGGCGGAGCAGGACTTCATCAACCGCAGCAAGGGCGGCATTCCGGACGAAGTCACTGAAATCAGCCTGCCTTTGGGCGAGGGCGGTGCGGCTGTGGGCATTGGGGCGCTGCTGAAGTCTGCGGGGCTGTCTGCGTCTTCCGGCGAAGGCAACCGCCTGATCGACGGCGGCGGCGTGCGCGTGGACAGCGCTGTGGTCAGCGACAAGGGGCTGAAACTGGGTGCCGGCACCTACGTGCTGCAGGTGGGCAAGCGCAAGTTTGCCCGCGTCACCCTGGCCTGAGCGCACACGATGCTGGCACTGGTGCAACGCGTCAGCCGGGCCAAGGTCACGGTGGAGGGCGAGATCATCGGCGAAATCGGCCGCGGCTTTCTGGTGCTGGTGTGCGCCGAGCATGGCGACACCAAGACGGAGGCCGACAAGCTGCTGGCCAAGATTTTGAAGCTGCGCATCTTCAACGACGCCAAGGGCAAGATGAACCTGGCAATCCAGGATCTGGACGGTGCGGGCACGGTGGGCGGCCTGCTGCTGGTCAGCCAGTTCACCCTGGCGGCCGAGACCACGGGCGGCAACCGACCCAGCTTTACCGCTGCCGCCGCACCCGCAGTGGGGCGTGAATTATTCGATTACCTTGTGGCACAGGCGCGCGCCGCGCACCCCATCGTGCAGACCGGCCGCTTTGCCACCGAGATGGCCGTGGAGTTAGTCAACGACGGGCCCATCACCATTCCGATGCGGGTCGCACCCATACCTGCAGAGCCGCACTGAGTTCTACCCCGGCGTGGCCTGACTCAGTAGGGGTTCTTGAACCCCAGCCGCGCCATGATTTCGGTCTCGCGCAACTCCATCACCTGGGCATCCTCATCCAGTTCATGGTCCCAGCCCTGGGCGTGCAGGGTGCCGTGCACGATCAGGTGCGCGTAATGCTCCTGCAGGGTCTTGCCCTGTTCCTTGGCTTCCTTGGCGACCACCGGCGCGCACAGCACCAGGTCGGCGGTGACCAGCGGCTCCTGCGTGTAGTCAAAGGTCAGCACATTGGTGGCGTAGTCTTTTTGGCGGTAATCGCGGTTCAGGGTCTGGCCTTCTTCGGCATCCACGATGCGCACGGTGATTTCGGCGTCGGACGCCAGCGCATGGCGAATCCAGCGCGTCACCTTGTGGCGGGGCAGGGCGGCGCGGTGGCGATCCGCGTATTGGATGGGGCCGAATTGCAGGGACAGCGACAGATCAGACAACATGGGGAACTTTCTGTTACTGCACGCCTGGCGTCTTGGCGCGGGGCGAGCGGGTTTTGGGCAGGGCCACACGGGGCAGTTCGGGCTCAGGTTCGGGCAGGGGCACCGCAATCGGGGGCAAATCGCTCAGGCGTGCGGCGTCATAGGCGTCCACAATGCGCGCCACCAGCGGGTGGCGCACGATATCAATGCTGGTCAGGCGGGTGATGGCAATGCCGGGCACGCGGCGCAGAATGCGCTCGGCCTCCACCAGGCCGCTCAGCTGCGCCTTGGGCAGGTCGATCTGGCTCACATCGCCGGTGATCACGGTCTTGGTGCCAAAGCCCACGCGGGTCAGAAACATCTTCATCTGCTCGGGCGTGGTGTTTTGCGCCTCGTCCAGAATCACAAAAGCGTTGTTCAGCGTGCGCCCGCGCATAAAGGCCAGAGGCGCAATCTCCAGTGCCTGGCGCTCAAACGCCTTTTGAACCTGCTCGTAGCCCATCAGGTCATAGAGCGCGTCATAGAGCGGGCGCAGGTACGGGTCCACCTTCTGGTTCAGGTCGCCGGGCAAAAAGCCCAGGCGCTCGCCGGCTTCCACCGCCGGGCGCGTCAGCACAATGCGCTGCACGGCGCTGCGCTGCAAGGCGTCCACGGCAGCGGCCACTGCGAGGTAGGTCTTGCCGGTGCCGGCCGGGCCGATGCCGAAAGTGATGTCGAACTCGGCAATGTTGTCCAGGTACACCGCCTGGTTTTGCGTGCGCGGCTTGAGGTCGGTGCGGCGCGTCAACAGGCTGGGGCCCTCGGCCGCATCGGCCGAGCCGTCGCCGGCCAGCATCAGCTGCACGGTAGCCGGGGGAATCGGACGCCCCGCCATTTCGTACAGGGCCTGCAGCATGTCCATGGCGCGCTGCGCTTTGGCCTTGGGGCCTTCGACCTTGAACTGCTCGTGGCGGTGGGCAATGCGCACCTCCAGGGCCAGCTCAATCGTGCGCAGGTGTTCGTCGGTAGGGCCGCACAGATGCGACAGACGGTTGTTGTTCAGCGGCGTGAACAGGTGTTTGAGAATCAAGCTGATAATTCCTTGCGACAAGCGCAGACAGTTAACCCCCATGATAGGCACAAAATGATAGGCAAGCTCACCGGCACCCTCAGCGACAAAAACCCACCCCAGGTGCTGGTGGATTGCGGTGGCGTCGGCTACGAGGTGCATGTGCCCATGAGCACTTTTTACAACCTGCCTGCGGTGGGGGAAAAGGTCTCGCTGCTGACGCATTTTGTGGTGCGCGAAGACGCGCAAATCCTGTACGGCTTTGCCAACGCCGCCGAGCGCGAAGCCTTTCGCCAACTGATCAAGATTTCCGGCGTCGGCCCGCGCACCGCGCTGTCGGTGCTCTCGGGCATGAGCGTGGCGGATCTGGCGCAGGCGGTCACGCTGCAGGAGGCCGGGTACCTGGTCAAGGTGCCGGGCATCGGCAAGAAGACCGCCGAGCGGCTGATGCTGGAGCTCAAGGGCAAGCTGGGCGCGGACATCGGTGCGCCGCTGGGGGCCACCAGTGGTGCCCAGTCGGACATCCTGCAGGCTCTGCTGGCGCTGGGGTACAGCGACAAGGAGGCTGCGGCTTCTTTGAAGGCGCTGCCGGCGGATGTGGGCGTGAGTGACGGTATCAAGCTGGCGTTGCGGGCCTTGGCCAAATAGCCCCGGGCACCGCGCCGTGGCCCCCTGCTTGGGTTCCAACTGAAGGGCTGCCGCCGCGCGCTATAGTGCGCCACGGCCCCTTCATCCCCCTTTTTGCGATTGACCCTGTGAGCATCCAGACCGACGATTTTTCCTCCGCTCCGCCGCCGCTGCGCATGGTGTCCGCCGCCCCCACCTCGCCGCAGGAGGAGGCTGTAGAGCGCGCCCTGCGGCCCAAGCTGCTGGATGAATACGTGGGCCAGGCCAAGGTGCGCGAGCAGCTCGAAATCTTTATCGGCGCGGCCAAGATGCGTTCCGAGGCGCTGGACCATGTGCTGCTGTTCGGCCCGCCCGGCCTGGGCAAGACCACGCTCTCGCACATCATCGCGCACGAGTTGGGCGTCAACCTGCGCCAGACCAGCGGCCCGGTGCTGGAAAAGCCCAAGGACCTGGCAGCTCTCCTGACCAATCTGGAAAAGAACGACGTCCTCTTCATCGACGAAATCCACCGTCTCTCGCCGGTGGTGGAAGAAATCCTCTACCCCGCGCTGGAGGACTACAAGATCGACATCATGATCGGCGAGGGCCCGGCCGCGCGCTCCATCAAGCTCGACCTGCAACCCTTCACCCTGGTGGGCGCCACCACCCGCGCCGGCATGCTGACCAACCCGCTGCGCGACCGCTTCGGCATCGTGGCGCGGCTGGAGTTTTACACGTCAGAGGAGCTGCTGCGCATCGTCACCCGCAGTGCCGGCCTCTTGAAGGTGCCCATGCACGAGGAAGGCGGTTTCGAGATTGCGCGCCGGTCGCGCGGCACGCCGCGCATTGCCAACCGCCTGCTGCGCCGCGTGCGCGACTATGCCGATGTCAAGGGCAAAGGGCTGATCGACCTGGACATTGCCAACCGCGCTCTCGCCATGCTGGACGTGGATCCGCAAGGCTTTGACCTGATGGACCGCAAACTGCTCGAGGCCGTGATCCACCGCTTCGATGGCGGCCCGGTGGGGCTGGACAACATCGCCGCCAGCATCGGTGAAGAGCGCGAGACCATCGAAGACGTGATTGAGCCCTACCTCATCCAGCAGGGCTTTTTGCAGCGCACACCGCGCGGGCGCATTGCCACCCTGGCGGCGTACCGCCACCTGGGCGTGGCCGCACCGCAGCGCGATACCGAACTACCGGGCATGTAAATGCAGCCGGACGACATCAAGGCCTGGAAAGCCAGCCAACGTAAGGAATTGATTGCCAGGCGCGTGGCCGTGTCCGATGCCGATCGAGGGGTCTGGAACGCAGCCATCACCCGCCATCTGATTGACGGCTTTCCCCAGTTGACCGCGCTGTGCATTGGCATCTACTGGCCGTACCTGGGCGAGTTTGATCCGCGCCACGCGGTGCACCATTTCCGCAGCCTGGGCGCCACGGCCGCGCTGCCGGAGGTGGTGCGCAAGGCCGAGCCGCTGCAGTTCAGAAACTGGTGGCCGGGCGTGGCCATGGGCAAGGGCGTGTACGACATTCCGGTGCCCGAGGGCACGGAGGTGGTGGTACCGCAGGCCCTGATCATGCCGCCGGTGGGCTTTGATGCAGCGGGCTTTCGCCTGGGCTACGGCGGTGGCTTTTACGACCGCACCCTGGCCGGCATCACCCCGCGCCCGCTCACCATCGGTGTGGCCTACGAGTTGTCGCGGCTGGACACCATCCACCCGCAGGACTTCGACCTGGCCATGGACTACGTGGTCACCGAGCGCGGCATCTTCAAGACCGCAGCTTAGCCCCGGCCTTCGCCGTCAATCCGCCACGTAGGGGTTGCTGCGGCGCTCGCGCCCGAAGGTGCTCTCCGGGCCGTGGCCGGGAATAAACACGGTGGCGTCTCCCATGGGCCAGAGTCGCTCCTTGATGCTGGCAATCAGCGTGTCGTGGTCGCCCTGCGGAAAGTCGGTGCGGCCTATGGAGCCGGCAAACAGCACATCGCCCACAAAAGCACGGTTCGCTTCCGCCGAATGGAACACCACATGGCCCGGCGTGTGGCCGGGGCAGTGGCGCACGTCCAGCGTGCTCTTGCCAATCGTCACCTGGTCACCGTCTTTTAGCCAGCGTGTGGGCGTGAACACTTCCACATGGGGAAAGCCAAAACGCTGACCTTGCTCGGCCAGACCGTCGATCCAGAACTGGTCGCCCGGATGCGGGCCGACGATGGGCAGGCCCAGCGCGCGCGACAACTCCGCCGTGCCACCGGCATGGTCGATGTGGGCGTGGGTCAGCCAGATCTGTTCCAGCGAAAGGTTCAGCCGTTGCACCGCCTCCAGGATGCGCGGCAAGTCGCCGCCCGGGTCGATCACGGCGGCTTGCAGGGTCTGGTCGCACCAGACCAGAGAGCAGTTTTGTTGGAAGGGGGTAACGGGAATGGTCAGGTAGTGCAGCATGGGTTCCATTATTGCCTTGCCGCAATCGGTTGGTAAGGGTTGGTCTGCGTTGGCATTTGTCAGCCACAGCACAGCGGTATTGCCTGCAGTCAACCCGTTCCCACCCGATTTTGTTTTGATGAAAATCCGAAGCGATGCAGAACACACCTGCGGTGGATGGCCGCGCAGGCACACGAGAACTTCTGCCCGTGACCCTCAGCAGGGATTTCGAAGTCATGCAAGCGCGTGATTGAGAACCTGACCTTTGCCAACAGTCCCCATGCCCCGACCATCAGCCGTACCCTGGTCATCAGGGTGGATCACGGGGCGCGACGCCGGCCACGCTGACGGTCTCGGCGCGAACGATACCGTGACAGGGCACCAGCCCGTCGAACGCCGTTTTTGTCAAAAAGGCTCTGGCCTTGCCAAGGGCCCGTCCTGCAGCAAGGCCAGTGCGGTGTCAAACGCGAAGCGGTGGATGGCAGACTCGATGGCGGCAGCCTGCGGATAGAACGCATGCAGCAGCAGGGCATGGCTTTCCCACAGCTCGATGGCCGTGGCATCGTCCTGCTGCAAACAGCGGCTGATCTGGCCGCTGACTTCGCGTGCCGTCTCCTCCTCCTGCGGCGTCAGGGCCTGCGGGGGTGCGGCCGCTGGCATGGCGATCAGCCCTGGCGTGGCCAACAGGCCGCGCACCAGCGCCTGCAGACATTGCGCCACGTTGGCAAGGGCGCCTTGTAGCAGCGGGGGCTGCGCGCCTTGGCGCAGTGCGGTCTCCAGGGCGTCGGACGCGTCTTCCAAGCAACGGGCGCCCAGGGTGCCGGCTACCCCCTTTAACGTGTGGGCATGGAGCTCTGCCGTAGCCCTGTCCGCCGCTTGCAAGGCCTGCCCGATGCGCTCCACGGCGTCCTGCTGGGAGCTGACAAATTTGCGCAGCAAGGAGGCATAAACGGCCGGGTTGTTGTTGGTACGCAGCAGGCCCTGTTCTGCGTTCAGGCCCTGGACGGCGCCCAGGGCCTGCAGCAGCTGCGTGTGCCCTGCGGGCGCCGGGTCTGCGGCGGCGCTCATGCGGGGCAAGCGCCCCAGGCCCGGGCGCGGCCGCACCCAGGTCAGCAGGGCCTGCCAGAGCACGTCGGGCTCCAGGGGCTTGGTGACAAAGCCGTTCATGCCGGCTTGCAGACAGCGGTCGCGGTCGGCCTGCATTGCATTGGCGGTCATGGCCACAATCGGCAGCACTTCGGTGCCGTGGTTTTCGCGCAGCATGCGGGTTGCCGTCACCCCATCCATCACCGGCATCTGCATGTCCATCAGCACGATGTCATAGGGCTGGCCGTCGGCGCTGCGGGCTTCCACACTTTGCAGGGCCATGCTGCCGTTGGGTGCTACGTCCACCTGCAGGCCTGCGCCCTCCAGCATTTCGCTGGCCACCTGCTGGTTGATTTCGTTGTCTTCTACCAGCAGCACGCGCGCGCCGGCAATGCGGGCCAGCCCGGCTTCCCGTGCGGAGGGTTCATGCAGGCCGGGGCTGGCCGGGAGGGCGGCAACGGCCGTGTGCGCGCTTTCGTCCGGGCCTATCGCCAGCCGCGCACTGAACCAGAAGGTGGAGCCTTCGCCGTACACGCTGTGCACGCCCACCGCGCCGCCCATGGCCTGGGCCAGGCGCTTGCACACGGCCAGCCCCAGGCCGGTGCCGCCGTAGTTGCGGGTGGTGGAGCTGTCGGCCTGCACAAAGCTGGTGAACAGGCGGCCTATTTGCTCTTCCGTCAGGCCGATGCCCGTGTCTGTCACCGAGAACAGCAATGCGATCTCCGAGGCCGTGCGTTCGCGCGCGGCAATGGACAGGCGCACCTCGCCCTGCCGGGTGAACTTGACGGCGTTGTGGGCGTAGTTGATGAGAATCTGGCCGATGCGCAGCGGGTCGCCGATCAGCGTTGCGGGAATGCCGGGCTCCACGCTGCAGAGCAAGGCCAGCCCGCGGTCTTCCGCGCCCTTGGAGACCAGGCTCATGACGTGATGGACCACCGACTCCAGCGCAAAGGGAATGGCCTCGATCTCCATCTTGCCCGACTCGATTTTGGAGAAATCCAGGATGTCGTTGATCAGGCCCAACAGGTGTTCGCCGCTGAGCTTGATCTTGTGCAGGTAGTCCTGAATGCGCGGCGGCACCTCGGCCTGGAGCGCCAGCCGCGACAGGCCGATGATGGCGTTCATCGGTGTGCGTATTTCGTGGCTCATGTTGGCGAGAAAGTCGGACTTGGCGCGGGTGGACTCTTCTGCGGCTTCCTTGGCCACCCGGGCGATTTGCTCTGCGGCCTTCAAGTCGGTGATGTCCAGCAACCAGCCCAGGATGGCGGCTTCCGCCTCGTAGTCGGTGGCCATGAAGGTGGCCAGGTAGTCCCGCACCTGGCCGGAGGCACTGCGCATCTGCAACTCGATACCCCGCACACTGCCTTCGGCAAGCAGCTGGCTGCGAATGCGCTGGCGTATGGACGGGTCCACGTAGAGCGCCGGAATGAAGCTGCCTTCGACGATGTCGAACATGGTTTTCATGGCCGGGTTGGCCATGCGCGCCACGCCCTCCACCGACAACGCAATGCCCAGGGGGCTGCTGTCCAGGATGTGGCGCAGGTGGGCTTCCTGCTTGCGCAATTCCTTCATGGTTTTTTGCAAGTCGCGCGTGGCCTCGTCCACCCGCTTCTGGATCAGGGCGTTTTTGCTGCGCAGGCTGTCCACATAGAAGGCGATCAGCAGGCTCAGCAGCGCGCCGCTGGTCCAGATCACATAGGTCAGGGTTTTGTCGACACCACCGGCGTAGTCCTGCGCCACCAGCCAGCGCAGCTGCAGCCGGGCGTGCGCGGTGTGCAGCATGTTGCTGCTCTCAAATACGGGCAGCACCCCGCTGCCGGGCGCAACCACGGGCTGCAGCGCCGGTTCACGATCGGGTTGCAGTTGGAAGTCCAGATCCAGCCCGGGCAACTTGTTGCCCTTGAACAAGCCGTCTACGGCGTGCTCCAGATCCAGCACGGCGGCCACGGCCTGCGCGTGCGGGCCGGCGGTGACCTGCACCACGTAGACCTGCTTCTTGCCACCGACGCCGGCAAAGGGCGCCGACAGGTACCAGCTGTTGCGGCCTTCTTTGGCGTGTTGCAACACGCGCTCCAGCACGGGCGGGGCCGCCTGGCCCGCAACCGGGTAGCCCGGGCCCTGCGCCGGCGAGGCAAAGCGCGTGGTCCACACGCTGGCGCGCTCGTCCATGACGGCCTTGCTGGCAATGAGTTCGACCTTGGTGTGCAGCTCCATGCCATCGGTGGCGTGGTCAAAGGTTGCACGTTGCAGCGCGGGTGTGTTGTCCACCAGCATCACCAGGCCGGAGAGCGTGACCAGGTTCTCTTCAATGCAGGTCAGCAGGTTGGCCGCGTGCTGGCTGGTGTCACGCTGCGCTGCCTCCTTCCAGGCCCGCTGGGCGCGTTGCTGCAGGATGTCGCCCAGGTAGCCGCTCAAGGTAATACCGATCCACATCAGCACGATGGGCAAGAGGCGCGGAAAGCGCAGCTGCAGCAAGTGGGGTGGAGGGGAGGCGGCATCGTCCGGCGGCAGTGCTGCGCGCGCGGGGGGCTGCGCGGGCGAGACCCTGCGCAGCACCGCACGCAGTTGCTGAATGAATCGGTTGAACGTTGCGATTGCCATGGCCACCCCCCGTTTACTTGGTTTTATGCTGCGTGCCGTGGCGGAATGGTATCGTATGCAGTCGTTTTTTGGCATCCCGCCGTTGAAAGTGTGCCCATGGAAATACGGTCCGGTTCGCGCTGGGTCCGGCGCTTGTTGCCACTGCTGCCTATCGCCCTGGCACTGCTTCTCCTGGTGTGGGACGGCAGTGCGCAGCAAGGCTTGCGCAATTACCAGTTCGATCAATTCCAGCGTTGGCATCCGCGCGCTTACACCGGGGTGCCAGTGCGTGTGGTGGATATTGACGAGCAGAGCCTGGCCCGCCTGGGCCAATGGCCCTGGCCGCGCACCCGGCTGGCCGAATTGCTGGACACGCTGGGCGCCGCCGGCGCCGCAGTGGTGGCCTTTGATATGGTGTTTGCCGAGCCCGACCGCACCTCCCCCCGGGCGGCGGCTGCACAGTGGAATTTGTCGGGCCGGGAGCGTGACGCCTTGCTGGCGCTGCCCGACCATGATGCGGTGTTTGCGCGCAGCCTGGAACAAACCGATGCGGTGTTGGGCTTTGCGGCTGTGCGCCCGGGTGATGCTGCGGCTGCGGTGCCCGCAGCCCCACCCTTGCCGGCGCAGAAGGCGCGCTTTGTGGTTGCCGGTGCGCCGCAGCCCGGCTGGCTGCTGCCCTTTGACGGGGCGGTGACCTCACTGCCTGCGTTGGAAAGCGCCGCTGCGGGCAATGGCGCCATGACCTTTGTGCCGGATGGCGATGGCTTGGTGCGCCGCATCCCCCTCGTATTGCGCATGGGTGAGGCCCCGGTGGCCACCCTGGTGACCGAGGCCTTGCGCGTGGCCCAGGGCGTGCGCAATGTGGTGCTCAAAAGCGCCGGCTACGACAGCGGCCTGGCGGAAATCCGCATCGGCAACCTGACCCTGCCCGTCACGCCCCAGGGCGAGCTGTGGGTGCACTACAGCCGGCCGGTGGCCGAACGCCATATTCCGGCCTGGCAGGTGCTGGCCGGGCAAGCGCCTGCGGAGCAACTGGCCGGCCACATCGTGCTGGTGGGCAGTTCGGCCCAGGGGCTGATGGATTTGCGCTTCAGCCCGTTGGGCCTGATGCCGGGGGTGGATGCCCATGCCCAGGCGCTGGAGCAGGTGCTGGGTGGGCAGTTTCTGCAGCGCCCGGGCTGGGCGCGCGGGCTGGAGGCGCTGGTGCTGGTCGTGAGCGGCTGGCTGGCCGCCGTGCTGGCGCTGCGCACGCGGGCGCTGCGGGCTGCGGGTGGCAGCCTGGTGTTCCTGGCCGTCATGGGGGCAGGCGCCTGGTGGGCCTTTGTGTCACGGGGTTTGCTGCTGGATGCGGCCACCCCGGCACTGGGTTTGCTGCTGACCTATCTGGTCTGCAGCCTGTGGCAGCACCGGCACACCGAGCGCGCGCAGCGCTGGATTCGCCAGGCCTTTGCGCGCTATGTGTCACCCAACCGGGTGGCCTACCTGGTGGCGCATCCGGACGCCATGGCGCTGGGCGGGCGGCGCCAGATCTGCAGCTTTGTGTTCACCGATCTGACCGGCTTTACCGCGTTGATGGAGGGCATGGACCCGGCGCAGGCGGTCAGCCTGCTCAACGCCTATCTGGACGCGATGGTGGCCATTGCCTTTCGCCACGAGGGCACGCTGGACCGCATCGTGGGCGACGCGGTGGCCATCATGTTTTCCGCGCCGGTGCAGCAGGCCGATCACCGTGCGCGGGCCCTGGCCTGTGCGCTGGAGATGGATGCATTTGCCTGCGCCTACGCGGCACGCTTGCAACAGCAGGGCCATGCGTTCGGTCAGACCCGTATCGGCGTGCATTGCGGCGAGGTGATTGTGGGCAACTTCGGCGGCAGTACCTTGTTTGACTACCGCGCCCTGGGCGACCCGGTGAACACCGCTGCCCGGCTGGAGAGTGTCAACCGGCAGCTGGGCACGCGCCTGTGCATCTCTGCGGCGATGCTGGAGGGCAACCCGCAGGCTGCCGTGCGCCGGGTGGGCCAGTTGCTGCTCAAGGGCAAAAGCCAGGCGCTGGAGGTGTTTGAACCGGTGAACGGCGAGGGCACAGGGCGCGCACCGCTGCCGGACTATGCGCTGGCTTTTGACGCCATGCAACGCGAGGACCCGCAGGCGCCGGAGTTGTTTGCGCGGCTGGCGCTGGCCTGGCCGCACGATCCGCTGGTTCAGTTGCACCAGCGCCGCCTTGGCGCCGGTGAACGGGGCGCGCACATGGTGATGGACGAGAAGTAGCTGGCTGCTGGCACAGCCGGGGCCAGGTGCTTTAGCGGAGGGTCACTTCCACGCGGCGGTTGCGGGGTTCCGGCGTTTCGTCGGGGGTGGGTACCAGCAGGTTGCGTTCGCCGTGCGACTCCACCGACAGCGCCTCCACCTGCAGGCCTTTGCTCCGGATCAGGTCGGCCACCGCCTGGGCGCGCTTGAGCGACAGGGCGGCGTTGGTATCGGCTTTGCCTACCGTGTCGGAGTGGCCGATGATGGACATGTCCACCGTGGCACGCTGCTTGGCACTTTCCAGAATCTCGGGCAGCAGTGCCAGCGAGGCGGTCGTCAATTGGGCGCCGCCGCTTTCAAAATACAGAATGAAGTGCTGCGGCAACACAGGCCTTGCTGCCATGGCTTCGCCAAAATCAAGTTGCAGGCGGACTTCATCGACCGGCGCGGGCGCTGCCGAGCCGTCCAGCAGCGCAGCGCTGTGCGCCTGGTCAATCACCTGCTCACCCTTGCTGCCCTGCACCACGACCTTGCCGACGCTGCCATCGGGGCTGGCCAGCAAGACCACATAGGACTGTGCTTTGGCGGGCGGTGCCGGTGGCGGCGGCGTGGAGCAACCCAGCAGCAGTGCGGCGCCCAGCGTGGCCGTCAGTGCGCACAGCGGTGTGCGGCTCATGGTGTGCTGTCCTCCACCTTGGCCACAAACTGGGTACCGCGTACACCAATGGTTCCGCTGGGGGTGGTGACCGATACCGCATCAGGCTGCAGCTTGGCGATCACGCCGGACACATAGTTCAAGGTGCCACGGGTCAGGGTCGCGGCCAGCTTGAGTTTGCCCTGGCTGGGGGCGTAGAGGTATTGGTCCACGGTTAATTCGGTGTCCTGGCCGAAGGACATGACGGTGTCGTCCTTGAAGGTGACGCCCAGGCTGCCTTTGTGTCCGGTCTTGAGTTGGCTGCCCAGGTACAGGGGGGTGCCCAGCTGGGCTGCGATGCGCTGCTGGCCCGTGGTGACGCTGGCTTCGCCGGAGACGGTTTTAACGTAGCCCACAGCCGCCTCTTCAGCCCGGGCGCCCAGGCAGGCTAGCAGCATAAAAAACAGGGTGATGAATCTGAATGGCATGGTCTGCTCCAGGAAAGCGTGTTTTAAAACGTTTGATGCTAGCAGCATTCATTTTTGCAGCCTTTTATGCGGTGGCTGAGGCGGTCTCTGCTGCGCGCTCTACTTGCACGGCGCAGTCGTAAAACGTGGGGGCGCGTCCCATGTCGGTGAGGTGTTGGCTGGTGAGTTCGTTCACGTTGTGCCCGTCCAGCCCCAGCTTGCGCCACCACACTCCCAGGCCGTTGACCACACCGGGGCGCGCCCGGTTGTTGATGCGCACGGCGCAGCGGTAGGAGCCGCGGTCATTGAAGACACGCACGGTGTCGCCTTCGGCAATGCTGCGCGCTGCGGCATCGTCGGCATGCATTTCCAGCAGGGGCTCGCCTTCGATGTCGCGCAGGCTTTTGACGTTGACAAAGCTGCTGTTGAGAAAGTTACGCGCCGGCGGCGAGATCATGGCCAGCGGGTAGGCGTCGCCGGGCTGTGGCACTTCGTAATTCGGCACATGGTCGGGCAGGCCGTCCTGGCCCGCGTCGGCCAGGCGCTGGCTGAAAAATTCGCATTTGCCGGACGGGGTGGGGAAAACGCCGTTGGCAAACGGTGCATCCGGCAACGCCGCAGTGGCAAAGCCTTTGTCCAGCAGTTCGTCAAACGCAATGGCGTCGCCAAAGGCCTGGCGCGCCATGGTCAGATCGTCTTCTGCAAAGCAGGGGTCGGTAAAACCCAGGCGCGCGGCCAGGGCCCGGAAGACGTCGGTGTTACTGCGCGCTGCGCCCACGGGCGCAATGGCCGGGCGGTTCAAAAGCACGTCGGTGTGGCCGTAGGTGGTGTGGATGTCCCAGTGTTCCAGCTGGGTGGTGGCGGGCAGGAGGTAGTCGGCGTAGTCGGCGGTGTCGGTCTGGAAGTGTTCCAGCACCACGGTGAACAGGTCTTCGCGGGCAAAGCCCTGCACCACGCGGCCCGAGTCGGGCGCCACGGCCACGGGGTTGCTGTTGTAGACCACCAGGGCCTCAATCTGCGGTCCGAAGGCCGGGCTGGCGGCTTGCAGCAGGGCCTCGCCAATGGTGGCCATGTTGATGGTGCGCGGCTGGCGCGCGCCCAGCAGATCGGGGCGCTGCAGCAGCGCCTTGTTGGCCGCATGCACGCCGGAGTTGGACAGCAGCATACCGCCGGCGCGTTTGCGCCAGGCGCCGGTGAGTGCCGGCAGGCAGGCCACCGCGCGCACCGCGTTGCCGCCGCCGCGCACACGCTGCATGCCGTAGTTCAGGCGGATGGCCACGTTTTTGCCGGCCTTGCAGGCCTGGCCATAGTCGCGTGCCAGGTCTTCAATCTCCTGCACGCGGATGCCGCAGATTGCTGCTGCGCGCGCCGGCGTCCATTCCAGGGCACGCGCACGCAGCGCCTCCCAGCCCAGCGTGTGGGCTGCGATGTAGTCGTGGTCCAGCCAGTCGTTGCGGATCAGCTCGTGCATGAGTGCCAGGGCCAGTGCGGCATCGGTGCCGGGGCGCAGGGCGATGTGCTGGTGGCATTTTTCGGCGGTCTCGGTCTTGCGCGGGTCGATGCAGATGATTTTTGCACCGGCGCGTTTGGCACTCTGCACATGGCGCCAGAAGTGCAGGTTGCTGGCAATCGAGTTGCTGCCCCAGATCAGGATCAGGTCGGACTCGGCAAAAAACTCCACGTGGGTGCCGATCTTGCCGCCCAACGTGTAGTCCAGCGCGGTGGCACCGGCCGAGGCACAGATGGTGCGGTCCAAGAGCGAGGCGCCCAAGCGGTGAAAAAAGCGCGCTGCCATGCCGTCGCCCTGCACCAGGCCCATGGTGCCGGCGTAGCTGTAGGGCAGGATCGCCTCGGGGTTGCGCGCCGCGATTGCTGCCAAGCGCGTGGCAATGTCGCTCAGCGCCTCGTCCCAGCCCACTTCCACAAACTGGCCGCTGCCCTTGGGGCCGCTGCGCTTGAGGGGCTTGAGCAGACGCTCCGGGTGGTAGCTGCGCTCGGTGTAGCGCGAGACCTTGGTGCACAGCACACCACCGGTATGCGGGTGCGCGGCATTGCCATGCACCTTGATGGCCACGCCGTCCTGCACGCTGGTGACCAGGGAGCAGGTGTCGGGGCAGTCGTGTGGGCAGGCGCCGGTGACTTCAAAGTGGCCGTGGGCGGGTGGGGGTAGGGAAGAGACATGCATGGGCCTATGGTAAATCTTGCGCGCCATAATGTTTGCATGAACCTCGTTGAACCCCTTGTAGCCGCTGCCCCCGGGATTGCCGCCATCCGCCGGGATTTGCATGCCCACCCGGAGCTGTGCTTTCAGGAAGTGCGCACCGCCGATCTGGTGGCGCACAAGCTGACCGAATGGGGCATCCCCATCCACCGGGGGCTGGGCACCACCGGCGTGGTCGGCATCATCCAGGCCGGCAGCAGCAAGCGCGCCATCGGCCTGCGTGCCGACATGGATGCGCTGCCCATGCAGGAGTTCAACACCTTTGCCCATGCCAGCGTGCACCCCGGCAAGATGCACGCCTGCGGCCACGACGGCCACACCGCCATGCTGCTGGCAGCAGCCCAGCACCTGGCAACGCACCGTGACTTTGACGGTACGGTGTACCTGATCTTCCAGCCGGCCGAAGAGGGCGGTGGCGGCGCACGCGAGATGATCAAGGAAGGCTTGTTTGACAAGTTCCCCATGGACGCCGTGTTCGGCCTGCACAACTGGCCGGGCATGGAGCTGGGCCAGTTCGCGGTGAGCGCGGGGCCGGTGATGGCGTCGAGCAACGAGTTCAAGATCACCATCCACGGCAAGGGCGGTCACGCCGCCATGCCGCACAACGCACTCGATCCGATGCCGGTGGCCGCGCAGATGGTGCAGGCCTTTCAGACCATTGTCAGCCGCAACCTCAAGCCGATTGAGGCCGGGGTGATCTCCGTCACCATGATCCACGCCGGTGAAGCCACCAATGTGATCCCGGATCGTTGCGAACTGCAGGGCACGGTGCGCACCTTCAGCATTCCCGTGCTGGACCTGATCGAGCAGCGCATGCGCGTGGTGGCCGAGCACACCGCAGCTGCCATGGGCTTAAGCTGCACGTTTGAATTCCGCCGCAACTACCCGCCCACCATCAACTCCGCCGCCGAGGCCGACTTTGCCCGTGGTGTGATGGCCGACCTGGTGGGGCCTGAGCGCGTGATCGCCCAGGAGCCGACCATGGGCGCGGAAGACTTCTCGTACATGCTGATGGCCAAGCCCGGCTGCTATGTGTTCCTGGGCAATGGCGACGGCAGCCACCGCGACATCGGCCACGGTGGTGGCCCCTGCATGCTGCACAACCCCAGTTACGATTTCAATGACGACCTGATCCCGCTGGGCGCGAGCTACTGGGTGCGGTTGGCAGAGGCTTGGCTATTGCAGTCGTGATCCAATCACCGCACATTGCAGTGCCGCACCGGCCACCACATAGGCTGCGGGGATGGTGATTGAATTGGTCGTGGAGCTGACCACAACAGTCGGCGGCAGGGGGTTGGCGGAGACGGTTGCGTTCGTATCCGTGCAGCGGATGCTGACAATCCTCCAGCCTGTCTCCGTCGTTGGCAATGCCACCGACAGCGCGGTGTCCACGTTCAGCACCGTCAGGGTTTGGCGGGCGCCCGTGGTCACCACATTGAGGACCGTGCTGCTGTTTTGCTGCAGCGTCCAGCCGTTGGTGCCGGTGTAGCTTAACTTCACGGGCGGGTTGAAGGTGGCAGGCGCCGTCACAAGGGTTTTTTGCGTCACCGTCAAGGTGGCCAGCGTGGGCTTATTGGTCAAGGTGCAGTCCAGCACATCGCCGTAGGTGGGCGTAAACGCGGTTCCCGGCACCAAGGGTACCGACGTGGGGCTATCCGCAAAGGTGTTGCTGCAACCCACCACGCCGGTGTAGCGGCCCAGCTTGGAGGCGCTGCCGGCCGTCATCACCTCGTTGAGGGTGTAGCTGGTGCCCGACACCAGATTGGTCCAGCCTGTGGTGCCTGCGCTGATGCTGCTGCCAGTGCCGACAGTGGTGCCGCTTGCCACATCGCTCAAGCGCTGCTGGATGAGCACGGTGAACTGGTCTGCGTTGTTGATGCGACCCGCTGTGCCCAGCGCCTTGGTGAGGCGCAATACCGGTGCCTTGGGTGTGTTGGTCAGGGTGCAGGTGACGTCGTCCCCTGCCTTGAGCAGCGGGAAGTTTTGACCAACTTGAATGGAACCAGATGGAAACTGCGTGCCGCTGCTGTTGGCGTTGCTGCAACTCAGCGCTGCATCATATTGCACAAGTTTGGAATTGCTGCCTGCCGCCATTTCCTCGGTCACCTTGTAAGTGGTCGTGGTGTCGCCTGTGATGCTTGCCAAACCGCCGGTAATCGTCCTGCCCGTGCCGCTGGTGCTGGCGCTGTTCAAGGCGGCGGAAGTGGAGGCATTGCGGATGGCAACCAGGAACTGGTCGGAGTCGTTGATGCGGCCGGCGGTTCCCAGGGCCTTTTGCACTCTGAGCAGAGGTGCGGTTGGCGTAACGTCGACCAACGATGTGTTGGCAAGATACGTTCTGTCCTGACAGGGCACGCATCCCGCTGTGACCAGCGAGGAGAATGTTTTGAAAAAGGTCAACCAGGCACTGCTGGAAGGGCCGCTGTAATTAAAGGTAAAGATCTGCTTGACCCAAGGCGTAGCTATTGCAAAGTCACCGGTTTGGAGCACAACTGGTGTCGCTTGTTGCGAGCCCAGGCTTACCAAAAGAGGACCTGTCGAAAACCTTTTCCCAGTCGCTTCGCTTACATCGGTCCAGAGATAGCCTAAGGTGTAGTAAGACAGTTGGTACTGGTGGCCGGATACCAGGCCATTGACTTTTTGCGCCAGTAGTTTTGAATCAGGACAGAGCCCAACGCAGCCCATCATGACGTAGTTATCAAAGCCAGCAGGAGGGTTCTCCCATGGCCATTGCTGAGTGAAAACGAAGGTATAGGCAGGATTGATGTCATACGGATAATATTGGACTGCGCTTCCGCTCCAATTGTCCGGGACGCCAGTGTTGGATAGGCTCTCAAACGCACTATTTACCAGCAAGTTGGGGCCCGTAGCGGCGTTCAGATTGGTGAACGCCAGCATGCAGAGTGCGCTGAACGCAACGGCTATTTTTAACAACTTGTTAAATAGTGAAGTAGTCATTTTTTCTTTCTTATCTTGAACTTGCACTGGAACTTGAACCGGGCCTGATGCTGCTGCGCTGCGCGCGCTTCGCTTTACCCGCCACGGGCTCACGCCCCCAGGCGGCAAGCCCGATCTGGCGCACGCGGCGACCCCGCAGCGGGTCTAGGAGTTGGCCCCACAGGCTAGGTGCCAGTTCATCGTCAATGCCGTATTGCTGGGGCCATTCGTTTTTGGGCAAATAGAACGTGCCAAACAGCATGTCCACCCACGGCATGGTGGCGGCGTAGTTTTTATCCACCAAGGCCGGGTCGCCCTTGGCGTGGTGCCAGTGGTGAAAGTGCGGACTGGAAACCACATACTCCAGCCAGCCCAAGCTCAGCCGGATGTTGGCATGCACCAAGTAAGCCCAGATAGTCATCCAGGTCACAAACACGCTGTGTGCAATTTCAGTCGAATCGGGGTCACGCCGGCCAAAGCCAATGACGTACAGGCAGACAAAAATGAAGGCCCGGACAAAGGACAAATCCAGCGGATGGGCGCGCGTGTTGACCAGCCAGTCGACGTGAGGCGCGCTGTGGTGAATAGAGTGAAAGCGCCACAGCAACGGCACCTGGTGGGCCAGCCGGTGCGCCCAATAGTAGGCCACTTCGCTCAAAAGGGTGGAGACCACGAAGGCCACCGGCGCGGACAGGTCTGATACCCACGGTTGCCAGGGCATGGGGCCTAGGGGGCTGAGCAACTCATCGATGAGGTGCATGAACAGCAGCAGCAAAAAGACCGGCACGATGGCGCCTATGTAGAAATAGCCCACATCGATGAGCCAGCTTTTGCGCAGGGTCTTTTGCGGATGCAGCGGGAATATGCGCTCGGCCAGCCCAAACACCAGGGCCACGGCGAGCAGCATGACGCTCAGTCCGATGAGCTTGTTGGGTAGCGCCAGGAGCATCGCTTGTGTTGCATTCCACATGGTGTTTGAGTCCTTCATCAAGGGGTAAGCTGGTGCACCTTCTCACTACTGCAGTCGTGATCCAATCACCGCACATTGCAGTGCCGCACCGGCCACCACATAGGCTGCGGGGATGGTGATTGAATTGGTTGTGGAGCTGACCAGAACAGTCGGCGGCAGGGGGTTGGTGGAGACGGTGGCGTTCGTATCCGTGCAACGGATGCTGACAATCCTCCAGCCTGTCTCCGTCGTTGGCACTGCCACCGACAGCGCGGTGTCCACGTTCAGCACCGTCAGGGTTTGGCGGGCGCCCGTGGTCACCACATTGAGGACCGTGCTGCTGTTTTGCTGCAGCGTCCAGCCGTTGGTGCCGGTGTAGCTGAACTTCACGGGCGGGTTGAAGGTGGCAGGCGCCGTCACAAGGGTTTTTTGGGTCACCGTCAAGGTGGCCAGCGTGGGCTTGTTGGTCAAGGTGCAGTCCAGCACATCGCCGTAGGTGGGCGTAAACGCGGTTCCCGGCACCAAGGGTACCGACGTCGGACTACCTGCAAAGGTGTTGCTGCAACCCACCACGCCGGTGTAGCGGCCCAGCTTGGAGACGCTACCGGCTGTCATCACCTCGTTGAGGGTGTAGCCGGTGCCCGACACCAGAGGGGTCCAGCCTGTGGTGCCTGCGCTGATGCTGCTGCCGGTGCCAGCAGTGGTGCCACTTGCCACGTCGCTCAAGCGCTGCTGGATGAGCACGGTGAACTGGTCTGCGTTGTTGATGCGCCCGGTTGTACCCAGGGCCTTGGTGAGGCGCAGCATCGGTGCCTTGGCGGTGTTCTTGATCTTGCAGGTGATGACGTCGTCGTCACTCAGCGTGAAGCCGCTGTTCAGAGCCAAATCCTTTTTGGCGCCTGTTGCATCGGTGCAGGCCAGTTCCGCGTTGTAGCGCGCCAGGTTGGCTGTGCCGCTGGCGGCCTCAGTGATGGTGTAGGTGGTGCCGGAGACCAGGGTGGTCAGGCCGGTGGTGCCGCTGCCGGCTGTCACGGTGGAGCCTGCCCCTGTGGTCGTGCTGTTGGTGGTGGCGTTGACCGTGGTGCTGTTCTGCAGGATTTTGACAATGAACTGGTCGGTGTCGGCTATACGGGCGGCGCCAAGTTCTTTGGTGACTTGCAGTTGCGGGGCTGCGCCGGCAATTTGAGTAAGGCGGACATTGGTGAGGTACAACTCATCCTGCGGATCGCAATGCACACAGGGAAGGCCCAGCCCCAGTGTGAATTGTGTGAACTTGAGTAGCGCGGAGCTGGCCATGTCCTTGTAGGTGAAATTGACGGTGTACTCTTTCCATGGCACGGGGTTCAGCATGAAGTATGGGCCGTTCCAGAGACCCGTAATAGGGCCGGAAACCTGGCTACCCAAGCTTGCTGTTATAGGTGCAGGATCTCGGTTGTATAGGAGTTCCTTGGGTACTCCATAGTCGATGTCAAATCTCCCCCAAGCGTGGAACTTCAATTGGTATTTTTTCCCAAACGTCAGCCCATTGACCTGCTGAGAAATTGCATTGAAATTGGTTGGCGAAGCCGGACAAACAATACACACCATCTTTAAATAATTGGGAACTTCAGCAGGGAGTAATGCATCGTTGTAACCAGACGAATTGCGCGGAAATGGCTGTGCATACGGAAGGCCACCAACAATTGCAGGCTCTTTCAACCGTGTGGCTGAGGTGAAGGTCCATCCAGGCATTCCATAATAATTTCCTTCAAAATTCGGATTCGTAATCGGAATGTTGGTATCCGCCGCAGCCAAGCCCGCCATAAAAAAGGCCAGCGCCGCAAAGGCCAGACGTATGAGTCGAGTGAACATGGTTTTTTTACTCCTTCTTTATTGGTTTTTGAGGGCTTGTTTTCTGGGGTTTCCCAACTTGCTTTTCACCGTGCGCTGCAGCGCCTCGCGCCCCCAGGCGGCCAAGCCGAGCTGGCGGATGCGGCGGCTGCGCAGCGGGTCTATGAGTTGGCCCCATAAGGTAGGCGCCAGTTCGTCGTCAATGCCGTATTGCTGGGGCCATTCGTTTTTGGGTAAATAGAACGTGCCAAACAGCATGTCCAGGCAGGGCAGCATGGATGCGTAGTTTTTGTTCACCACGGCCGGGTCGCCCTTGGTGTGGTGCCAGTGGTGAAACGCGGGGCTTGTCACCACATATTCCAGCCAGCCCAGACGCAGCCGGATATTGCTGTGCATGAAGTAAGCCCAGCCGGTGACCCACAGCACATACAGGCCCTGCACCAGGTCTTGCGAATCCGGGGCGCGCTGACCAAAGCCGACCACATACATGCCAACAAAGATAAAAGCCCGGCCAAAGGCCGCATCCAGCGGATGGCTGCGCGCATTGACCAGCCAGTCCAGGTGCGGGGCGCTGTGGTGGATGGCATGGAAGCGCCACAGAAACGGTACCTCGTGCGTGATGCGGTGCGCCCAGTAGTAGCCCATTTCACCCAGCAGGCTCGACGCCACAAAGGCTACCGGCACCGGCAGCGCTGCCACCCAGGGGTGCCAAGGCATGGGGCCGAGCGGGCTGAACACAGCGTAGAACAGGGCGACAAAGAACAGCATGACAAAGGCCGGCACTGTGGCGGCCAGGAAGAAATAGCCGACGTCGATCAGCCAGCTTTTGCGCAGCACCGGCTGCGGGTGCAAGGGGAATTTGCGCTCGGCCACGCCAAACAGCAGCGCCAGGGCAGCCAGTGCCAGGCTCAGGCCCAAGAGCTTTTGGGGTAGCGCCAATAACTGCGCCTGGAGTTCAAGCCACATCGTCTTGCTTACTGTTGGGCTGAGAAGGAGTAGCCGTAGGCCTTCTTGGGATCCTGCAAGGCGGCCAGCAACTGGCGCTTGCCATTGCCCAGGTCATAGTCGAGCGCGATGCCCGAGGCGGACTGGTTGGCCTTGGCACAAGGGCTCGGGCCGAAGAGGATCTCCATGTCCAACACATTCTTGCCCGTGCTTCTGGGGCTTACCGTTCCGCTGAAGCTGCAGCCGTTGATGCTGCCCGTCACCCCGCCGGTGGGGCTGATGGTGATTTTTTCCGCATTGCTGTTGGGCGTGCTGACCGTCCAGTTGCCCGCAACATCGCTGGCAGAGGCGGGCGTGTTGTAGTCGTAGCCGGTGAATTTTGCGGACAGCGGTGTGGCGGTAAAGGTGCCGCTGGCGGTGCCAGACGTATTGGTGATGGCCCCTTGCAGGGAACTGCCGGCCACCGCCGTTGCGTCCAGCGTAGCAGCTACGGGTGGCAGGATGCTGTCGTATTCCGTAATGGCGCCATTCAGGGCGTTGCCGTTCAGGGTGGGCGTACCGTGGTCAAAGCCCTGCATCACGAAGTTCCCGTCCCGGGTGGTGCCGTACATCGCGTAGTAGTTGCCATTTTCCAGTACCAGCGTGCTGAAGGTGTTGCCCCAGGAGTCGGTGCCGGTCCAGGCACCTTCTACGGCATTGTTGGTGGCAGAGGAACTGGCGCCTCCGCATGCGGCCATAAGCAGGGGCAGGCCGAGGAGGGTCAAGATTCCAATAGGTTTGCGCATGGTGGGCTTTCGTAGATTCGCGCTTCTGGCGTTGAGCTCAAGCTCCACAGCGAGCGCGAATGTGGAAGGACGGTTTGGACGTCTAATTTATCGATTTAGCGACGCCAGGATGGCGCAAACTGTCCATCGGCGAACTTTGAATGCGTGTCCGCGCCTGATGCACACGCGCTGGATAGGCAGCGAGGTGCGTGGGTTGGCGCCGAAATCGCTTGGGCCCAAGGTATCGATTTGCGCTGATCGACCGCTTGTGTCGCAGCTCCCTCTGCTTCGGCTTGGGAATCTATTTGCGGGCTTTCACGCTGTCTTTGGCACCGCGCTCTTCGCAAGCGGCAGCGTGTGGCCGCTCACTGAGCGTAGTCTTTCGCTGTGAGGGGCACCGTATGCAGACGCTACTGAGAGGGTCGCGAGAAGTCGGCGGACGTCGTCATCCGGTTTTAGCACCCACACACGGAAAGCTACTCTGCAAACCGCCGTTGTGCGATGTAGAGCAGGCCGTCAAAAATCAGGTTGTCTACCAGTTCAAACGGACGCGTCATGGTGGGGGCCATTTTCCAGCCGGCGCCACCGGTCATGATGCATTTGGGTTCGGCACCACAGTGCTGGCGCAAATGCTGGACCATGCATTCCACGGCACCGGCAATGGCGTAGGTGCCGCCGCTGGTGAGCGCATCGCTGGTATTGGTGGGGAACGGCTTCACTTCTCCGGTGGGTACATGCAGGCCGGCCGTGCCGGACTCCAGGGCGCGCAGCATGATGCCGTGGCCGGGCAGGATCAGGCCGCCCAGAAACATGCCGTCGGCGCCCACCGCTTCCACCGTGACGGCGGTGCCCACCATCACCAGGATCATGGGCTGGGCCGGACCTTGGGCGAGCATGTGCTGGTAGGCGCCAATCATGGCGACCCAGCGGTCCGAGCCCAGGCGGGCCGGGTGGTCGTAGCCGTTGCGCAGGCCGGCTTCGGCCTCGCTGGCGACCACCCACTGCGGTTCCACGTCCCATGCTTCCATCTGGTCTACCGCCCGGCGGCGGATGACGTCGGAGGCTACTGCACAGCCCAGCACATGCGTGGGCGGTTTGAGTTTGCTCCAAGGGCCCTCGGCCAACTTGTCGATGTTTTCCAAAAACTCGGCGCCTTGTTCCAGGGGCTGGGCACCGCTGCGGGGGGACTCATACAACGCCCATTTCAGCCGTGTGTTCCCGATATCCAGTGCGAGAAAAGTCATGCGGGATCTATCAGCCTTGGCGCCAGGGCAGGTCGGAGTAGCGCCAGCCCCCCTTGTTGCCCCGGTGGGCATCGCTATCCGGGTCACCCTCAAAACCTTCGAGGATGTTGTAGGCCGAGAGGCCCAACTCCGTAGCGCGTTTGGCCGCAGCCACAGAGCGCACGCCGCTGCGGCACAAGAGCATCACTTTTTTGCTGCCCACTGCGGCCTGCAACTCCGTATCGAAATCCGGATTCATGGCCATTCCGGGCCAAAGCTTCCAGGCCACTGCCACAGCGCCGGGTACGAAGCCGACCCATTCGCGCTCGGCGTCGGTGCGCACATCCACCAGCACGGCCTCACCGGCCTGCCACCAGGCATAGGCCAGGGCGGAGGAAAGGTCGCCGGCATAGCCGTCCGCAGCTTGGGGTTCGGTCAGGCCTGCACCATGGGCGTCATGGCGTACACCGGAGGTGAGGTTGGCGGGTACCGCTTCGTCTATGCGTTTGGGTTTCGGGAGATTGAGTGCGTCCATGATGGCCGTGAATTCCTGCAGTGTTTTGCCTGCGACCCGGGCGTTATGCGCCTTTTCTTGGCCGATGGTGGAATGGGTGCGTCCCTGGTAATCGTGGCCCGGCCAGACCGTGGTGGCGTCTGGCAGGGTAAACAAAATCTGTGTGAGGCTGTGGTACAGCGCCGCCGCGCTGCCGGACTGAAAGTCGGTGCGGCCGCAACCGTTGATCAGCAGGGTGTCGCCGCTGAACAGGTTCTCGCGCCAGACAAAGCTCATGCTGCCGCTGGTGTGGCCCGGCGTGTGCAAGACCTGGAGGGTTTCTTCGCCAAAACGCAGCGTATCGCCGTCCTTCAATTGCACGGCAGCGGTTTGTATTCCGCAGCCGGCGGGGGCGGCAGTTTTTGCTCCGGCATGTTCTGCCAGAAGCCCTGCACTGGTGATGTGGTCGGCGTGGGCATGGGTCTCAACGGTCCATTGCAGCGTGAGGCCATGGCTTGTGAGCACTTCCAGATCGCGTTCGATCTGCGCATCGACCGGGTCGACGATCAGCGCATCGCGGGAAACAGGATCAAACAGCACATAGGTATAGGTGCTGGAGGCGAGGTCAAAGAGCTGTATAGGTTGCATGGCTGATCCGGTTGGCAGTGTAGCCACTTGTAGCGGCCTAAATCTGAAGTGCACCAGATTAATGGCTTGCGGTTTACCCTAGGCCACCCGGCCGCAGACCGGGCACCGGATCTAGCCTATGCGTGCCAGCAGGGTTTCCATGTCTTTGATCATCAGATCCAAATCGGTCTTTTGCGCCGCATCGGGCTGGATGCGGGCGTTCAGTTCTTGCTCCAGAAAGCACACGGTCATGCGCAGATAGGTACTGTCCAGCGCTTTGCGAACGGCAGAGAACTGCTGGCCGATCTTCAGGCAGTTCTCGCCTTCTTCCACCATGCGCTGGATGCCGCGCAACTGGCCCTCGGCACGGCGCAGGCGGTTGAGCACGTCGGTTCTAGCCGTTTGGTCTTTCAAAACGCTCATGGAACAGGTCTCCGAAGGGGTGTAACTAAAGGTCGCCATTGTCCCAGTCCTTCTCAGCGTTTGGCACAACGGCGATTGATCCGGACAGATTTATTTCTGACAGGCCAGATTCGATTCCGGTACACCGAGCTTCTTCAACATCCAGCCCATGGGGCAGGCATTGGTGATGCCGAACTGGAATAGGTTGGCGCCGACAAAGGCGGTGAAGACCAACCACCAATGCGATACAAATAGCGGGCTGGCGTCTATGCCCAAGGCCAGCGAGATCAAAATAAAGCTGCCGGCAAAGAGGTGGATATAGCGGTCTACGGTCATGGTTTTTTCCTTGGTTTGAATCAGTGGTGGTGCGGCAGGTGCACCTTGTCGGCCAGGCGGGCGATGCCCAGTGCCCGCAGTACGTATTTCTCGTACACCGGCTCGGAGGTGCCTTTTTTGATCTTGCGCATGAAGTATTTCTCGAAGGCAATCTTGGCCAGATGCACCCATTTGCCCTTCTTGAACCAGTTCACATTGCGCGGCGGAATCTGCGGCAGCGCCACAAAGGCGGCACCGGTGTCACCCATGTCGGCCAGGCAGATGGCGTTCCAGGTGCCTTTGGCAGTGGCGGGCCTGCCGGCCAGCTCATCGGCAATGTTGTGGGCAATGGCGCCCACCATGCTCTCGATCATGTAGCCGGTCTTGGGTGTGCCGGTGGCCACCGGGGTGACTTCCACCGGCGGGATGGCGACGCAGACACCGGCGGAGAAGATGTTCTGGTAGGCCTTGCTGCGCTGAAACGCATCGATCAGCACAAAGCCGCGCGGGTTGCAAAGATTCGGCACGGCCGCCACCGCCTCCACGCCCTTGAAGGCCGGCAGCATCATCGACAGCTTGAAGGGCAGCTCATGCTCTTTGTAGACATTGCCCAGGTCGTCGAGCTGGGTGACAAACATCTTGCCTTCTTCGACCCGCGTGGTCTTGGCATTGGTGATCCACTTCATGTCGCGGTTGCGCATTTCGGACTCCAGCATGCTCTTGCTGTCGCCCACGCCGCCCAGGCCCAGGTGGCCGATGTAGGGCTCGCTGCTCACATAGGTCATGGGAACCAGGTGGCGCAGCTTGCGCCGGCGCAGGTCGGTGTCCAGGATGAAGGCGAACTCATAGGCCGGGCCGAAGCAGCTCGCGCCCGGCATGGCACCAATCACCAGCGGGCCAGGGTTCTTCAGGAAGTTTTCGTAGTCGGCCCAGAAGGCCTGCGCATGGTCCACGCTGCAGATGGAATGGGTGAAGCCGCCGCCGCCATGCGCCAGGGGGCCTGCACCCGGCACTTCGCTGAATGACAGCTTGGGGCCGGTGGTGATGACCAGGTAGTCATAGGCCAGGTTCTGGCCGTCACCCAGGGTCAGGCTGTTGGCTTCGGCGTTGATGGCGGTCACCGGCTGGGCAATAAAGGCAATGCCCTTGCGTTCCAGATAGGGCCGGATCGGCAGCGTGATTTCCTCGCGCTGGCGCCAGCCCACGGCCAGCCAGGGGTTGCTGGGCACGAACTGGAAGTAGTCCACCGCATTCACGACGGTGACTTTGTGTTCCTTGGGTAGCAGCTCGCGCAGTTCATAGGCGGCGGGCATGCCACCGATTCCTGCGCCGACGATCACGATATGGGCCATGGTTGTGTCTCCTGGTTCTTTGAGGTTTTCAGGTTGCAAGAAGGGCCGCGTCTGCGCGCGACTCCATACGACGCCGGTACAGCGCGTAATACAGGACGGGTATCACCACCAGCGTGAGCAGGGTGGACACCAGAATGCCGAAAATCAGGGAGATGGCCAGCCCGTTGAAGATCGGGTCGTCCAGAATAAAGAAGGCGCCGATCATGGCGGCCAGGCCGGTCAGCACAATCGGCTGCGCCCGCACGATGGCCGACTGCAGCACGGCCGTCTTGAAGTCCACACCTTCGCGCACCTGCAGCTCGATAAAGTCCACCAGCAGGATGGAGTTGCGCACGATGATGCCGGCCAGCGCAATCATGCCGATCATGCTGGTGGCGGTGTACTGGGCGCCCAGCAGGGCATGGCCCGGCATGACGCCGATGATGGTCAAGGGAATCGGCGCCATGATCACCAGCGGGGTCAGGTAGCTCTTGAACTGCGCCACCACCAGCAGGTAGATCAGGATCAGGCCCACGCCGTAGGCGGCACCCATGTCGCGGAAGGTCTCGTAGGTGATTTGCGACTCGCCGTCCCACTTCAGCGCGTATTGGCGGTAGGTGTCGGAGGGCTGCTTGATCCAGTATTCACCCATGGCCTCGGTCTGGATTTTGGCGGCCGGGTCGGCGCTGGTACGCATGGTGGAGCGTATGCCAAACAGGCCGTACAGCGGCGAATCCAGCTTGCCGGCCATGTCGCCAAACACATAGCTCACGCCTTTCAGGTCCTTGGTGTAGAGCGGCTTGTCGATGACGCCATGCTCCACCTGCACCAGGGCTGACAGGGGCACGAGTTGGCCCGGACCGGAGGCCCCTGCGGTAGCCGCCGCGCGCATCGGCAGGGCCAGAATGGCGTCCAGACCGACCTGGGCTTCCAGCGGCAATTGGATGCGCACCGGCACGGGGTATTTGGAATAGCCATCATGCAGATAGGCGGCGTCTGCACCGGACAGGGCCGACGACACGGTTTGTGCAATCGCAGCCACCGGAATGCCCAGCGACTCGGCGCGCTGGCGGCGCACGCGCAGGAAGGCGCGCGGCGCGTCTTCACGCAGACTGGTGTCCACACCGACGATGTCGGGCGTGGCGGCGAAAGAGGCGGCAATCTGCGCGGCCAGTTTCTGACGGCCGGCCTCATCCGGGCCATAGACCTCGGCCACCAGGGGTGACATCACCGGCGGGCCGGGCGGCACTTCCACCACCTTGACGCGGGCATGGTGGGCCAGGCCGATTTTTTCCAGGGCCGGGCGCAGGCGCTGGGCAATCACATGGCTCTTGTCGCTGCGGTGGTGCTTGTCCACCAGATTGACCTGCAGGTCGCCCTGCTCGGGATCTGCGCGGAAGTAATACTGGCGCACCAGGCCGTTGAAGGTGATGGGCGAGGCGGTGCCAGCATAGGCCTGCAGGTTGGTGACTTCCGGCTGCGTGGCCAGAAAGGCGCCCAGCTCCTGCAGCGTGGCGGCCGTGTCTTCCAGCGGCGTGCCGGCCGGCATGTCGATCACCACCTGGAACTCGCTCTTGTTGTCAAAGGGCAGCATCTTCAGCACCACCAGTTGCACCAGGGCCAGGCCCACCGACAGCATCAACGCCACCAGAATGCCGCCCAGCAGCAACCAGCGTTTGCGGGCGCTGTTCAGCAGGGGGGTCAGGAGGACGCCGAAGATGCGCGCTACCTTGGAGGGTGCCGCCGCGGTGCCATGGCCGCTGCCGCTGCCGCTGCTGGTGGCGTTGGTGGAACTGGTAGAGCCGGTGCTGCCGACGGAATGCATGCCACCGGCGCCGCTGTGCTCACGCATGAACTTCAGCGCCAGCCAGGGTGTCACCGTAAACGCAATGGCCAGCGAAATCGCCATCCCTAAGCTGGAGTTGATCGGGATCGGGCTCATGTACGGCCCCATCAGGCCGGAGACAAAGGCCATGGGCAGCAGGGCGGCGATCACGGTCAGCGTGGCCAGGATGGTGGGGCCGCCCACCTCATCCACCGCGCGCGGGATGATCTTGCGCAGCGGCAGATCGGGCGTGAGCTGCTGGTGGCGGTGGATGTTTTCCACCACCACGATGGCATCGTCCACCAGAATGCCGATGGAGAAGATCAGTGCAAACAGCGACACGCGGTTGAGCGTAAAGCCCCAGGCCCAGGAGGCAAACAGCGTGGCGGTCAGGGTCAGGATCACGGCCGCACCCACGATCAGCGCCTCGCGCCGGCCCAGGGCCAGGCCCACCAGCAGAATCACCGAGCCGGTGGCAAAGGCCAGTTTCTGGATCAGCTTATTGGCTTTTTCTGCAGCGGTCTGGCCGTAGTCGCGGGTGACGCTGGCTTCCATGCCTGCGGGGATGACGGTGTTGCGCAGCGCGTCCATGCGCTCGCGCACCGCACCGGACACGTCCACCGCGTTTTCGCCGGGCTTTTTGGTGACCTGTATCGTGACGGCCGGATAGCTTTGGCCGGCCACCGGGGCTGCTGTTGCATCGGTCGCGCGGCTTTCGGCGGTTGCGGCGTAGGCCGCGCCGGGCGTGAACCAGACGTAGTGTTGGGCTTGCTGTGTGCCGGCTGTGACATCTGCCACATCGCGCAAAAAGACGGGTTTGCCGTTGCTCACCCCGACCACCATATCGGCCACATCGTCCGCGTTGCGCAGGAACTCGCCGGCTTCCACCGTCAGCATCTGCGAGCCCGCGCCCGGTGTGGCGGAGGCGTTGCCTTGCAGCACGGCGCCGGCCGGCATGCCGGAGTTGGCGGCGGCCACGGTTTTTTGCAGGCTCAGCAGGTCGACCCCACGGGCGCGCAGACGCTCGGGGTTGACGGCAATCTGAATGGCCTGGCCCGGGCCGCCAATGGTTTGCACCTCGCGCACACCGGCCACCGCCTTGAGGTCGGCCTCCACGGCATGGGCCACGGTTTCCAGTTCAGCAGCGGAGGTGGCATCCTTGCTCCACAGCGTCAATGCGGCCACCGGCACATCGTCAATGCCCTTGGGTTTGACGATAGGCGTCAAGGTGCCCAGATCGCGCGGCAGCCAGTCCTGGTGGGCGTTGAGCACGTCATACAGGCGCACCAGCGCCTCGGTGCGGGCCACGCCCACCTTGAATTGCACGGTGAGGATGGCCAGGCCGGGGCGCGCCACGGAATAGGTGTGGTCGATGCCGGCAATCTGGCCCAGCACCTGCTCGGCCGGCTTGGCCACCATGTTCTGCACATCGGCGCTGCTGGCCCCGGGGAAGGGGATTAGCACATTGGCCATGGTTACATTGATTTGCGGCTCTTCCTCGCGCGGTGTGACCAGTACGGCAAAAATGCCCAGAAGGAGCGCCACCAGGGCCAGCAAGGGGGTGAGCGCGTTGCTCTGAAATGCGGCGGCGATGCGGCCGGAGATACCCAGGGGAGTTACCGAATTGGTCATTCGGGGCTCACTTGGCCGCAGGCGCTGCAGGGGTCTGGGCGGCGCGCACCGGATCGGTGGCGACGACTTCCCCGGCGCGCAGGCCGGCCAGCACTTCCACGCCTTCGGCGCCCTCGCGGCCCAGACGCACAGCGCGCAGGGCAAAGGTCTTGCCGGAGGCTACATACACGGCGCTGAGTTCACCGCGGCGCACCGCTGCCGAGGCGGGCACCAGCAGTCGGGAAGAACCGGGGGGCCCTTCTGCCCCCGTGAAGCGCACGCGCACCTGTTGGCCGGGCAGCAATGCGGCGGCTTCCCTGGCCGGCAGGTCCATGCGCCATTCGGTGGTTTGCGAGACCGGGTCGCTGGAGGGCACCTCCAGGCGGTTCAGCGGCGCAATGCTTTGCAGCACGCCCGCGCCGGTGTCTACCAGTACGGCGGTTTGCTTGGCCTGGCGCACGGCCAGGCTGCGCGAGGCCGGCACTTGCACCACGGCGCGCAGGGGCTGGGGCGCGTACACCACCAACAGGGGGCTGCCGGGCACGGCCAGATCACCGGCCTGGGCAAATGTTTGCAGTACCCAGCCATCGATGGGCGCAGTCACGCGGGTATAGCCCTGGGCCAGGGCCGATTGGCGCGTGCTGGCGTCGGCCTGTTCACGCTGCGCCCGGGCGCTCTGGTACTGGGCATCGGCCGTGTCCAGCGCCGCCTTGCTCACAAAGCCCTGGGTCTGCAGATTGCGGGTGCGCTCCATCTGGGCCTGGGCGTTGCGCAACTCGGCGTCGGCCTGGTTCACCTGGGCCTGGGCGTGTTGCATGCCCACCTGTGCTTCGCGGTCGTCAATCGTGGCCAGCACCTGGCCGGCGCGCACCTTGTCGCCAGCCTTGACGGTGAAGGTGGCAATGCGCCCGGTGGTTTGAGCTGCCACGGTGCTTTGCTTCACGGCCTGAACCACTCCGTCCAGTGTCGTGCCGCTGTCTGCGGCACTGGTTTGCACGGTGGCAGTGGGTACAGCAGAGCCCTGCGCCCAGGCCAGGCTGACGCCGGCGGCAAAAAGGCATAAACCGGCGGCGCTTCTGCGCAAGCGAGGGCACAATGGGGTGGAGAGAAGTTTTTGCATGCCGTAATTTTATACCCCGTACCGTATTTTGTATACGGGTATGGGTATCTTCAATGGCTTGCCTGTTTGGGTGAATGATTGATTTAGATCAGTTCGACCTATACGGGTATGGGTATTATTGCGTTAACCAGCTTTAAGTTAGAAGTTCCAAGTGTCTGATTCCAAAACCCCCGTCAAAAAAGTCATTCCCCTCACGGTCTCGACCGAGCCTATTGAGCCGCCGCCCGGTGCCGATCCGGTTCTGGTGTCGCTCTACCAGGCGCACAAGAAGATTTACCCACGCAGTGTGAGCGGCGTGTTTTCGCGTTGGCGCTGGATTCTGGTGTTCCTGACGCAGCTCATTTTTTATGGCCTGCCCTGGCTGGAATGGGGCCAGCGCCAGGCGGTGCTGTTTGATCTGGGCGCGCGGCGCTTCTACATTTTCAAGCTGGTGCTGTACCCGCAGGACTTCATCTACCTCACCGGCATTCTGGTGATTTCGGCCTATTCGCTGTTCCTGTTTACCGCCGTGGCCGGGCGGCTTTGGTGCGGCTATGCCTGCCCGCAAACGGTCTACACCGAAATGTTCCTGTGGCTGGAAAAGCTGGCCGAGGGCGACCGCTCCATGCGCATGCGCCGCGATGCGGCCCCCTGGTCGCTGGAACGGTTGGCCCGCAAGTCCGCCAAGCAGTTCATGTGGATCACGCTGGCCCTGTGGACCGGCTTCACTTTTGTGGGCTACTTCACCCCTATCCACACGCTGGCCACCGAGTTCATCACATGGGACCTGGGCTCCTGGGAAATCTTCTGGACCTTTTTCTACGCCTTTGCCACCTGGGGCAACGCCGGCTTCATGCGCGAGCAGGTCTGCAAATACATGTGCCCTTATGCCCGCTTCCAGAGCGCCATGTTCGACAAAGACACACTCATCGTCACCTATGACACGGAGCGAGGCGAGCCGCGCGGTGCGCGCAGCAAAAAGGCGGACCTTTCCACCCTCCATCTGGGCGCCTGTGTGGATTGCAGCCTGTGTGTTCAGGTCTGCCCGACCGGCATCGACATCCGCAACGGCCTGCAATACGAGTGCATAGGCTGCGGCGCCTGTGCCGATGTCTGCGACACCGTGATGGACAAGGTCGGTTACCCGCGCGGCCTGGTGAAATACACCACCGAGCATGCCCTGGAGCAGAAGTGGACCAAGGCGCAAACGATCAGCCACGTGTTTCGCCCCCGCGTGCTGATCTACACGGCCATACTGGGTGTGGTGGTGGCAGGTATGGCCATCAGCCTGGCGCTGCGCATCCCGTTCAAGGTGGACGTGGTGCGCGACCGCGGTTCGCTTGCGCGCATTGCAGAAGGCGGCCGGATCGAGAATGTGTTCCGCATCCAGATCATGAATGCCACCGAGAGCACGCAGAATTTCCATATCTCCGTGGACGGCTTGCACGATCTGAAAGTCGCCAGCGAAGAGGACGTGGTCATTGAATCCACGCAATCACGCTGGGTGCCGGTGCGGCTTCAATTGCCGTACGAGGGGGCGGAGCCCGGCTCGCACACGATTCACTTTAAGATTGACGCGCCGGGGCTGGACCAGCATGTGTCCGAAAAGGCTGTATTCATCGTTCCGCGCTAGGCAAGCAAGACATACATGAAGGAGACAACACCATGACAAAAAAATGGATGTGGATTGCATGGCCCTCGTTCCTGATGGCCGGCGTGCTGGAATTGCTGGTGTTTGCCGTGATCGACCCGCAGGACATGAATTGGTTCGGCCAGTCCTTCGACATATCGCGCCAGGCGGTCTATACGCTCAGCTTTTTTGTGTTTTGGCTGGTGATATCGATTGCAGGTGCACTGACCGTGATCCTGTCGCTGCCGTCCCATGAGGTGAATCACCCCCACTTTTAACCCGGCTGCGAAGAGGCATCACCCGCCAGCGCGCAGTTGCCGACGGGCCGCCCCTCGGTCTCAGGGGCTTTTGCGTATGAGGGTGCCGATGCTGGTTTGCTGGTCGTTCTCATACACACCTTCCCAGCGGTCCCCCGTGGTCCAGACAAACGTGCCCTGGCCGTTGCGGATGCCCGACTTCCACTGACCGGTATAGCTGTCGCCATTGGCCCAGGTAAAGCGGCCGGACTGGTCGGGCCGGCCATCGCTGACCGCGCCTTCATAGTTGTCGCCGTTGGCGAAGTGCAGCGTGCCCCGGCCGTTGGGCTTGCCATGGACCCAGTCGCCTTCAAACGTTTGCCCGTTCTTCCAGACGTAGACGCCGGTCCCATGGGGCAGACCGGCTTGGAAGCTGCCGCGGTAGGCGTCGCCCGAGGCATAGCGCATGCTGCCCGCTCCTGCGGGGGTGGCGTTGACCACCGCACCTTCATAGTGATCGCCGTTGGTGAAATCGACCGTGGCCCGGCCGGTGGATGCATCGTTGACCCAGTCCCCCTGGTAGCGTTGGCCGTTGCCCCAGACAAACAGGCCTTTGCCCTCACGCTTGCCGTTTTGCAGATGGCCCTCGAATACGTCGCCATTGGCCCAACTGAGCTTGCCAGTGCCGGTAAAGGTGGGCGTGTCCACATCGCGCACAAACTGGCCCTTGAAGTGCATATCCCCCACGGTGAACGCCTCCGGTTGGGCCTGGGGCCGCGCCGGTTCGGCAGCAGTCCGGGTGGCCACAGGCGTGGCGGCATGCACTGGTGCCGTCGCAGCGGGCACCAGGGGCGATAGCGGCTGCGGCGGGGTTGCGAGGCTGACCTTGGCCGCCGTGGCGGCCTCTGCGGGTTTGGCTGCCAGGGCTGCCACTTTGGGCGCCGGGCTTGCCGCAGGGGCAGGCAATGGATTGCGCGCCACCCAGGGGGTACCGCGCTCGCGTGCCAGGGCCTGTGCGTTGTTGCGTGCGGAGTCTTGCGCGGCACTCCCCTTGCACTGCGCCAGGGCATTGCGCCACAGGGTCTCGGCCACCATCAGGCCCTCCTGCTTGTCTTCCCGGCCCATGCCGGCCGAACTGGCGCGCAGCTTTTGCGTTTGCTCGCGTGCACGCTCAAACAGGGGTGCGCAGAATTCGGCGTTGAAGCCGTCAATCTCGGACTGCTCCTGGCGTTTGGCGGCAAGTTCTTTTTGTGCGCCGCTGCAGCGCTCGGTGGCCAGGTCCCACATGTCCTCGGACTTGTGAAACAGCGTGGCGGCATCCCCCCAGCGCCGCTCGGCCAGGGCGGCACGCGCGAGGTCCTGCAGGGTGACCGCGTCCTTGTGGGCCGCACTGCATTCGGGTCCGTCCCCCAGTTGCGCGTTGAGCAGCGCGTTGGCCTGTTGACTCTCCGCCAGATTGCGCTGCGCGCGCTCCCGGGCGCGGCCATCGCACAGCTCCACGGCACGGGTCCACAAGCCGGCCGATGCGCTGTGCAACTGCACCAGGGCTGCCAGGTCCTGCTTCTGTGCCTGGGCCGTAAGCGCCTTCAGGTCAGACGCCATGGCCTTGTCGCTCAAGGAGCGGCAGGTTTCCGCCGGGGGCTCAGTGGCCGCGGCGGCAAGGGCAGGCGCCGGGGGCGCCTCAGTCGCTTCGCTTGCCGCTGGCGCGGTGTCAGGCTGTGCCGCAGCGCCCGGCGGTGGCAGTTCGCTCGCAGCGGTTTGCGCACCGGCGCAGCAGCAGGTCAAGAGGAGCAGGGCAGCGAGGCTTGAACGCACAAAAGTTCCTTGGGGTTTGCGCAATGGCATTATTGGGATTGCACCGGCATGTTCAGCATGCCGTCCACCAGGCCGCGGGCAAAGGGCTGCAATTGTTGGGACGGGTCGTCCACTGCGTCGTAAGAAAAGGCGCCGGGCGCCGAGGCCAGGGGCATGTCCGCCATCGCCACCTGCAGGTCATCCGGCTTGAGGCCTTGCAGAATGGACACCACCGCATCGCCCAAGCCGCGGGACTCGGCCAGCGTGTTGAGTGCGCGCATGCGGTCCGGGTCCAGCGCCATGGAGTTGGCGGTCAGCCCTTTTTCAATCAGCTTCTGGTGCAGCGTGAACACCGCCAGCGGGTCGGCATGGAGTTGCTCCATCCGCTGGAAGGCCCAGGCGTCCGCCTTTTCAAAGACCGTGGACGCAACCCAGGCCACGCCGGAGAGGGACCTCCGGTTGGCAGCGGCCTGCTGCATGGCGTTGGCCACCTGGGCCTGGCTCATTTTTCTCACCAGGCTGGTGGCTTCTTCGCGCACGCGGCTGGTGGCGGCTGCCGTGGCCTGGTCGATCAACTGGCGCTTGAGTACATCGGTGGCCACGCTGCTGGCGGCAGACTGGGCCGCCTGCACTGCCGCATTGGCAGCGGCCGTAGCACCCTGGATACCGGAGGCGATGGTGAACAGGTTGTAGAGCGTGCCGACCACCTTGCTGCCAAACGCATAGGTCTTCATGCGCGCACCGCCTTCTTCGGATACGCCTTCGCCCCACAGCACCGTCCACAGGGCTTCGTCCTGCGTCAGGTCGGCCCGTACCAGCTCCAGCGGATGCACCGTGAGCAGCCAGTGGTAATCCTGTGCCACAGGGGTTGCGGGGGGTGCCAGCCGGGCGTAGCCGCGGCAGACCTTGAAAGGCGTGACCTTTTGCGTCGCGCCACTGTGCAGTGTGACGCGAAAGGGCTTGCCGCTGTCGCGCTTGTCGGCCAGCTCCAGCATCATTTTTTCGGCGCTCTCGCGGGCGTAGCCGTCAATCTCCCGAATCTTGTCGCCCACCTTGAGCGGGCTGCCAATTGCCGCGCCCACCACGGTCAGACGCTCGTCCACGCCCAGGGCACGTAACCAGGCCACGCGGTCATCGGGGCTGAGCTGGTCGCTGGATTCGACCGAGAAGGGCAACTCCCACTGGATGTCGCAATCGGCATCTTTGAGCCGGGCGGCGCGTTCAATGGCCGGGCGCAGTGCCTTTTCACCCGCGCCGTAAGACCGGATATCCGCCAGCAAGACCTCATTGACCTTGCGGCCGTCGTCCACGGTGTACTTCGGCCCGGCACAGGCGGCCAGCAGGCTGAGCAAAAAAAGCGCGACGAGTTGGCGCATGGACCTCCCCTCCAACCAAAATTAATGTTGCAAGCGGTTGGATGGTACCTCCTGGGAATCACAGCGCGTGCGCCATGCAGCCCCAGAGCGCTGGCCTGGCAAAAGTGTCCTGACGCATCCGGGGCATTCGCGGCCGTAAGCCCCTGTTGGCACAAATCGTTTACAGTTGACGTTTACGTAAACGTCAACTGCGTTCGTACGCGCCGAATAGACGACACCTGAGGAAGACCAATGACCGATTTATCCGCTGAATTCAAGGCCCTGGCGAACTACCGCCCCACCCACAAGGTGCGCTTTGTCACCGCCGCCAGCCTGTTTGACGGGCATGACGCGGCCATCAACATCATGCGCCGCATCCTGCAGGGCATGGGCACCGAGGTGATCCACCTGGGCCACAACCGCAGCGTCGAAGAGGTGGTCACGGCCGCCTTGCAGGAGGACGTGCAGGGCATTGCCATCAGCTCCTACCAGGGCGGGCACGTCGAGTACTTCAAGTACATGGTCGATCTGCTCAAGGCCAGAGGCGGCGCGCATATCCAGGTGTTTGGCGGTGGCGGCGGCGTCATCGTCCCCCCCGAAATCCGCGAACTGCATGCCTATGGCGTGAGCCGCATCTACAGCCCGGAAGACGGCCAACGCATGGGCCTGGCCGGCATGATCGGCGAGATGGTGATGCGCTGCGACCAGGACATCAGTTCCTATGCGCCCAAGACCGTGGATGCCATTCAGGGCCACACCGAAGCCAGCTGGCGCGCCCTGGCCCAGTTGCTCACCGCCGTGGAAGCCGGCAATGCCGATGCCGCCCTGATGGACACGCTGCGCGCCCAAGCCGCCACCCGCACCATTCCTGTGATCGGCATCACCGGCACCGGAGGTGCGGGCAAGTCGTCCCTCACCGACGAGCTGATCCGCCGCCTGCGCCTGGACCAGGACGACAGCCTGCGCATTGCCGTCATCTCCATAGACCCGTCACGCCGCAAGAGCGGTGGCGCGCTCCTGGGTGACCGCATCCGCATGAACGCGATTTCCCCTTGGCAGAACGGCCCGCGCGTCTTTATGCGCAGCCTGGCCACGCGGGAGTTCGGTTCGGAAATTTCGGCAGCCCTGCCCGACGTGATCCTGGCCTGCAAGGCCGCCGGCTTCGATCTGGTCGTGGTGGAAACCTCCGGCATCGGCCAGGGCGACGCGGCCATCGTGCCGCTGGTGGACGTGCCCCTGTATGTGATGACGCCCGAGTTCGGCGCCGCCAGCCAGCTGGAAAAAATCGACATGCTGGACTTTGCCGAGTTCGTAGCCATCAACAAGTTCGACCGCAAAGGCTCGTTTGATGCCCTGCGCGATGTGGCCAAGCAGGTGCAACGCAACAAGGAAGCTTGGACGGTTCCACCTGAGCAAATGCCGGTGTTCGGCACCATGGCCGCGCGCTTTAACGACGACGGCGTCACCGCCCTGTACCAGGCCATGTTGCTGCGCCTGCAGTCCCTGGGCCTGAAGGCCCAAGCCGAAGGCCTGTTGCCCAAGGTGGATGTGCGTCACAGCTCCAACCAGATGCCCGTGGTGCCCGCAGCGCGCACCCGGTATCTGGCTGAGATCAGCGACACCGTGCGCGGCTACAAGGCCCGCGCCCGCGTCCAAGCCACCCTGGCACGCGAAATCCAGCAATTGCGCGCAGCCGCCCGGATGCTCGAAGTCGGCAAGCCCGGCAAGGCCCGTGCTTCTGAAGCCGCCATCGACCTGGCCGTGCAACGCGAAGCCAACCAGGACGCCGCCGCCCGCAAGCTGCTGGCCCAGTGGCCGGAAATGCAAAAGGCCTATGCCGGTGACGTCTACGTGGTGAAGATCCGCGACAAGGAAATCCGCACCGCGCTCACCACCAAGTCGCTCAGTGGCACCACCATCCGCAAGGTGGCCTTGCCGCAGTACGAAGACCATGGCGAAATCCTGAAGTGGCTGATGCTGGACAACGTGCCCGGCAGCTACCCCTACACCGCCGGCACCTTTGCCTTCAAGCGCGAGGGCGAGGACCCCACGCGCATGTTCGCCGGCGAGGGCGATGCCTTCCGCACCAACAAGCGTTTTAAGCTGCTCAGCTCCGGCATGGCGGCCAAGCGACTGTCCACCGCCTTTGACTCGGTCACCTTGTACGGCCACGACCCGGACCGCCGCCCCGACATCTATGGCAAGGTCGGCAACAGCGGTGTGAGCATTGCCACCATTGACGACCTCAAGGTCTTGTACGGCGGCTTTGACCTGTGCAACCCGGCCACCAGCGTCAGCATGACGATCAACGGCCCGGCGCCCAGCATTCTGGCCATGTTCATGAACGCGGCCATTGACCAGAACATCGAAAAGTTCAGCGCCGACAACGGCCGCGAACCCACCGACACCGAAATCGAAAAAATCAAGGAATGGGTGCTGGCCAATGTGCGCGGCACGGTGCAGGCCGACATCCTGAAGGAAGACCAGGGCCAGAACACCTGCATCTTCTCCACCGAGTTTTCACTCAAGGTGATGGGTGACATTGCCCAGTACTTTGTGCACCACGATGTGCGCAACTTTTACTCGGTCTCCATCAGCGGTTACCACATCGCCGAGGCCGGTGCCAACCCCATCAGCCAGCTGGCCTTCACGCTGTCCAATGGATTCACCTTTGTCGAAGCCTATCTGGCGCGCGGCATGCACATTGATGACTTTGCGCCCAACCTGAGCTTCTTCTTCAGCAACGGCATGGACCCGGAATACACGGTGATGGGACGCGTGGCCCGCCGCATCTGGGCCGTGGCCATGAAGGAGCGCTATGGCGCCAACGAGCGCAGCCAGAAGCTCAAATACCACATCCAGACCAGTGGGCGCAGCCTGCACGCGCAGGAAATCCAGTTCAACGACATCCGCACCACGCTGCAGGCCCTGATTGCGATCTACGACAACTGCAACAGCCTGCATACCAATGCGTTCGATGAAGCCATCACCACGCCCACCGAAGACAGCGTGCGCCGCGCGATGGCGATCCAGCTCATCATCAACCGTGAATGGGGCTTGGCCAAGAACGAGAACCCGGGGCAGGGCGCCTTCATCATCGAAGAGCTGACCGAGCTGGTGGAAGAGGCTGTGCTCAAAGAGTTTGAAGCCATTGCCGAGCGCGGTGGCGTGCTGGGTGCGATGGAGACCGGCTACCAGCGCGGCAAGATCCAGGACGAGAGCATGACCTACGAGATGCTCAAGCACACCGGCGAGCTGCCCATCATCGGCGTCAACACCTTCCGCAACCCGCATGGCGACCAGGTGCAGGACAAGCTGGAACTGGCCCGCTCCACCGACGAGGAAAAGCAAAGCCAGCTCAAGCGTCTGGAAGACTTCCATGCCCGCAACGCGGACAAGGCCCCTGCCATGCTCAAGACCTTGCAAAAGGCCGTGATCGAGAACCAGAACGTGTTCGAGGTGCTGATGGACGCGGTGCGCGTTTGCTCACTCGGTCAGATCACCAATGCCCTGTTTGAGGTGGGTGGGCAGTACCGCCGCAATATGTAATGGTTTAAGGCGCCTGGCTGCGTAAGCGCTGCAGTTCGTCTGCCAGCGCGCGCAGCCCGATGGCCTGCACCTCATCGCCCAAGGGGTAGCTGTCCCGGCCGCCATGCACCATCCAGCGCTTGGCGGGTTTCAGGTCTTCGCAGGCGGCGTAAAAACCACGGCGCGGTTTGCTCGAAGCGCCCCGTTTGATTTCAATGGCCCACAGGCCTTGGCCCGGCATGTCCAGCAGCAGGTCGATCTCTGCGCCATTGCTGCTGCGGTAAAAGCCGCTGGCGCTGTTGCGCGGTGCGACGTTGAGCAAGGTTTCCACCACCCAGCCCTCCCAGCTGTTGCCCAGCACCGGGTGGGATAGCAGGGCCTCGTGGGAGCTGATGCCCAGCAGCGCATGCACCAGGCCGCTGTCGCGCACATACAGCTTGGGTGACTTGACCAGCCGCTTGCCGACATTGCTGTGCCAGGGCTGCAGGCGGCGCAACAGCATCAGGTCCACCAGCATGTCCAGATAGCGGTGCACGGTCTTGGCATCGATCATCAGGTTTTTACCGAGTTGCGATACGTCCAGCAAGCCGCCCTGCTGGTGGGCCAGCATGGTCCACAGGCGGCGCAGCGTTTCTGCGGGAATGCGCGCGCCGTAGCTGGGGATGTCCCGCTCCAGATAGGTGCTGATCAGGTTCTGTCGCCACACCATGCTCTTGGCGTCGCTGCCGGCCAAAAAGCTGTTTGGGAAACCACCGCGCAACCAGAGCAGGTTTTGCTGCGCAGCGTCGAGTTCCAGCACCTGCAGCGGGGCTAGCTCCAGGTAGGCGATGCGTCCGGCCAGGCTCTCGCCGGGTTGGCGCAGCAACTCGCCCGAGGCCGATCCCAGCAGCAAGAAGCGCCCCGTCGCCAGGCCGCTGCGCCGGCCTCTGTCGATGCTGCCGCGCAGCACCTGAAACAGGGCTGGCATTTGCTGTACCTCATCGAGGATGACCAGACGGTTTTCGTGCAGCGCCAGGTAGGCTTCCGGGGCGGTCAGCTTTTGCCGGTCGGCGGGGCTTTCCAGATCCAGATAGACGCTGTTGCCCCGCTGTTCGCCCACTTGGTGGGCCAGGGTGGTTTTGCCCGCCTGGCGCGGGCCGAGCAAGGCGACGGCGGGAAAGTCCGCCAGCGCTTCCTGCACCCAAGGAAATAAATTGCGTTCAATCATCCATGCATTATAGGGATGATGATCCAGAAATTACATGGTTAAAAGTGATGCCAAGGCAGTGGATCAGGCTGAAATCCGATGCGCGATTACGCAGCCTTTGTAACCACCACCTTCTGGTACAGCCCGCCAAAGTAGGTCTTCTTTTCCAGTTTGGCAACGGGCGCGCCTTCGGGCAGCCAGCTGGAAATCTCGTGGTTCCACACGTCCATGGCAAAGGGCTCCAGCGTGGTCAGCACCGGCACCATCAGGTAGCGGAACGGGCTCCAGGCGCGGGGCTTGTGGTAGTCCACAAAAATCAGCTTGCCACCCGGTTTGGTGACGCGCAGGGCCTCGGCCACGGTTTTGCGGCGCACGTCGGTGGGCATTTCGTGCAGCAGAAAGAACACGACCACGTCCTCAAAGCAGCCATCGGCGTAGTGCAGGTCGGAGGAGTCCTGCAGCAGGGCATTCACGCGGCCGTGGTCAACACCGGCGAGCTTGAGCTTGGCGTGCAGGTTGTTGATCTGGATGGGCGCTACATCAATGACGTCAATGCTGCCCTGGGGGCCCAGGCGGCGCACCAGGTGCTCGGTGAAATCGCCATAGACGCAGGCCACCTGCAGCACCCGGCCCTTGATGACCGCACCCATCTCAGCCAGTGCGGCGTTTCGCAGGCGGGCAAAGTTGCCCCACAGGATCAGATTGACCAGCCACTGGCGCTCAAAGATGTGCACGGCACGCGGATGCAGATAGGCCCACCAGTAGGTGCTCTCCAGGTAGTGCGGAATGGTGACCGGTGCTGCCCTGCGCAGGGCGCCGGCTTGGGTTTCAGAGGGAACGACAACGGACGGGGTTGGACTCACGCGCAGACCTTATTTTGGGTGCCGGGGGCAGCACATGCCCCCGACCGGGTGACTTTGAAAGAAAGCAGAACGCACTGATGGTCTCACAGGCTTGTGAAGAACCCGATTCCAACCAGGGTGAGCAGGGCCAGACCAAAGGTGATGAGCGTAAAGCCCAGCACCCTGGCCGCCTTCATCTTGGCCGGTGACGGTGCATCCACCAGGCGGCCCTGCAGTTCACCGCTGTCCACCAGACGCTGGTATTCCAGTGGATGCTCGTGCTTGAACTCTTCCACCGAGAAGGTGCCGGTGAACATCACCACTTCCAGCGGGAACTTGTCCGGACGGAAGTGGTTGTTGAAAAAGTGCACGGTGAACAGGAACACCACCGCCAGGAAGGCTTCTTCGCCGTGGAAGATGGCTGCTACGTTGAACACCCAGCCCGGCAGGAAGGCACCGAACACATTGGGCAGCCACATCACCAAGCCGCTGACACCGATGATGGTGACACCCCAGAACGGAGCCCAGTAGTCAAACTTTTCCCAGTAGGTCCAGCGCTCGAACTGGGGACGCGGGCCCTTGCCGAAGAACCACTTGAACATGCCCAGCATGTCCTTGCCGTCCTTCAGGTTGGGGATCAGTGAGTTCGGGCCGAAGAACTTGAAGTCCTTCCAGCCGATCGCCACACGGTAGGCGATGTAGGCCAGGTGCCAGAAGAACACGGCCGCAAACACCACGGCATTGACACGGTGGATGGCACCGGCAATGTGCGGGCCACCCAGGGCACCCATGAGGTGCGAGGCCCAGGGTGCGCTGGGGTAGAACAGCGGCATGCCGGTCAGCGTGAGGATCATCAGGCTCAGGGCAAAGGTGATGTGGGCCAGGCGCCAGATCGGGCTGAAGCGCTGGATGTGTTTGCCTGCCAGATTGGCAGCCAGGGGCAGTACCCGGATATGCGGTTGGCGCATGCGCAGCTTGCGTTCCTTGTACTCGCGGAAGAACCACAGCAGGGTGTGCAGCCAGAAGAAGCCGAAGGTTCCCACCAGCAACTGCACCATGATCTGGAACGCAATCCAGATTTGCGGGTACTTCTTGAAATCGCCATGGTGGCCGTGCGGCTGGAACGACACAAAACCGGCAGGTGCTTCGGCCAGATCCTTTTTGCCGCTGTGGCAGGTTTTGCAGGTCTTGAGGCGGTTGTCTACATGCACCTTGGACTGGGGGTCGTCCACGCGCAGGATGTCGTGGCTGCCGTGGCAGTTGTAGCACTTGGCGGTATAGGCGTAGCCCAGGGTGCTGATCTGGCCATGGTAAGTGGCTTTGTAGGAGGCCAGATTGGCTTCGTGGCAGCTGCCGCACTGGTTGGAAATGGCCAGCTTGAAGGGGTCGCCCGAGGTGTTGCTCACCGCATGCGCGCTGTGGCAGTCGGAACAGGTGGCGGCCTTGGCGTTTTTCTTCTCGATGGATTCCTTGCCGTGCACCGACTCGGCATAGGCCTCGAGCTGGTCGGTATGGCAGCTTTCACCGCAGCGCTGGGAGATGCTCAGGCGCCAGGCGGCGCGCTCGGGCGAGTCCTTGGCCACACTGGCGGGCGGCGCATTGAAGCTGTGCGTGTCGTGGCAGTTGTCGCAGGAGGCGTTGGGTTGGGTCTCGTCGTCCGCATTGGGCTTGGCGTGGAACGACTTCTTGTACAGGGCGATGTTGTCTGCCACCACACCCAGGCGCGGCTTGTCGGCGGTCTTGCCGTCTTTTTTGGCCTGCTCCCAGAGGTCCTGGTGGCAGCCGGCGCAGTCCACCTTTTTCAAGGGCTGGGCGGTATTCTTCTGGTGGGCCTTGCCGGTTTGGGCGTTGTCCGTGATGTCGGTGTGGCAGGCCACGCATTCCATCTTTCCGTGCACGCCCCGGGCGAAGGCCTCGGGCGCGATGCTGTGCACCTCCTGCGACTTGCCATGTGCATCCTTCTGCTGGAGTTTGCCCTTGGCACCGTCATGGCAAACCAGACAGCTCGCGTTGTCCAGCGCGGCGGGTGCCTTGGCCGTGGGTGTCACCGCCTGCGCATGGGGCAGCAGACACAGCGCCAGCGCCCAGGACAGGAGCGGGCGCAACAAAGCAGGTTGGATTTGCATGGTGTTTGTTATGTGTATGAAGAACCAGGCCCGCCTTGGCGAGCCCACCCGGAAGTGCCAGACCCTACTGCGCCAGGATCCAGGCCGCCAGGTTTTTTAACGCTTTGGCATCCTTGGTATCGATGACCTTGTGGTCTTCTTCCGTGCCATCGGACAGCTTGACCTTGTTGCCACTGGTGATGTTGTGAATCACTTTCTCCTCACCATCCGCCTTGCCTTTGTACTTGGCAGCGATCTTTTGCAGCGACGGGCCCTTCTTGGTCTTTTCCACCGCATGGCATTTGAAGCAGTCGTTCTTCTTGGCCAGCGCCTGGGCCGCGTCGGCGTCGGCGTCGACCGCAGCGTACGCTGTGGACGCGCACCCCAGCGCCATCACGGTGGCGGCAAGTGAAAAGGTTTTTGCAAGGTATTTCATCGTGGGCAGGCCTGTAGGATGTGAAATCAGCCCGTGTTGACGGACCACGGACAAATTATGTGATGGGGGTGAAAACCTGGGCAAGAGGTCTATTGGGCTTGACTTGATGTACATCAAGCAGTGTTCGGCATGGGTGCGCCTTTAAGCCCGGCTTGGGGTGGTGTGGGGGATGAAATGTCAAAATAGCACCATGCAAGCCCCCATCCCCATTGCAGGTTGCGCTTCGACACAGTCGATGAGCCGCTTCGCTGCCCTTTCACCCCCCAGCCGGGGACCCCAAGCCTCTTTGCCCGTCCACGCGCAGATCGCCCCTCTGCAACTACCGGTAGTACCCGTTTGAGGGCGCAACATCGCGTCGCCCCCTCGGCTTGGGGCGGTCTGCTGCTGTTGGTGGTGGCCATGGCCTGCTTTGTGGTGCTGGACACCACCACCAAGGTGGTCACCGCCAGCGTACCGATGCTGATGGCCTCGTGGGTGCTGTTCCTGGTGCAGGCGCTGGTGACGGGTGGCTATGTGCTGGTGGCCCGTGGCGGGTCCAGCCTCAAGACGGCCCGCCCGGGCCTGCATGCCATGCGCGGCAGTCTGCTGCTGGTGGTGCAGGTGCTGGCTTTTTTGAGCCTGAAGTATTTGCCGGTGGGCGAGTACACCGCGCTGGCCATGACCACGCCGTTGGTCGTGACCCTGCTGGCCACGCGCTTTCTGGGCGAGCACGTCTCACCCCTTCGGCTGGTGCTGGTTGCCGCCGGCCTGGTCAGCACTCTGGTGATCGTGCGCCCGGGTAGCAACGCCATCGGCTGGGCCATGCTGCTGCCCCTGGGGCTGGTGCTGTTCAACGCGGCTTACCAGTTGCTGGCCAGCAAGATGGCCCGCACAGAAGATGCGGTCACCACGGTGTTCTACACCTGCAGCACCGCCCTGGCTCTCTCCAGCCTTCCGCTGCTCTGGGTGTGGCAGCCGGTGAATGACGTGAACCTGTGGCTGGGACTGTTGCTCATGGGTGTGGCTGCCGCCTGTGGCAACCTGTTTTTTATCCTGGCCTTTGAGCGCGCGCCCGCCGCTACGCTGATGCCCTATATGTACCTGCAGATCGGTTTCGGCATCCTGGGCGGCTGGCTGGTGTTTGACCATGTGCCCGACTTCTGGGCCCTGGTAGGCATGGGCATGGTCGCAGCCTGCGGCGTCGCCGGCGGGCTGCTGACCCTGCATGAGTCGCGCACGCGGCACCGCGCGTTGCAGGCGCGCGGGACGCAGCAGGATGGCGTGGCACCCGGCGCCGTTTAAAGCCCTATCGCCAACCCGTCGCTGCGCGGGTCGTGTGCGCCGGTCATGTGCCCGCTCACCGGGTCGATGGCAATGGCGCCCGGGTGGCCCATCAGCGGGTTGTGGGCTGCGATCAGGCTGATCGTGTGGCCGCGCCGGCGCAGCTCTGCCACTGCGTCCGGTGCAACAGCCTCTTCGAGCTTGAGCGAGTCGGTGCTGTCTGAAAAGGTTTTGCCCAAGAGGAAGCGCGGCGCCGACAGAGCCTCCATGGGCTCCATGCGGTAATCGATCAGCCGTGTCAGCACCGCAGCCAGGGTTTGCGGCTGGCCGTCCGCCCCTTGCGTGCCATAGAGCAGCTGCACTTTGCCGTCCTTGCGGTACATGCCAGGGTTCAGGGTGTGGAAAGGGCGCTTGCCGGCTGCCAGCCCATTCGGGTGCGCCGGGTCCAGCGAGAAGGCCGCACCCCGGTTGTGCCAGAGCATGCCGGTGTCGCCCACCCGCACGCCGCTGCCCCAGTCGAAATACACCGTGGCCAGCAACGAGACGCTGTTGCCCGCCGCATCGGCCGCGCCCACATAGACCGTGTCGCCCTGCTGGTAGGGGTGCGGCCAGGGCAGGGCTGTGCCCCTGCGGATGGCCCGGGCCCCCGCGTCCAGATGGGCGGGTGACAGCAGGTGTTCAACCGGCACCATCCCGAATTCCGGGTCGGCGACAAAGCGGTTGCGGTCCAGAAAGGCCTGCTTCACCGCCTCCACCAGCAGGTGGTAGTGGTCGGCACTGCCTTCGGCTATGGCGCTGAGGTCGAAGCGTTCCAGCAGGCCCATGATTTGCAGCGTGGTGAGGCCTTGCGTGGGGGGCTGGTGTGCGAGCAGTTCGCCACCGCGGTACCCCACGCGCAGGGGCTGCTCTACGCGGGCGCGGGTCTGCGCCAGATCCAGGGCCGTCAGCGGTGACCCGGCGGCGCGCAGGCCGGCGGCTATGCGCTGCGCCAACGGGCCCTCGTAGAAAGCACGCGGCCCGCGTTCGGCCAAGGTCTCCAGCGTGCGGGCCAGCTCCGGCTGGTGGCGCACAAAACCCGGCGGCGGCACCTGGCTGGCATGCAAGAACGCGGGGTAGACGCCCGGCAGTGCGGCTGCGTCTGCCAGGCGGAAGTTCAGCCAGAAGCGCTCCGACGCGGTGATTTCAAACCCGTCGCGCGCCAGCGCAACAGCGGGTGCCAGCAACTCCCCCCAGCTTTTGCTGCCCTGCCACGCCGTGCGGCTGAGGGCCAGGGCCTGGCCCAGGGCGTCCACCGTTCCCGCACTGGTCAGGGTGGAGCGCGGCCCGCGCACCGGGATGGCGCCGCTGTAGCCGCGGGTGTCCGCTGCCGCCTGGCCGATGCCGGAAAGGGTTTGCACCTGGCCCTGTGCATCACTGACCAACAGAAAGGCATCGCCCCCCAAGCCGCAGAAATGCGGATAGGTAACCCACAGCGCCGCCGCCGTGGCAATGGCCGCTTCGATCGCGTTGCCACCTTGGGCGAGCACATTCACACCGCATTGCGTGGCCAGCGCATGCGGGCTGGTGACCATGCCCTTGGCCGACTGCGCAGAGCGGGCCGGGGTTTCGTGCGTCATGGCTGTGCGCGAAGCGATTGCATATGGTCGCAAATCGCGCCCGGTGTGGTCACCCAGATGTCGCCCCGGTCCCGCGCGGCGGCAATGTGCTGCAGCGCGCGGCGCAGGTGGCGCAGGCGGTAGGGCTGGCCGACGATGTAGGGGTGCAGGGCAATGCCCATTACCAGGCTCTGCTGTTGGCTTTGCGCCAGCATCTCGTCGAAGTTGTCTATCACCAGGTCGGCAAAGGCGCAGCCGTCCAGATGCCGGCCCATGACCATGGGGATGTCGTTGAGCTCCTGCGGGTAGGGTAGGGACCACAGCGTTTTCCCGCTGCGCGTTTGCATGGCCGTGGGCTGGTCGTCGTGGGCCCAGTTCAGGTTGTAGCTGTAGGCCTCTTCTGCCAGCAGGTCGGGGGTGGTGCGGCTCTCGGAGATCCAGGGGGACAACCAACCCGCTGGAGGCTTGCCCTGCAGTCGGCCGATGCGTTCGCGGCAACCGGCCAGCAACGCGCGCTCCTGCTCCTCGGTGTAGTCGGACTGCCGAAAAGAGTTGCTGTGGCCGTGGCCCACCAACTCGTCCCCGCGGTCCATCACGGCTTGCAGCAGTTCCGGGCAATGGTCTATGAGCGCGGTATTGATGAGCGCTGCAGTCGGCAGGCAGAGCTGGTCAAACAGCTCCAGGCAGCGCCAGGCGCCCACCCGGTTGCCATATTCGCGCCAGCTGTAGTTCAGCACATCGGGTTGCGGCGAGGCCGGGCCTATGCCGGCACCGAGTCCCTCGCCAAACGCGAAGTGCTCCAGGTTGAACCCGATGTAGACCGCCAGGCGCTTGCCCTGCGGCCAGCGGAAGTCGGGGCGCTGCGTGATGGCGCTGTAGGCAAAGCGGCCGCTGTCGGGGATGGGGGGGAAGACAGGCATCTTCAAAGTACCGCCAGCCCGGCCCGCACCAGCATCCATTCGGCGCTGTCGTTCCACACATCCATTTGGATAATCTTGCCGTGCTGCACCACGTAACGGTCTACATAGCGGTTGCCCTCAAACGGCGTGCCGTCCAGCCACTCGCCATACAGCGTGCCGATGTTGTAGACGATGGCTTCCTCATCCGTGGCGCCGGCGACCAGGTCGGTGCGCTCAAACCGTTTCTTGACCCATTTGTAGCGGGCGGCGTTGAAGGCACTGGTCTCAGACGGGTCGCGCATGGGGCGGCCCCCCGTGAAGCGAATGCGCAGCTCCGGTGCGGTGAAGGCGCGTGCGCCCGCCGGGTCGGGAATCATGATGGTGCGCAGAAATTCTTCCACGAGTTCTTTGGGGCCGGTGTTCGTCTCTGGTGTCATGGGGGTTCCTGGTTGGGGGCGCCCCGCAATCCCGCAGGGGTGTGCAAACGGCGCACTGCCTTCAAGCAGATTCTGTTCCAAGACGCTGCACACCGGTGCGCTGCCGGGTATGCACCGTTTTGCACGGCGCCTATGCCGCAGCATGAGGCGTGTTGCACAAAGTCAGTGCATTTTGCATACAGTCGGTGCGCGGATTGCGTACAAAATGTTGGCACGGCGTTTGCGTAATGCACTGGCATATGAATGCCGACGCCACCCCCACCAGTGCCATTGAAGTTGTTGGTTTGACCAAGCGCTACGGCGCGGGCAAGCCGGCAGTGGACAACATCAACCTGCGCATTGCCAGCGGCAGTTACTGCTGCCTGCTCGGGCCCTCGGGCTGCGGCAAAAGCACCACGCTGCGCATGATCGCCGGCCACGAATCGGTGACCAGCGGCGACGTGCTGCTGGAAAACCGCAACATCACCGACCTGCCTGCCGCCGAGCGTGGCACCGCCATGATGTTCCAGAGCTTTGCGCTCTTTCCCCACCTGAGCGCGCTGGACAACGTGGCCTTCAGCTTGAAGATGAAAGGTGTGGGCAAGAGCGAGCGCCAGAAACAAGCGCAGGACCTGCTGGAGCGCGTGGCCATGGGCCATCTGGCCGCCCGCAAGCCCGGCGAGTTGTCGGGAGGCCAGCAGCAGCGCGTGGCCCTGGCCCGTGCGCTGATCACGCAACCCAAGGCCTTGCTGCTGGACGAGCCCTTGTCGGCCCTCGACCCTTTTCTGCGCATACAAATGCGCGCCGAGTTGCGCCGCTGGCAGAAGGAGCTGGGCCTGACCTTTATCCATGTGACGCACTCGCAGGAGGAGGCCATGGCCCTGGCCGACACCATGGTGGTGATGAACCACGGCATCATTGAACAAAGCGGCTCGCCGCACGATGTTTACAACAAGCCGCTGAACGAATTTGTGGCGCGCTTCATGGGTGGCCACAACGTGATTGAAACGCCCGCCGGCAAGATCGGTGTGCGCACCGACCAGACCCGCATTGCCCGCGCCGACGCGCCTGAGATTGCCGGCCTGCCCAGCATTGCGGCCATCGTGACCGATGTCGAATACCAAGGCACCTATGTGCTGCTGGGGCTGCAAAACCCTGCCGCCAAGCACGCCGTGGTCAGCAGCGCCGAGTACTCGGTGATGCTGTCCGAGCAACAGTTTGCCGCCACGCCCTTTGCCGTGGGCGATGCGGTGCAACTGGCCTGGACGCCCGCATCCGCGCACGCCCTGCAGGCCTGATTAGCACCCGAGTTCCCCATCCCGTTCCCCACCCTTCGCAAGAAGTTTCACCACCCCAAAGGAGTCTCCTCCCATGTCAGACATCATCAAAGACGCTTCCCTTGACGCCCTCGCCCTGCAACGCCGCACCGTGCTCAAGGGCACGGCCGGCATTCTGGCCGCCGGCATGTTCCCGGCTGTCCACGCACAGGAAAAAATCGTGCTGCGCTACCTGGGCACGGCAGTGAACCAGGACAAGGAAATCGCCGACAAGTTCAAGGCCGACACCGGCATTGAAATCCAGTACGTGGCAGTCACCACCGACGACGTCACCAAGCGCGCCGTCACCGCGCCCAACAGCTTCGACCTGATCGACTCCGAGTACTTCTCGCTCAAGAACATTGTGCCCACCGGCAACCTCAAGGGCATTGACACCAAGCGCATCAAGAACGCCGACAAGATCACCAGCCTGTTCACCACCGGCACCGTGGCCGGCAAGAAGGTTGGCGACCAGGGAACAGCTCCCAAGAAGGTGATCTACCTGGAAGGCGAGCGCAGCAAGAAGTTCTCCGCCACGCCGACGCAGTTCATGTCGCTGATCCCCACCGTCTACAACGCCGACACCCTGGGCATCCGCCCCGACCTGATCAAGCGCCCCATCACGTCCTGGGCCGAGTTGCTGAACCCCGAATTCAAGGGCAAGGCCGCCATCCTGAACATCCCTTCCATTGGCATCATGGACGCTGCCATGGTCGTGGAAGCCATGGGCATCTACAAGTACCCCGACAAGGGCAACATGACCAAGAAGGAAATTGACCTGACCATCAAGACCCTGATTGAAGCCAAAAAACAAGGCCAGTTCCGCAGCCTGTGGAAAGACTTCAACGAGTCCGTCAACCTGATGGCCTCCGGCGAAGTGGTGATCCAGTCCATGTGGTCTCCCGCCGTGACGGCCGTGCGCACCAAGGGTATTGCCTGCACCTTCCAGCCGCTCAAAGAAGGCTATCGCGCCTGGGCTTCCGGCTTCGGCCTGCCCGCTACGCTGTCCGGCAAAAAGCTGGACGGTGCCTATGAGTTCATCAACTGGTTCCTCGACGGCTGGGCCGGTGCCTACCTGAACCGCCAGGGTTACTACAGCGCCGTGCTGGATACCGCCAAGTCCAAGATGGAAGCCTACGAATGGGCCTACTGGATGGAAGGCAAACCCGCAGCGCAAGACATCAAGAGCCCGCATGGCGACCTGCTGGCCAAGAAGGGCGAAGTGCGCGACGGCGGCAGCTACGAAGCGCGCATGGGCGGCATCGCCTGCTGGAATGCCGTGATGGACGAGAACGCCTACATGGTCCAGAAGTGGAATGAGTTCGTCGCAGCGTAAATGTTGAACAAGGCACCGAAGTGATTTGCATATGAGTTCTCCCGTACCCAACGCACACCCGGTGTCTGCCCGCGCACCAGGCCGCAGCCTTGCGGCCTGGTGGCAGGCGCTGCCTTTGACGACCGTGTTTGCGCTGTTCTTTTTGATCCCTTTGGCGCTGGTGCTGATGGTCAGCTTCTGGGACTACAACCAGTACGAAATGCTGCCAGACTTCACGTTCAAGAATTACATCGCCGTGTTTGACGGCTGCCTCTCCGGTGACGACCTGTGCGTCACCCTCAAGACCTATTTGTCCACGCTGAAGTTCAGCGTGATGGTCTGGTTGCTCACGCTCCTGGTGGGCTTTACCGTTTCCTATTTCCTCGCCTTCCATGTGCGCTCCAGCGGCGTGCAGGTGGTGCTGTTCGTGCTGTGCACGATTCCGTTCTGGACCTCGAATGTGATCCGCATGATTGCCTGGGTGCCGCTGCTGGGCCGCAACGGCCTGGTCAATGACGCGTTGATGCGACTGGGTGCGGTGGACCAGCCGGTGGAGTGGCTGCTGTTTTCCAGCTTCTCGGTCACGCTGGCCTTTGTGCATTTGTTTTCCACCTTCATGATCGTGCCCATCTTCAACTCCATGATGCGCATAGACCGCAGCCTGCTCGAAGCCGCTGCCGACAGCGGTGCCACGGCCTGGCAGACGCTGTGGAATGTGATCGTGCCGCTGTGCCGCACCGGTATCATCATCGGCTCCATCTTCGTCATCACCATCGTCATGGGCGACTTCGTCACCATCGGCGTGATGGGCGGGCAGCAGATTGCCTCGGTCGGCAAGATCATCCAGGTGCAGACCTCGTATCTGCAGTTTCCGCTGGCGGCTGCCAATGCGGTGATCCTGCTGTCGGTGGTGCTGATGATCATCTGGGCGCTGACCCGCATGGTCGACATCCGGAAAGAATTGTGAACATGACCCCCACGCTCATCACTTCGTGTAACTCGCTTCCCCCCGAGGGGGCGCGCAATGCCCTACGGGCGGCCGGGCGGGCATTGCCATGACCCAAAAGAAAGCCCCCGGTTTCTGGCTGCTGGCGATCTTCTTCGCCGCTTATGTGCTGTTCCTCTACGGGCCCATGCTGGTCATCGTGGTGCTGAGTTTTCAGGGCCCCGAAGGCGGGCTGACATTCCCCATGCGCGGCTGGTCGTTGCACTGGTTTTACAAGTTGGCCGATGGCCTGGGCTCGGTGGACATCGGTTCGGCCCTGTGGCGCTCGCTCGGCCTGGGTCTGACGGTGATGGCCTTCACCGTGGTGTTCTCGGTGTTGGCCGGCCTGGCCTTTCGCAAGAAGCTCAGCGGCGGCAGCCTTCTGTTCTTTATCGTGGTGGCCAGCCTGATCATGCCGTCCATCATCGTGTCGCTGGGCATTGGCCTGGAGTTCCGCCTGCTCGACAGCGGCATCAAGAAGTTGCTGGAGGCCTGGGGCCTGCAGGACACGCTGGACAACTACGGCACGGCCCTGGGGATCTACACCTCGGCACTCGGTGCCCACCTGACCTGGACGCTGCCCTTTGGCTTGCTCATCATGTTTGCCATCTTCAACCGTTTCAACCCCGCCTATGAAGAAGCGGCGCGCGACCTCGGTGCCACACCCTGGCAGGGCTTCCGGCATGTGGTGCTGCCGCTGATTGCGCCGTCCGTGGTTGGCATTGGCATGTTCGGCTTCACACTCAGCTGGGACGAGATTGCGCGCACCTCGCAGGCCATTGGCGACGTCAACACCTTGCCGCTGGAACTGCAGGGCCTCACCACCACGGTGACTACGCCCTCGATCTACGCGCTGGGTACCGTCACCATGGTGGTGTCCTTCGTCGTCATGGGCCTCGCAGTCGGCCTGTCCAGCCTCTTGGCCCGCCGCCAGAAAGCGCAGCACGCGCCATGAGCGAACCCGTGCTGCTGACCGAGAACGACATTTACGAGCGCATGGTCGAGACCATTCTCGACCACCGCCTGCCGCCCGGCACCAAGCTCGTGGAGGACCGCCTTGCCACCGCCTTTGGCGTCTCGCGCACGCGCATACGCCCGGTGCTGGTGCGCCTGGCCAACGAGCAGATCGTGACCCTCACGCCCAACCGCGGCGCCACCGTGGCCCAGCCCACCGAGGCCGAGGCGCGGGAAGTGTTTGAGGTGCGCCGCCTGGTCGAGCCCACGCTGATTGCCTGCTTTATTGCCAAGGCCAGCGCCCAAGACATTGCCGTGCTGTCGCAATGCATTGCCCAGGAAGAAGAGGCCCGCCACGCGGGTGACATGCGCCGCGCCATCCGCCTCTCCGGCGATTTCCATTTGCACATTGCCAACGCCTCGCAGCACCAAACCCTGGGTCGCATCCTGCGCAAGCTGATATCGCGCACCTCGCTGATCCTGATGACCTACCGGGCCGACGTCCAGCCGCAGTCCGACGCCAGCCGCTGCGGCTGCCAGGAACACCGCGCCCTGCTGGACGCCATCCGCCTGCGCGATGCCAGAGAAGCCGCGCGCCTGATGGACGCGCACTTGGCGCAGCTTGAGTCGCAGCTGCAATTCAGCCGGGCCGATGACGCGGTGCCGGACTTGCTGCAACTGTTCGGTTCCGAACCCTTGAACCTTGTGGACGCCTGAGCCATGCGCCGCCTGCTGCTGATCAACCCGAACACCTCCGCCGCCATCAGCGCGCTGATCCAAATGCACGCACAGGCGGCAGCCGGGTCGCAGGTGTCCATCAACACCCGCACTGCACGCTTTGGTGCGCCCTATATTTCCTGTGAGGCCAGCTACGCCGTGGCCGGCCACGCTACGCTGGACGCCTGGGCGGCAGCCCTTGCGCCGGGGCAGGAGCGCTTTGACAGTGTGCTGATCGGCTGCTTTGGCGACCCCGGCCTCCTGGCCCTGCGCCAGGTCAGCCAACTGCCGGTGACCGGCCTGGCCGAGGCCTCGTTCATCGCGGCGGCAGCGCAAGGCCGCTTTGCCATTGTCACCGGTGGCGAACGCTGGAAGCCCATGCTGGAGCGACTGGCCCACAGCCTGGGCTTTGGCCCGCAACTGGCCGGCATCCACACCGTCACCGCCACCGGCGCCGAACTGGCGGCCGATCCGCTGGCCGCGCAGGTGCTGCTGGCGCGGGCCTGCAACGAGGCAGCAAGCCGCTGGGGTGTGCAGACGGTGATTCTGGGCGGCGCCGGTCTGGCCGGCATGGCAGCGGCACTCCAGCCCGTCGTGGCGGTGCCGGTCATCGACAGCGTGCTGGCCGGTGTTTCCCACGCGTTGCTTCAGGCGCAGCAGGAAACGCTGCAGGCGTCCAAGGTCTTTGACTTCGCCTGGAGCGGGGTATCGGCGGAACTGGCGGCTACTGGCCTTTAGCCGCCAGCTTGCCGTGGCCTCGCGGCGCTTCAGCGCCCGGGCACAACATGCCCGAAATACCGCACGCCATCCGGCCAGGCTCCGGGGTGGCGTGCAAAGCCACGCAGCGCGGTGTCGTTCGTGCTGTTGAGGGCACCAGCTTGGGCGATTTGCGGGCCTTCGTCTTGCAGTTGCTGCTTCGTTTTCAGCGATGGGCGCACGATTGCAATATGTCCCGGCCTGCTCGGATTGGGGCTGGCATAGGAAATGACCACCAGAGCGCCTGCATTGGCGCGGCTTTGCGCGGCTTGCGCACCGGCAAGTTCTTCCCATCCCCGGCGCGTGCCTTCCGCGCTGGAGAACCACAGGGTTTGCGCGCTGGCCAGCAGGGCGGCGGAGTGCGCCGGTGGGCGCAGCATGTAGATGCCCAGGCGCTTGCCCATGGCTGCAGCGTAGGCGCTGCAATGCGTGGCCCGTCCAGAGCCGGCATAGTCCGGCGGGCGGTCCGGCTCACCGCTTTCCCAGTTCACATGCTGGTGCGCCAGCCACAGATGGTCCACGCCGGAGTCATCCAGAAAACGCGCCAAGTCTTGGGCCGCAGGGCTGATGGGGCCACAACAGGCTTGACCGTCCCCTTCGGTGCGGGTGTTCGCGGACCAAGCGCTTGCACAAAGCAGTGTGAGGCACGCCACCAGGCCTGCAAACACATACCCGCGCCGGCAGACAAACTGCACAGGGCTGCTCATGCCTTGAGCTTCTCTGCCAGCCAGCGGCACACACCACTGTCGCCATCTTCAAGTCCGGCAATCACGGTGAAGTGGTTGGCCCCCGGCATGGCGCGCAGTTCGGACGCGTTGCCTGCGGCCTGCCACGCCTGGTGGTACATCTCTGCCTGGCGCGCGAACTCGGACGTCTCGGCACCACCCCAGGTAATCCAGAGCGGTGTCTTGCAGGGCCGCACCGAGAAGGCCGGTGAGTTGCGGCGGATGATGCCCTCATCGAGTTGGATTTGCGGCTGCAGATAGCTGTAGCGCAGGGGCTCGATATCAAACAGGCCGCTGAAGGGAATGGCGGCCACAAACGGGTCTTGCGGCAGACCGTAGTCTTCTGCCCAGTCGGTCTGCAAGGCCATGGCCGTCAGATGGCCACCGGCGGAGTGGCCGCCAATCGCCACCCGCGCCGGGTCGCCGCCGTAGCTTTGGATATTGCGCAGCGTCCAGGCCAGGGCGGCGCGGGTTTGGCGCACGATCTCGTCAATCGTCACGCGCGGGCACAGGGCGTAGTTGATCACCACGGTGGTGATGCCTTGCGCGTGCAGACCCAGCGCCACGCCGCTGAATTCTTTGCTGGAAAGGGCGCGCCAGTAGCCGCCGTGGATAAACACGAACACCGGCGCGTTGGGTTGGGCTGCCGGAAAGATGTCCAGCGTCTCCTCCCGCGTGGGGCCGTAGGGCACATCCAGTGTGCAGGGCAACTCGGCCCGGGCGCGCCCGGCAGTGGCGACAAAGTGCTTTCCGGGTGCGGTCGGGTCGGGCAGGGCGATGGACGGGTTGTATTGGGCGTCGAACTCGGCCTGGGCAAAGAAGGTGCGGTACAGCGGGCGCATAGGTTTTTTCCATCACCCGGGATGGGTGGTCCCGCAGTCTAACGGCGCCGCAGATTCATTGCTTGTGCGGCCGCCGCAGCGCCTGTGACCAGAGCCGGTCAGCACAGACAAAGCGTGCCGACAGTTGCCCTGCACGCTGTTGTCCCCCACGTTACAGGATGCGCACGCGCACGCTCTTGCCCTTGACGCTGCCGGCGTTGAGCTTGGCGCAGGCCGCTTGGGCGAGTTCGCGCGAGACGGCGACAAAGGTGCAGAACTCGGTGACCTGGATCTTGCCGATCTGCTCGCGCGTGTAGGCCGGGCCGCCCTCGTCGCTGGTGAGTGCGCCCAGCACGTCGCCGGGGCGGATCTTTTCCTTGCGTCCGCCCAGAATCTGCAGGCAGGCCATGGGCGGCAGCAGCGGCTCCTTGCTCGACGGCACCAGATCTTCCACCTTGAACCAGACCGATGGGCTGTTCTGGTATTGCTCGATCTTGCCCACAGAACCCATCTCGTTCATGGTCGCCAGGCTGAGCGCCAGGCCGGACTCACCGGCGCGGCCGGTGCGGCCCACGCGGTGCACATGCACCTCGGGGTCGGGCGTGATATCCACGTTGATGACGGCTTCCAATTCCTTGATGTCCAGCCCGCGCGAGGCCACGTCGGTGGCCACCAGCACCGAGCAACTGCGGTTGGCAAACTGCGCCAGCACCTGGTCGCGCTCGCGCTGCTCCAGTTCGCCGTACAAGGCCAGGGCGGCAAAGCCCTGCTCCTGCAGCAGCGTGACCAGGTCCTTGCACTGCTGCTTGGTGTTGCAAAAGGCCAGGGTGCTGACCGGGCGGAAGTGGTTCAGCAACTGGGCCACGGTTTTGAGGCGCGTCATGCGCTCCACCTGGTAGAAGCGCTGCTCGATTTTGCTATCGGCCTTGGGTGCCGCCACGGTGATGCGATGTGGCGCGCGCATGAACTGGTTGGACAGCTTCTCGATGCCCTCGGGATAGGTGGCCGAGAACAGCAGGGTCTGGCGCTCTTTGGGCATTTGTTGGATGACCTTGGCGATGTCGTCGAAGAAGCCCATGTCCAGCATGCGGTCAGCTTCGTCGAGCACCAGGGTGTTCAGGCCTTCGAGCGTCAGGTAGCCGCGCTCCAGGTGGTCCATGATGCGCCCGGGCGTGCCCACCACAATGTGCGCGCCATGCTCCAGCGAGGCGCGCTGGCCGCGCAGCGCAATGCCGCCGCAGAGCGTCACGACCTTGATGTTTTCCTCGGCGCGCGCAATGCGGCGGATCTCGGTGGTGACCTGGTCGGCCAGCTCACGCGTGGGGCACAGCACCAGGGCCTGCACGGCAAACCAGCGCGGGTTCAGCTTGGAGAGCAGGGGCAGGGCGAAGGCGGCCGTCTTGCCGCTGCCGGTCTGGGCCTGGGCAATCAGGTCTTTGCCTTCCAGGGCCAGGGGCAGGCTGGCCGCCTGGATGGGGGTCATGGAGGTATAGCCCAGCTGTTGCAAATTGGCCAGCATGGCGGGCGACAAAGCCAGGTGGGCGAAGTCATTGGCGCCTGTCGGGGGGGTGATGGGCGCGGAGGTGGTGGTTTCAGTCATGGGGGGATTATCGGTGCCGGCCCCGCTTGCCCCGAAACCTGCCGGCAGGGGCCCTGCAAAGCGGCACAGGAGCCGCAGCTACACTGGCCTTTTCAACCCGTGCCCTGCCTGCACCCCGTCCGTGCTACTCCTGCCCTCCCTTCTATCGGCCTTGCCACAGGGCCGGCGCGCGTGAATAAACGCCTCCTCTGCCTCCGGTGCGCGCGTCCGCAAAGCACCTGTATTTGCCGCTGGGTGACGCCGGTCGTGCAGCCCACGGAGGTGCTGATCCTGCAGCACCCGCTGGAGGTGCAGCACGCCAAGAACAGCGCCGGCTTGTTGCACCGCTGCCTTCCGCACAGCCGCCTGTTGGTCGGCGAAGTGTTGGATGACCAAGCCTTGCATGCGGCCCTGCAGGAGCCCAAGTACACGGTGCTGCTGTACCCGCCCACCGGCTATGCCGGGCACGCAGCCCCGGCAGCGCTGGACGCCGCGCAGCTCGCCGATCCCTCTGAAGTGCGGTTGGTGGTGCTGGATGCCACCTGGCGCAAGAGCCGCAAGATGCTGCACAGGTGCCCGCTGCTGCAAGCCTTGCCGCGCTTGTCGCTGGACGATTCGCTGGTGTCGCTCTACACCATCCGCAAGGCCCACCAACCGGGGCAGCTCTCCACCCTGGAGGCCACCTGTGCCGCGCTGGCGCAGGTGCAGGGTGACGCCCGGCGCTACCAGCCGCTGCTGCAGGCCTTTCAGGGCTTTGTGGCGCAGCAGGCGGCCTATGTGCAAGTGCATGGGCCCGGGCAGCGTATCTGACTCCTGGCGTCTGCTGCATGGCGTTCTCTAGAATGGCCGGCATTGATGGCACTCCCCGAGAGAGGTTTGTATGCGTTTGAAGTTGCTACCCGCCGCCCTGAGCCTGGCCCTGCTGTGCGCCTGCGGCACCGCCGTGGTGAATCCGGTCAGCGGCGAGACCGAGATGTCGGCCATGAGTGAGGAACAGGAAATCGCCGAAGGCGCCAAGGCCCACCAGCAGGTGCTCCAGGAATACAGCGTCTATGCCAACAAAGGTGTGCAGGACTATGTGAACGCGCTGGGCCAGCGTCTGGCCGCGCAGTCGCACCGTACCAACCTGCAATGGCATTTCACCGTGCTCGACAGCCCCGAGATCAATGCTTTTGCACTGCCCGGCGGCTATGTCTATGTGACGCGCGGCATCATGGCGTACCTCGACAACGAGGCCGACCTGGCCGGCGTGATGGGCCATGAGATCGGCCACGTCACCGCACGGCATGGCGCGCAGCGCGCCACCAGCCAGCAGCATGCCGGTCTGGGTGTGTTCGCTGCCAACATTCTGGGCGCCGTGCTGGAGAGCCAGGGTGTAGGCGGCGCCGGCCAACTGGCCAACCAGGTGTCGCAAACCGTGGCCGCCGGGTATATCGCCTCCTACGGACGGGATCAGGAGTTGCAGGCCGACGGACTGGGTGCGGAGTACCTGGCGCGCAACCGCTACGACCCGCAAAACATGGTGGAGGTGATTAACGTGCTCAAGAGCCAGGAGCGCTACGCCGCCGACCAGGCCAAGGCCGAGGGCAAGCCTGCCCCCACGGGTGGCGGCTGGCTGGCATCGCACCCGTCGAATGACCAGCGCCTGCAGCAGATCAAGGAGCGCGCGGCCCAGTACGGCAAGAGCACCCGGTATGTCGATGACGGCCATGAGCGCTACCTCAAGGTGATTGCCGGCATGGCCTATGGCGAGAGCGCCGATCAGGGCCTGGTGCGCGGCCGCAACTTCTACCACAGCGCATTGGGCATCGCGCTGACCGCTCCAGTGGGCTGGCGCATCCAGAACAGCGCCGAGCAACTGACGGTGGTGAATGCCGCGGGTGATGCCGCCCTGCTGCTCAAACCGGTGCCGCCCACCGCAGGCAAGACCCACGCCGAGGTCATTAAAAACGGCTTCAAGCCCACGCAGGGCAGGACCGAGGCCGCCACCATCAACGGCCTGCAGGCCACCCGCTTTAGCGGCGCGCGCCAGGATGCGCAGGGCAAGACCCAGCCCCTGGACTTCACCCTGGTCAACGGCCCGGACAGCAAGATCTATGTGCTGCAGCAAGCCGCCAAAGACGCAGCCACCCTGCAGGCTAACCGCGCCGGCCTGCGCGAGGCCGAGGGCAGTTTTCGCGCGTTGAGTACGCAGGACAAGGTCGCTGGCAAGCCCTGGACCCTCAAACTGGTGGCCTATCCCAAGGGCGGTTTTGCCGAGTTGGCCAAGCGCTCGCCGCTGTCCAATGCCGAGCAGCAGTTGCGCCTGATCAATGGCGTCTACGGTGGCGGCGAGCCCAAGCCCGGGCAACTGGTCAAGGCGGTGGAGGCGGGCTGACCCGGGGCGCGCAAGGGCACAGGCCAGGCCGAACGCAGGGCGCGGGTGGTCGATGTGCAGATGCATGCATGGTGTGTCCCGGCAGGTTGGATGCGCGGTGCAAGTGGCCCGAAGTGGAGGGGTGGCGCCGCAGTCTGCAGGCCTGGGTGGAATTGGCCACCTGAGGATGGGGCCCCAGGCCCTGGGCTGACACTGCGGTCCCTACAATGGAACGGCCCGACCCGGGCACCTTCCCCACCCCGCGAAAGTATTCCGCCCATGACCGCTCTGCATATTTCCACAGCTTTCGATTCGGGCGCGATTGAAGTTCTCAGTCTGAGTGACCCGCGCGACATCCAACTCCACATCCGCCAGGACAATGCCAGCGCATTCGCGCAGTGGTTTCACTTCAGTCTGCAGGGTGCCGCCGGTGTGGCGGTGGTGCTGAAGTTTCTCAACGCAGGCCAATGCGCCTATCCCAAGGGCTGGGAAGGTTATGCGGTGGTGGCCAGCCACGACCGGCGGCACTGGTTTCGCATCGACACCACGTATGACGGCCAGGTGTTGACGGCGCGCACCACGCCCCAGACGCAGTGCATGTACTTTGCCTACTTCGAGCCCTATTCCTGGGAGCGGCACCTTGACCTGCTGGGCTCCGCATCCGCCTCGCCGCACGTGACGCAGGAGCATCTGGGCCTGAGCGGCCAGGGGCGCGACATGGCACTCTTGCGCATAACCGATGCCAGCAGTGCCACCCCCCTTGCCGCAAAAAAGAAGGTCTGGGTGATTGCGCGCCAGCACCCTGGCGAGAGCATGGCCGAGTGGTTTGTGGAGGGTCTGCTGGAGCGACTGCTCGATGGCCGCGACTCGGTGTCGCGCAGCCTGTTGCAGCAGTGCGTGTTCCATGTGGTGCCGAACATGAATCCCGACGGCGCCGTACTGGGCAATTTGCGCACCAATGCAGCCGGTGCCAACCTGAACCGGGAGTGGATGGATGCCACCCCGCAGCGCGCACCCGAGGTCTTTGTGGTGCGCCGCAAGATGCTGGATACGGGTGTGGATGTGTGCCTGGATGTGCATGGCGACGAGGGCCTGCCCTATAACTTTGTGGTGGGCTCCGAAGGCACTACCGGCTATTCGCCGCGCACGGCCGAACGGGAGCGCGTGTTCAAGGCGGCGTGGTTGGCCAGTTGCCCGGACTTCCAGGACACGGTGAACTATGGGGTCTGCGCGCCCGGCGCGGCCAACCCCACGCTGGCTACCAACTGGATCGCCCGGCAATTCGGCTGTCTGGCCTTCACCATTGAAATGCCTTTCAAGGACAACGCCAAGCTGCCCGACCCGGCGGTGGGCTGGAACGGTGAACGCTCGCGCAAGCTGGGTGCCAGTGTGCTGCAGCCCTTGCTGGCGTGTTGTGCGCAGTCGCGCTGAATGGGCGCTTGCGCGCCTGGCGAAAAAGCTTAAATTTGCCGCGCAGGCCGGGGCCATGGCGAAGCCCCCTATAATTTTTCCACCAGCAGACAACGCCCTCTGGCACAGCCATCGAATAACGGGTCGACTTTTTTGGGCAAAAAATAATCGTGCAAAGTCCATTTCTTCCAGCGGTGCGCCGCTTCTTCCTGGCTCTGGGTCTGGCAACGGGGGTGCTGTGTGCAGGGCCTGCGGCCATGGCCCAGTCCGGAACCGCCGCCAGCGCCAATCCCTGCGGTATGGAAGCCCTGTGGAAAACCTCCGACGCCATCACCAAGACCGTGCTGTCCTACAACTGGCTGGTGCGGCGCAACAAGGCGGTGATGGACGATGTGCGCAGCTTTGGCGGCGATCTGCATGCCGTTCTCCTGCGCGGCGCCGCCAAGGCCTGAAGCCATGTCCATGCAAGTCGGCGGCAGTGAGGGGGACGACGCCGTGATCGCCAGCATCAACACCACGCCGCTGGTGGATGTGATGCTGGTGCTGCTGATCATCTTCCTGATCACGATTCCGGTGGTCACCACCTCGATCCCGGTGACCTTGCCCAAGGAGCGCATTGAGGCGCGCCAGACCAAGCCGGAGAACGTCATTATTTCGGTGGACAGTGCCGGCAACCTCTTCTGGTACGACGCCAAAATCAGCAGCGTCGAGGCGCTGGTCGACAAGCTCAAAACGGTCGCCAAGGCCGACCCGCAGCCGGAAGTGCAAATCCGTGGCGACATGGCCGCGCGCTACGAGGGTGTGGGCAAGATCATTTATGCCTGCCAGCGGGCCGGCATTGTCAAGGTGGCCTTCATCACCGAGCCGCCGGCGCAGGGCGGATAAGGAAAATACCCATGGCCATGCAAATCGGTTCCCCTTCAGCGTCGGACGATCCAGAACTGATGATGGACATCAACACCACCCCGCTGATTGATGTGATGCTGGTGCTGCTGGTGATGCTGATCATCACCATCCCGATCCAGCTGCATGCCGTGAGCATGGACATGCCGGTGGGCAAGCCGCCGGTCAACCAGGTCAAGCCGGAAAAAATCCAGATTGATATTGATGCGAAGGGTGCGGTGTTCTGGCAGGGCCGCCCGGTCAGCGCCGCTGAGCTGGAGCAGGACATGGTGCAGCTGACGCAATGGCCGCTGCAGCCGGAGGTGCACATCCGCCCCAACAAGAATGCGCAGTACGCCATTTTTGCGAATGTGATCTCCACCGCCAAACGCAAGGGCTTGACCAAAATTGCCGTGATCGGCAGCGAGCAGTTTGTGCCATGAACGCCATCGGACGGCATCCCCAATACCGCCCGCGGGACCCGTCGCGGCGCATGGCGGGCATCGGCGTGGTCATCGTGCTGCACCTGCTGGTGGCCTATGCGCTGGTCAACGGCACGGCGCGCACCGCCTTCGAGAGGGTCAAAAAGCCGCTGCAGGCGGTGCTGATTGAAGACATCATCATTCCCCCTGCGCCACCGCCACCCCCTCCACCGCCCAAAGAAATCGCCAAGCCGCAGCAGGCACCCAAGCTGGATGCGCCACCGCCGCCCTTTGTGCCGCCTCCCGATGTGGCGCCGCCCGTCACCAGCACGGCGCCGGTCATTGAGTCGGTGGCCAAGCCGCCGCCCACCCCGGCCGTCATTGCACCGCCGCCGCCCGCACCGGTGGCTGCGCCTGCGGCACCGGTCGCACCAACACGAACCGACATCAAGGTGGCTTGCCCTGTCCAGGTCGCACCCGATATGCCGCGCAGGGCCTTGCAGGAGGGGACGCAGGGCGTGGTTCGGGCACAGGCACTCATCCGCAACGGCGCTGTGGCGGAAGTCACCATCCTCTCCGGCCCCAAGGTGTTTCACCAGGCCGTGCGCGCCGCCATGCTGCAGTACAAATGCCAGTCCGGCACCGGCGAGGTGTTGGCCACGCAGGACTTTGTTTTCAAGTTTGAAGACTGAGGAGCGGCCCTGCAGTATTGCCGGGGGCATCCCGGTGGCGATGCGCAGACCAACACGCCTCATCGCCCGTGAAGGCAGAAAAAAGGGACCCGAAGGTCCCTTTTTCTAATCGCCTTGCGCGGGCCTACACCAGCAGCGCATTCACCCGCTTGACGTAAGCGGCCGGGTCTTCCGGCAAGCCGCCTTCAGCCAGCAGCGCTTGGTCAAACAGGATGTGGGCCAAGTCATTAAAGTGCACCGAGCCGTCCAGCTTTTTCACCAGCGGATGTTCGGCATTCACTTCCAGCACCGGCTTCATTTCCGGAGCGGACTGTCCGGCTTGCTTGAGCATGCGGGCGAGCTGCGTGCTCATGCCGTGGTCCTGCACCACCAGGCAGGCCGGGCTGTCCACCAGGCGGGTGGTGACGCGCACGTCTTCGGCCTTGTCCTTTAGTGCTTCTTTCAGCTTGGCCAGCAGAGGTTTGAAGGTTTCAGCGGCTTCCTCGGCGGCCTTCTTTTCGGTTTCGTCCTGCAGTGCCCCAAGATCGACTGCGCCCTTGGCCACGCTCTGCATCGGCGTGCCGTCAAAGTCGTTCAGGTAGTTCAATGCCCACTCGTCCACGCGGTCGGTCATCAAGAGAACTTCGATGCCCTTTTTCTTGAAGACTTCGAGCTGCGGGCTGTTCTTGGCGGCGGCCAGGGTGTCGGCGGTGATGTAGTAAATCGCCTCCTGCCCTTCCTTCATGCGCGCCTTGTAATCGGCCAGTGCCACGGTGGCGGCGTCGCTTTGCGTGGAGGCAAAGCGCAGCAGCTTGGCCAGACGCTCTTTGTTGCCGAAGTCTTCGCCCAGGCCTTCCTTGAGCACGGCGCCGAACTCGGCGTAGAACTTGGTGTACTTGCCGGCGTTCTTTTCGGCCTCCACCTTGTCTTCAGCCGACAGGACATCGGTGACGCCATCGGCACCAGCCTGTGGCAACTTGTCGTTCTTGGCCAGGTCTTCCAGCATGGACAGCACGCGCTTGGTGCAGCCCTCGCGGATGGCTTTGACGTCGCGGCTTTCCTGCAGCAACTCGCGGCTCACATTGAGCGGCAGGTCGGCGGAGTCCACCACGCCCTTGACGAAGCGCAGGTAGGTGGGCAGCAGGGCCTCGGCATCGTCCATGATGAAGACGCGTTTCACATACAGCTTCAGGCCGCCCTTCTTGTCGCGGTTCCACAAGTCCATGGGCGCTTTGCCGGGGATGTAGAGCAACTGGGTGTATTCGGTGCTGCCTTCCACGCGGTTGTGCGTGTGGGCCAGGGGCGCTTCAAAGTCGTGGCTGATCTGCTTGTAGAAGTCGTCGTACTGTTCCTGGGTGACGTCCTTCTTGGGGCGGCTCCAGATGGCATTGGCCTTGTTGACGGTTTCCCATTCGCCGGTCTTGAGCATGGCGCCGGGCTGGCGGCCGCCTTGTTCGTCTTCCGCGTTGATCAGCTCGCCGTCTTTCCACTCTTCCTTTTCCATCTGGATGGGCAGGCTGATGTGGTCGGAGTATTTGTTGATGATGCCCTTGACCTTCCAGCTCTGGGTGTAGTCCATGGCGTCTTCACGCAGGTGCAGGATGACGCTGGTGCCACGCGCGGCGCGCTCGATGCTCTCCACCTCAAACGCGCCACCGCTGGCGCCACCATCGCTGACCCAGCGCACGCCCTCAGACGTGGGCAGGCCGGCACGGCGCGATTCCACCGTGATCTTGTCGGCCACGATGAAGCCGGAGTAAAAGCCCACGCCGAACTGGCCGATGAGTTGCGAGTCGGCCTTCTGGTCGCCGCTGAGCTTGGAGACAAAGTCTTTGGTGCCGCTCTTGGCGCTGGTGCCCAGGTTGTCAATGGCTTCCTGCTGCGAGAGACCAATGCCGTTGTCGGTAATGGTCAGGGTCTTGGCATCCTTGTCCAGCACCACGCGTACCTTGAGTTCGGAGTCGCTCTCGTACAGGCCGCTGTTGTTGATGGCTTCGAAGCGCAGCTTGTCGCAGGCGTCCGACGCATTGGAGATCAGCTCCCGCAGGAAGATCTCTTTGTTGGAGTACAGCGAGTGGGTGACCAGATGCAGCAGTTGTGCGACTTCGGCCTGGAAGGAAAGGGTTTGCTTGCTCATAGGTTCTATCAGGTTCAAAAACAATGGGGTTGGGGGCTCATAGGGCCTGGCGGCCAAAGCTCAGACTAGTTGCGGCCACCGGCGCACTTTTCAAGAGACGGATTTTCCAGGAGGGGAGCGGCGAAAGATGGCGCCTTGGCGTTGCGCTCGCCCTCCCCGCGGAGTCGCGTCCGGGGTCAGAATCGTTCCGCTGGCGAAAGATAGCGCCACTGCCCCACGGGCAGATTGCCCAGCATGACGCGGCCGATGCGCACGCGCTTGAGGCCCACTACCTTCAGGCCTACCAGCTCGCACATGCGGCGGATCTGGCGTTTTTTGCCTTCAGTGAGCACGAAACGCAGCTGCTCAGGGTTTTGCCATTCCACCTTGGCATGCTTGAGGGCCTGCCCGTCCAGGCTCAGGCCGTGGCGCAAAAGCGCCAACTGGCTTTGCGGGAACACGGACTGGACGTCGGCGCTGACGGGGTCATCGTCGTCAATGCGGCTGAGCTGGGTCGGCACGCTGGGGTAGGTGGCAGCGGCGGACATGCCCGCAGCCGCGTTGGGCTTGCCGGTATAGACCACGCGCACCAGGTATTCCTTTTCCATCACCGAGTCTTCGCCAATCAGCTGGCGGGCCACGCGGCCGTCCTGCGTGAGCACCAGCAGGCCGGTGGAGTCGATGTCCAGTCGCCCCGCGGGCACCAGGCTCTTGAGCTGGCTGCCGTGGAAGAAGAAGCGCGCGTTGTCGTCCTTCCAGCGGTTTTGCGGTTGCACCAGGGTAATGGCAGGCTCGTGCCCGTCTTCAGCCTGGCCGCTGACCAGGCCGATGGGCTTATTGATCAGGATGGTGACCTGGGTGGCCTGGTGGCCCTTGGCTTCTTTGTCGATTTCGATGCGCACGTCGGGCTTTACCTGCATGCCCATTTCGGCAATGCGGCCGTCGACCTTGACCCAACCCTTGGAAATCCAATCATCGGCCTCGCGACGCGACGCCATGCCCTGCTCGGCCATGTGCTTGTTCAGGCGCATGGTGCCGTTGGGGCCAATGGCTGCGGTATTGGTCTGCCCCGCCGGAATAGGTGCGCGCCCCTGTGGAGGTGCTGCGCGGCGGAAAGTGGGGGGGGCTTTGGGGTCGGTCATGGGCTCAGTGTGAATAGCGTGTCTGGCCCATTTTAGAGCGCGCCCTGCAGGGCGCGCTGGAATACGAAACTCAGTTCTTTTTCATGGAGCAGGTGTTGATGCCGAACACGGTGTACAGCGGACACCAGCCAATGGCGCCGGTCAGCAGGGGAACCACGCCGATCCAGCCCCACATGCCGATGGTGTGGTTGAAGGTGAGTGCCAGCAGCAGAATGCCAACAGCCACGCGCAATACGCGGTCGATAGTGCCTTCATTGGGTTTCATAAGAGGTCCTTTTCATCAAGAGTGGAAGATGGATGGATTACACAGGTTTTGACTCCAACAGTCTGTGACCTCAGTCACACGCACCCTGAACCTGCACGGTGTGCTCGTTGCATTTTTGGTTTGCTTGCATATCGGCAACGGCACGCAAAGCCTTGCTGTCGCGGATGAGGATGTTTTCGCGTGCCAACTCGACCCAGCCTTCGCGCTCAAAGCGGCGCAGCAGCCGCGACACCATTTCCCGTACCGTTCCCAATTCGTTGGCCAATTGCTGGTGCGTCAGCGCCAGGTTTTGCCCGCGTCCCAACAAGGTGGCGGCCAAGCGCTGGTCCAGGCGCTGAAAGGCCACGGCATCAATCAGCCCGGTCAAATCGGCCATGCGTTCGGCAAACAGACCCATGATGTCGTTGCGGAACACCGGTGTCTCCAGCCATTGCATAAAGATGCCCGGGGTGATCATGAGCAGCCGGGTCGGCCGGGTGCTGATGCCGCGGGCCATCAACGGTGCGCTGCGAAACAGACTGGCACTGGAGACCAGGCACAACTCGCCCGGCACCACCCGGTACAGCTCCAGCGAGCGCCCGTCGCCGGAATGGCGCGATACCTTGACCTCGCCCTCCAGCACCAGGGGGAAGCCCTGGCAGCTCGCGTTTTCGTCAAACAAAAGGGTGCCGGCCGCAACCTGAACCGGTTCGGCTACGCTGCCCAGTGCGCGCAAACTGGGCGCCACATGCGCCAGCGCGGGGTAGAGCGTGACCGGATCAGTGTGCATGGCTGCAGTGTAGTCCTGCATTAGCGCTTGAACACCTGCGAGCGCAGCGCCGGCAGGTCCAGGATGCGCAGACCGCCATATTCCACCCGGATCGAGCCCTGTTCTGCCAGGGCTGTCAGCGCCTCATTCACGCGCTGGCGCGACAGCCCCACCAGATAGGCCAGCTCCTGCTGGGTAATGCGCAAGACTTCGCCCACACCGGGGTACAAAGCAGGGTTGAACAGAGCTGCCAGGCTGCGGGCGACACGGATGTCGGGGTTGTTGAGGCGGTCGATCTCGCGCGCGGCAATGAACTGGCCCAGGCGCTCATTGAGCTGGTTCATCACAAAGCGGTTAAAGCCGATGGAGTGGTCCAGCAACCAGTGGAAAGTGTCCACATGCAGCCCCGCCACCAGGCTGTTGCGCAGGGGCTGGATGTTGTAGCGGTAGACCTCGCGTTTGAGGGCGGTGCCCTCGCCAAACCAGCCGCCCGGAGGGACGCCGGTAAAGGTCATGGTCTGGCCTTCAGCGTTGTCGGTGCTCATTTTCAGCAGGCCATCGACGACACCAAACCAGTAAGTGGCGGGGCGGCCCATGCGGCAGACAAACTCACCGGGAAGGGCTTCTGTAATGCGTAAATCGTCCACCGCGCGCTGGCGCTCATCGGGCCGCAGCAGGCGCAGCCAGGGGATGGCATCGAGCTCCTGCTCGGTCAGCGGGCGCCTGCGCTGGTGCAGAGAATTGTCTTGGGTCATGCAAAAGCCTGTGCGGGATGCCGAATCTGTAAGACGGCGATAAGTGAAGGGAAAACACCTACCAAGAAGCGGATGAATTGTCGTCCAAATGACAACCAAGCGTCAATGGCGGCCCAATAATCAGGCCTATTCGGATCGCCCACATCTCCTTGGTGGGCAGCAAGAGGACAACCCATGCGAACGACTTTTCCGCAACTGCTGATGCAACATGCCGCGCAGCGCCCCCAAGCGCCCGCCATGCGCGAGAAGGAATACGGAATCTGGCAAACCCTGACCTGGTCCGGCCTCGCGACCATGGTGGCCGAGTTGGCCGCCGGCCTGCACCAGGCCGGCTTGCGCCGCGACGACCACATGATCGTGATCGGCGCCAACCGCCCGCGCCTGTACGCCACCATGCTGGCGGTGCAGTCCCTGGGCGCCGTGCCGATTCCCCTGTACCAGGACGCGGCGGCAGCCGAATGCGTATTCCCCATCAACAATGCGGAAGTCACCTTTGCCTTCGCCGAAGACCAGGAGCAGGTCGACAAGCTGCTGGAAATCCGCGAGCAATGCCCGCAACTGGCCCGCATCTATTTCGACGACCCGCGCGGCCTGCGCAAGTACGAGGAGCCGGGCCTGGCCTCGCTGGACGAGTTGCAGGCGCGTGGTAAGGCCTTTGCCGCGCTGCACACCGATTTTTTCAAGGAAGAAGTGGCCAAAATCCAGCCCGATGACGTGGGCGCCATGTTCTTCACCTCCGGCACCACCGGTAACCCCAAGGGCGTCGTGCACACGCATGACTCCCTGCTGAACCGCGCCCGTGCCGGTGCCGATTTTGACAAGCTGACCAGCGCCGAAGAGGTGCTGGCCTACCTGCCCCCGGCCTGGATCGGCCAGAACATTTTCAGTTATGCCCAGTGGCTGGCCTGCGGCTACGTGGTGAACTGCCCCGAGTCCGCCGCTACCGCCACCATCGACTTGAAGGAAATCGGCCCGACCTATTACTTCGCGCCGCCCCGCGTGTTTGAAGGTCTGCTCACCAGCGTGATGATCCGCATGGAAGACGCCGGCGCGCTCAAGCGCAAGATGTTCCATGCCTTTATGGCGGTGGCCCACAAAGTCGGCCCGGCCCTGATGAATGGCGAGGCGGTGGGCCCCATCGACAAATTGCTGTATGCCCTGGGTAACCTCTGCGTCTACGGTCCGCTGCGCAACACCCTGGGTTTCAGCCGGGTGCGCGTGGCTTACACAGCGGGCGAGGCCATCGGCCCGGACCTGTTCAGTTTTTACCGCTCCATCGGCATCAACATCAAGCAGCTCTACGGCTCCACCGAGACCGCTGTGTTCGTCTGCCTGCAACCCGACAACGAGGCCCGTGCAGACACCGTGGGCGTGCCCTGCGCCGGGGTGGAGATCAAGGTGGCCGACAACGGCGAAATTCTGGTCAAGTCGCCTGGCCTGTTCAAGGAGTACTACAAGAACCCGGCTGCCTCGGCCGAGGTTCTGTCGGCAGATGGCTGGTACCACACCAGCGATGCCGGCTTTCTGGATGCGCACGGCCACCTGAAGATCATCGACCGCGTGAAAGACGTGGGCCGCATCAAGGGCGGCAACTTCGATGGCGCCATGTTCGCGCCGAAGTATGTGGAGAACAAGCTCAAGTTCTTCCAGCACATCAAGGAAGTCGTGGCCTATGGCGATGGCCGTGAGAAGGTCTGCGTTTTCATCAACATCGACTTTGACGCCGTGGGCAACTGGGCCGAGCGCCGCAACCTGCCCTATGCCGGTTATACCGACCTGGCGCAAAAGCCCGAGGTGTATCAACTCATCAAGGAGTGCGTGGAAAAAGTCAATGCCGACCTCAGCGTGGACAACTTGCTGGCCGGCAGCCAGGTCAGCCGCTTCCTCGTGCTGCACAAGGAGCTCGATGCGGATGACGGCGAGCTCACCCGCACCAACAAGGTCCGCCGGGGCTTTATTGCCGACAAATACGGTGTACTGGTGGACGCTCTGTACGCTGGCAAGACCAGCCAGTTCATCGAGACCGTGGTGAAGTTTGAAGACGGCCGCACCGGAAGCGTCAGCGCCACGCTCCGCCTGGAAGACGCCAAGATATTTGCCCCCGTGAAGGCTGCAGCATGACCAAGAAAATCGGTGACGTCATTCTCGACGTCAAGAACATCTCCCTGAGTTTCGGTGGCGTGAAGGCCCTGACGGACATTTCCTTCAACGTCAAGGAACATGAAATCCGCGCCATCATCGGGCCCAACGGCGCCGGTAAAAGTTCGATGCTGAATTGCATCAATGGCGTCTACCGCCCGCAGGTCGGGTCGATTACCTTCCGCGGCCAGACCTTCGGCCACATGGACAGCCACCAGGTGGCCAGCATGGGCATAGGGCGCACCTTTCAGAACCTGGCGCTGTTCAAGGGCATGAGCGTGCTGGACAACATCATGTCCGGGCGCAACCTCAAGATCAAGAGCAGCATCTTCATGCAGGCGCTGCGCTTAGGCCCTGCCGAACGCGAAGAAATCATGCACCGCGAAGCGGTGGAACGCATCATCGACTTCCTGGAGATCCAGGCCTTTCGCAAGACCCCCGTAGGCCAACTGCCCTACGGCCTGCAAAAGCGCGTGGACTTAGGGCGTGCCCTGGCCATGGAGCCGCAGGTGCTGCTGCTGGACGAGCCCATGGCGGGCATGAACGTGGAAGAGAAGCAGGACATGTGCCGCTTTGTGCTGGACGTGAACGACGAGTTCGGAACCACCGTGGTGCTGATTGAGCACGACATGGGTGTGGTGATGGACATCTCCGACCGCGTGGTGGTGCTGGACTATGGCAAGAAGATCGGCGACGGCACGCCCGATGAAGTACGCAACAACGAAGACGTGATCAGCGCGTATCTCGGCACCAGCCACTAAGGAAACAGACATGGCATTCTTTTTAGAAACACTTTTGGGCGGCCTGATGGCCGGCATGCTGTATTCGCTGGTGGCGCTGGGCTTTGTGCTGATTTACAAGGCATCTGGCGTCTTCAACTTTGCCCAGGGCGCCATGGTGCTGTTTGCGGCCCTGGCGATGGCGCGCTTTTCGGAGTGGATTCCGCTCTTGGGCATCACCGACTTCTTTATGGTCAACGCCCTGGCCTTTATCGGCGCAGGCGTGGTGATGTTTGTGGTGGCATGGATCATTGAACGCTTGGTGCTGCGCCATCTGGTCAACCAGGAAGGCACCACACTCCTGATGGCCACCTTGGGCATCACTTACTTTCTCGAAGGCTTGGGCCAGTCGCTGTTTGGCAGCAGTATTTACAAGATCGATATCGGCATGCCCAAAGACCCGGTGATGATTCTGGAGAGTGCCTTCCAGGGCGGCATCCTGATCAACAAGGAAGACTTCTACGCCGCCATCATTGCCGCCTCCCTGGTGGCCCTGCTCAGCCTGTTCTTCCAGAAGACCGGCACCGGCCGCGCCCTGCGCGCTGTGGCGGATGACCACCAGGCCGCGCAAAGTATTGGCATTCCGCTCAACCGCATCTGGGTCATCGTCTGGTGCGTGGCTGGCGTGGTGGCTTTGGTGGCCGGGATGATCTGGGGCAGCAAGCTCGGCGTGCAGTTCTCGCTGACCACCGTGGCGCTGCGGGCCCTGCCGGTTGTGATTCTGGGCGGCCTGACCTCGGTGCCGGGTGCCATCGTCGGTGGCCTGATCATCGGTGTGGGAGAGAAGCTGTCCGAGGTGTATATCGGGCCGTTTGTCGGTGGCGGTATTGAAATCTGGTTTGCCTATGTTCTCGCACTTGGATTCCTCTTGATCAGGCCGCAGGGTTTGTTCGGCGAGAAGATCATCGATCGCGTTTAAGAGATACAAAAATGTTCTACAGAGAAAACGGCCAATTCAAAACCACGTACCGCGCGGACCAGCAGATTCTGCCGATCCTGCAGGACCGCATCGCCATGTTCCTGCTGCTGGCCGTGGGTTTTGCCCTGGTGCCCCTGCTGGCCAGCGACTACATCTTCCGCGCCATCCTGATCCCTTTCCTGATCTTCTCGCTGGCGGCCGTGGGGGTGAATATTCTGGTGGGCTACTGCGGGCAGATTTCGCTGGGCTCTGGCGCCTTCATGGCGGTCGGTGCGTACGCGGCCTACAACTTCTTTGTCCGCATCGATGGCATGCCGCTGGTGCTGGCGCTGATTCTGGGCGGTGTGTGCGCCATGTTGTTCGGCATTCTGTTCGGCTTGCCCAGCCTGCGGGTTAAGGGCCTGTACCTGGCCGTGGCTACCTTGGCGGCGCAGTTTTTTGCCGACTGGCTGTTTCTGCGGGTGCAGTGGTTTACCAATAACTCCTCTTCGGGCTCGGTGTCGGTGAACAACTTGCAAGTGTTCGGCTTCTCGCTGGAGAGCCCTGTGGCCAAGTACTGGTTCTGTCTGGTGCTGCTGTGCGTGATCGCACTGCTGGCCAAGAACCTGGTGCGTGGTGCGGTGGGCCGCGAGTGGATGGCGATCCGCGACATGGACGTAGCCGCCGCCGTGATCGGCATCCGCCCCATGTACGCCAAGCTCAGCGCCTTTGCGGTCAGCTCCTTCATCGTCGGCGTGGCAGGCGGCTTGTGGGCCTTTATTTACCTGGGCGCCTGGGAGCCGGCCGCCTTCTCGGTGGACCAGTCGTTCAAGCTGCTGTTCATGGTCATCATCGGCGGAATGGGCTCCATCATGGGTAGCTTCTTTGGTGCGGCCTTCATCGTGGTGCTGCCGATTGCGCTCAACCTGTTTCTGCCGGCGATTACCGGTGTCTTCGGGTTTGAGATTTCTACTGCCAGCGTGTCCCATGCCGAGCTGATGGTGTTTGGCGGTCTGATTGTGTGGTTCCTGATTGTGGAGCCCCATGGCCTGGCCAAGCTCTGGGCCGTGGCCAAGCAGAAGCTGCGCCTGTGGCCCTTCCCTCACTGATGCGCTGCAAGCAAGCGCATTGATTTTCCCCTGTGCTTCAACAAACCAACTTTAGGAGAGACATATGAAGCTTTACTCCCTCGCCCGCTCCGCTGCCCTCGTGGTGGCCGTTGCGGCCACCTTGGCAGCACCCAGCGCCTTTGCCCAGGCCAAGGAACAGTTCTTCCCGCTGCTGTCGTACCGCACCGGCCCCTATGCACCGAATGGCGTGCCATGGGCTAACGGCAAGCAGGATTACCTGAAGATGATCAACGCCCGTGACGGCGGCGTGAACGGCGTCAAGCTGACCTATGAAGAGTGCGAAACCGGCTACGCCACTGACCGTGGCGTGGAATGCTACGAGCGCCTCAAGAGCAAGCCCGGCGTCGCCCTGTTTGACCCGCAAGCTACCGGCATCACCTTTGCGCTGACTGAAAAAGTGGTCAACGACAAGGTCGCACTGATTACCCTGGGCTACGGTCTTTCCGTGGCACAGGACGGCCAGGCCTTCAAGTGGAACTTCCCGTTGATGGGCAGCTACTGGACCGGCGCCGACATTTTGATCCAGCACCTGGGCAAAAAAGAAGGCGGTCTGGACAAGCTCAAGGGCAAGAAGATCACCCTGGTCTACCACGACAGTCCGTTTGGTAAAGAGCCCATCCCTGTGCTGGAAGAGCGTGCGCGCCAGCTCGGCTTTGAGTTGGCCAAGATCCCTGTGACTGCACCCGGTGTGGACCAGAAGGCCGCCTGGCTGCAAGTGCGCCAGAACCGTCCCGACTATGTGCTGCTGTGGGGCTGGGGCGTGATGAATTCCACCGCCCTGAAGGAAGCGCAAGCGACAGGTTACCCGCGCGACAAGATGTACGGCGTGTGGTGGGCCGGTGCTGAGCCGGACGTGAAGGACGTGGGCGAAGGTGCCAAGGGTTACAACGCGCTGGCACTGAACACCTCCGGCACCCAGCCCAAGGTGATTCAGGACATCCTGAAAACGGTGCATGACAAGGGCCAGGGCACCGGACCGAAGGACGAAGTCGGCTCCGTGCTGTACACCCGCGGCGTGATCATCCAGGCACTCAGCGTCGAGGCCGTGCGCCGCGCGCAGGAGCGTTTTGGCAAGGGCAAGGTTATGACCGGCGAACAAGTGCGCTGGGGCCTGGAAAACCTGTCGCTGGACGACAAAAAGCTGGCCACGTTGGGTCTGACCGGCGTGATCCGCCCGATCAGCACCAGCTGTGCCGACCACATGGGCTCCAGCTGGGCCCGCGTACAGACCTGGGATGGCGCCAAGTGGAACCTGGGTGCGGACTGGTACCAGGCCGATGAGCAGATTCTCAAGCCCATGGTCAAAGCCGGTGCCGACAAGTACCTGGCCGACAAAAAGCTGACACGTCGCGACCCCAAGGACTGCCAGTCTTAGCACACCCCCCGGCTTGCCCACTGCGTGGGGCATCGCTTTCCCCCACGCAGCGGGCAACAGCAGCGGTCCGGCAAAGCCGGTACCGCGGTGTTCCTGGAACAGGTGGCTTGCTTCGCTCGCCACTTCTCTCAGGGTAGGTTGGTTTGGTGGTCTTCGGACCGCCAATTGAAAGAGTCGCGTGGCGGGTCTTTCAATTGGTCTCTATGGAAACTTGCACTATGAGTGAACCCACAAACATTGTTCTGAACGTAAATGGCATTGAAGTCATTTACAACCACGTCATCCTGGTGCTCAAGGGCGTGTCGCTGCAAGTGCCGCAGGGTGCGATTGTGGCGATTCTGGGTGGCAACGGCGCCGGCAAGACCACCACTTTGCGCGCCATTTCCAACCTGCTGGCAGGCGAGCGCGGCGAGGTCACCAAGGGTTCGATCGAGCTGCGCGGCGAACGCATTGAAAACCTGTCGCCGGCCGATCTGGTCAAGCGTGGTGTGGTGCAGGTGATGGAGGGCCGGCACTGCTTTGCCCACCTGACGATTGAAGAAAACCTGCTCACCGGCGGTTACACCCGCAAGAACGCAGGCGAGATCGCTGCCAATCTGGAAAAGGTCTACAACTACTTCCCGCGCCTGAAAACCCGGCGCACCAGCCAGGCGGCCTACACCTCAGGCGGTGAGCAGCAGATGTGCGCCATCGGCCGCGCCCTGATGACCAACCCGAATATGGTGTTGTTGGACGAACCTTCCATGGGCCTGGCGCCGCAGATTGTGGAAGAGGTGTTCGAGATCGTGAAAGACCTCAACGCCAAAGAGAAGGTCACCTTCCTGTTGGCTGAGCAAAACACCAATATGGCGCTGAAATACGCCGACTACGGCTACATCATGGAATCCGGCCGGGTGGTGATGGATGGCGCCGCAGAAGACCTGCGCAGCAACGAAGACGTCAAGGAGTTTTACCTGGGCGTGGGCGGGGGCGAGCGCAAGAGCTTCAAGGACGTGAAGAGCTACAAGCGCCGCAAGCGCTGGTTGGCTTAAGGAGCACCCTATGCATAAGTATTTCGACGCACTGGAAACCCGTGACCCTGAATCCCGCGAGGCCGCACTCCTGGCGGCATTGCCCAAGCAAGTTGCGCACGCCAAGCAGTCATCCGCTGCCTTTGCTTCCCTGTTGGCCGATGTCAATCCAGCCGAGATCACCAGCCGTGCGGCTTTAGCCAAGCTGCCGGTAATCCGCAAATCCGAGTTGCAGGAGCGCCAGCAAGCGGCGCGCGCTGCGGGCGGCAATGTGTTTGGCGGCTTCAGTGCGATTGGTTTTGGCGCGGCCATGCCCCGCGTGTTTGCCAGCCCGGGCCCGATTTACGAACCCGAAGGCACAGCCAAGGACTACTGGCGCATGGCGCGGGCGATCTATGCGGCGGGGTTTCGCCCCGGTGAGTTGATCCACAACTCCTTTAGTTACCACTTTGTGCCGGCCGGCTCCATGATGGAAACCGGCGCGCATGCCATGGGCTGCACGGTGTTTCCCGGAGGCACCGGCCAGACCGAGCAGCAGGTGCAGGCCATGCGCGAACTGCAACCGGCAGGCTACATCGGCACCCCCAGCTTCCTGAAAATCATTGTCGAAAAGGCCGAAGAACTGGGCCTCACGCTGCCCAGCGTCAAGAAAGCCATGTTCGGTGGCGAGGCCTATCCACCGTCGCTGCGCGACTGGTTCACCGCCCACGGCATTGCGGGCTACCAGTGCTATGCCACGGCCGACCTGGGCCTGATTGCCTATGAAACCGAGGCCCGCGAAGGCCTGGTGCTGGACGAAGGCGTGATGGTTGAAATCGTACGCCCCGGCACCGGCGACCCGGTGGCTGAAGGCGAGGTGGGTGAACTGGTGGTGACATCGTTGAACCACGACTACCCGCTCATCCGCTTCGGCACCGGCGATTTGTCTGCCGTGCTGTCGGGCCACTGTCCGACGGGCCGCACCAACATCCGCATCAAGGGCTGGATGGGGCGGGCCGACCAGACCACCAAAATCCGCGGCATGTTTGTACACCCCAAGCAGGTGGACGAAGTGGTCAAGCGCTTTCCGGAACTCCAGCGTGCCCGCCTGGTGGTCAGTGGCGAGATGGCCAACGATGTGATGACGCTGAAGGTGGAGTCCGCCTCCACCGATACGGCGCTGTCCGCCCGCGTGGGTGAGGCTATTCGCGACATCACCAAGCTGCGCGGCCAGGTGGAGCTCTGTGCACCGGGTGCTTTGCCCAACGATGGCAAGGTCATTGACGATATCCGCAGCTACAAATAGCTCCAACCGCCTACACCCCCCAGACAATTTCCCGCTCGGCCTTCTGGCAGCGCTTGATCATCTCGATAAAGGGCACGGCGCGCTGGCGCAGCGAGATGCCTTCAAAGCGCGGGGGCGCTTCGCCCCTGTCTTGTGCTTCCTGGATGAGCCGGGCCTTGTGGTCTTCGTCCGCCTGAATCGCCGCCTGCAGTTTTTCAATCGCTTCTGGCATATGCTCGGGCAAGAGAATCCCTTGGGCCTGCGAGGCAGCGTCGGTGCGGCCCAGAATGGTCAGAATCTGGCGGCCGTTGGGCTCCAGCATGATCAGGTCGCCAGCGGCGCGGGATTTGAATTTGTACATGGCACTTTAAGGAATATGGGGCAATGGCGAATCTTCACATAGTACGTGAGCACCATCTGGGTCACACGGCGGCACGCAAGATTGCGTATGCCTGGGCCGAGCAGGCCGAGGCTGAGTTTGGCATGGCCTGCACCTATGAAGAGGGTAAGGCCGGCGACGAGGTCCGCTTCACCCGCACCGGCGTGCATGGCACGCTGCAGGTCAGCAAAACCTGTTTCACGCTGGACGCGACACTGGGCTTTCTGCTGGGCGCCTTCAAGGACAGGATTGAGGCCGAAATTGTGAAGAACCTGGATGCCCTGCTGGCATCCAATCCCGCTGCAAAAAAGGCCCCGGCCAAGAAGTAGGGTGCACGACTGGGAGGCGGTTTGCCGCCGGCCAGTAGGCGGCGCCTTGCAGGTGGTTTCGCCGGTGTTTTAGCTCAGGGATTCAATCAGATCCACGTACTGCTGCATGGCGTCATCCGTGCCTGTACCCTTGAAACCACTCCATGCTTCCCATTTTGCGCGTCCCACCATATCGGAAAAGCCGGGTTTTTTCTCGGCGTTGTCGCCTGCGGTAGCCTGCTTGTACAGGCCGTAAATTTTGAGCAAGGTGCTGTTGTCCGGGCGCTCGGTGAGCGATTTGGAGTGGGCAACGGCGGATTCGAATTGGGTTTGCAGGTTGGACATGGTTTACTCCGATGGGTCGATTGCTGGGGTCTGTGCCGTACAAGGGGCGTTTGGCCTGTATCTTACGGCGGGCGTGGCGGCACAATGTGACAAGGCCCCTGCGGCTGCGACTATCAGATTCTTGACCCGAGATTGAGCACTGGAGACGCCATGGTGACCCGACTGAATGCAAAAAAAACCACAACCCGCCACGCCGTCCAGGACGCCGTGACCGGCGCACTGGGCTTGCGTGGTGAGCGCATGAGCAAGGTGGACACCGCCTGGCTGCGCATGGACTCCGCCCACAACCTGATGATGATTGTGGGCGTGTGGGTGATGAAGCCGGGTCTGGCCTACGCCGACCTGGCTGCGCGCCTGCAGGAGCGCATGACCCGCTACCCGCGCTTTATGCAATGCGCGGTGGAAGACGCTGCCGGTGCCACCTGGGTGCAGGACGCTGCCTTCGCTATGGCCAACCACCTGGTGCGGGAAAAACTGCCCAAAGGCCCCAAGGCCGCAGAGCAGCAGGCGCTGCAAAACCGGCTGGCCGAACTGTGCATGCAGCCCCTCAACCGGCAACACCCCTTGTGGCAATTCCACCTGGTGGAGCATTACAAGGGCGGCTCAGCGCTGATATTGCGCATCCACCACTGCATTGCCGACGGCATTGCGCTGATTTCGGTCACCCAATCGCTGATGGACGGCGGTGCGCCGCCCCCGGTACGGCCGCGCCGCCTGCAGCGCGCGCACAACGCAGAGGACTGGATTACGCAGACCTTGCTCAAGCCGCTGACCCAATGCGTGGTCAAGGCGCTGGAGATGGCAGGCGAGGGCGCTGCCAAGTCCCTGGACATGCTGACAGAGCCGCAAAAAGGCGTTGAAAAAGGCGTCGCCGGTTCGGTCGATGTGGCCAAGACGGCTTACCAGCTTCTGGGGGATCTGGCGTCACTGGCCCTGATGCCGGACGACTCGCCCACCAGCCTGAAGGGCAAGCCCGGTCTGCACAAGCGGGTAGCCTGGTGTGCGCCGCTGCCCTTGTCTGAAGTGAAGGCCATTGGCAAGGCGCTGAACTGCTCGGTCAACGATGTGCTGCTGAGTTGCGTGGCCGGCGCCATTGGCGCCTACCTCAAGTCCCGGGATGAAGACGTCCAGGGCAAGCTCATACGCGCCATGGTGCCGGTGAACCTGCGCCCGCTGGAGTCTGCCTACAAGCTGGGGAACCAGTTTGGCCTGGCGCCATTGGTGCTGCCTATTGGCCTGGACAACCCGGTGGAGCGCGTCTACGCGGTGCGCCAGCGCATGGGGGAACTCAAGGGCAGCATGCAGCCGCTGTTGACCTTCGGGCTGCTGGCCGTGGCGGGCCTGCTGGTCAAGCCGGCGCAGGACGCCCTGCTGAGCCTGTTCTCCAAAAAAACCACGGCGGTGGTGACCAATGTGCCGGGGCCGGCCACCCAACTCACCCTGTGCGGCTCTGCTATCGAAGAGACGCTGTTCTGGGTGCCCCAAAGCGGCACGGTGGGGCTGGGCGTGTCGATACTGAGCTACGGCGGCGGGGTGCAGTTTGGCGTGGTGTCAGACAGCACGCTGTGCCCGAACCCGCAGCAAATCATCGACCGCTTTGCGCCGGAGTTTGCCAAACTGGCCGTGCTGGCGCTGATGCTGCCCTGGGGCGAGGCTTCGACGCTGTAGTGAAAATAGATAATCCTCTGAAATGAATCATTCCAAACAGATCGTGAATCAGGCGCAAGAGCCATTGCCGTCGACAGAGAGAAGCACTAGCCGGGATTTGTTGCTCGATTTCTCGAAAGGCATTGCCATACTCTTGGTGGTATTGGGTCACACCTTTCAGGCTCAGTCCGCAGACTTTGATGATCTCCGTGGATTCCGGGTCATCTACTCCTTTCACATGCCCTTGTTTGTTTTTCTGTCCGGAGCTGCGGCAACCCACTGGATTGGCAAATTCAGTCCAGACAGCAGCCTGACTGTGCTGTTTCATGCCGCGAAAAACAGAATTCAGCGCTCGGTTGTTCAGTTATTGCTGCCCTTCCTGGCCTGGACCCTGATCGCCTATGGAATGGGCCATTCAAAAGAGCCGCTGCCAGCTTACCTCGAAGAGGTCTTCCGGCATGCTGACCGCTCTCTATGGTTTTTGCCTTGCATATTCTGGTGCACGGCATATGCAGCGATCTTCATGTTTCTGGTCACCGCGCTCAGAAAGCGGCTGACGGACACTTCTTTCGTAAGAACTACCCGGTTTCTAGAGCGGTTCCCGAATCAGATGCTGCTTCTCTACATCGTTTGGCGTTGTGTACGATCCAGTCTGCCAGACGAATTCGGACTCGTGTTTGCCAATGGGTTCCATGGCGGACTGTTTTTTTACTATCTGCTTGGGGTCGTATTTTTCAGACGCTTTGCGCAAACTGAAAGCGTGTGGGTTCGTGCCTTGCCATACGTACTGTTCTTTGCACTCGTGCCGTACTGGTATCGCACATTGTCGAACAGCTTGGTGCAGGATGCTCCCAACTGGCTGACATACGGCTTGTTGGGCAAGGGCTACGCAAGTATTGTGGCCATTGCGGGGACGCTTGCCGTGGTGGACCTAGCCAGACTGCTTGGTAATTTCAAGATCAAAGTGATGGATAAGTCTGTCGCCTTTCTTGGCACGGCATCCTTGGGAATTTACGCCATGCATTACTATTTCATCGATTGGCAACCGCAGGTCATCGCTGCAATTTTGATGAGTCTGTTGCTGTACCAATTCACATCGAAGATCCCGGTGATTCACACCATCTTATTGGGTAAATAGAGGTATACAAGATAGGATGGGATAAGTGGGCGTGTCGCGATCGCTCGGCGGTAGGCCTGGCGAGATCGGGTAACTAAGCAGTGAAGCCGCTTCTAGTTACCGCAATGTCCAGGTATCAGCGCGCAACTGTGAGATTTAGCTCGGCGGCCTATTCGCAGAGCGCAGTGGCTTCAACATGGCAATCGTCGCCCTCCAACATCATCGAGGTCTTGGCGTATTCCACCAAGCCAATGGGCGAACGCGGTTGTAATGCAAATCCGTAATGGAATATTTGCAGGCTGACATCCTACTTGTCGCCATACGCCATGGCGCTATTCAGAACACCGACCTTGTTGGGTGGCATACACGCAGACTGTCCGATTGGTCACGGTGGTACCGGCATGGCTGAAGCGCGAAACTGACCTGTGGGCGTCCTCAAAGTTGCCTTTGTGCAACATGGTCCAGGCTAGCAGCAGCGTCGGCTCCTGCGGCAGGGGTTCTTGGTCTTTGGCATGCTGTTGTGACCAGCGCTTTTAGATCGCACAGCCGACCTAGGCAAAGTGACCGGTGGTGGTGAAGGCGGTCTAATGTCGCATAACCGTAAGCAACCGGCCAACACACATTGACGGAGTGGCGGTTACGTGCTCAGAGGAGTCCAGTTGTGGGGCAGCAGTTCGTCAATGCGGCTGTTCTTCTGAGTCGGCAAGCGTGCCAGCACATCCTTCAGGTAGGCATACGGGTCGTGCCCGTTGAGCTTGGCGCTTTGGATCAGGCTCATCACGGCGGCCGCCCGTTGACCCGCGCGCAGTGAGCCCGCGAACAACCAGTTGCCTCGGCCAATGGCAATTGGTCGAATCTGGTTCTCGATCCAGTTGTTGTCGATGGGCAAGCGCCCATCTTCCACAAACCGAGTCAGTGCAATCCAACGTTTTAAGCTGTAGTCCAGCGCGCGGGCGGTGGCCGTGCCGTGCGTGACGCGTTGGCGCTGCAACAGCATCCACTGGTGCAAGGCATCGACCAGCCGTTTTGATTTGTCCCGGCGCATGCGGCTGCGCTCATCGACGCTGAGGTTTTTTGCTTCCCGCTCGACCTCATACAACTGCCCGATGTAGACCAGTGCCTGCTGGGCAATCTCGCTCTTGTTGCTGACATGCAGGTCAAAGAACTTGCGTCGGGCGTGCGCCATGCAGCCCACCTCGGTGATGGCTGCACCGAAACTGGCTTTGTAGCCACTGAAGTCGTCACAAACCAAGCCACCGCTCCAGTCTCCCAGGAATGTTCTGGCATGCTCACCGGCGCGGGATTCGCAGAAGTCGTAAATCACGCACTTTAAATCTTCGAAGGCTCCCGGTGCATAAGCCCAGAGGTAGGCTCGGTGCGTCTTCTTGTTGCCCGGCTTGAGCATGGCCACCGGGGTCTCATCGGCATGTAGCACTGCTGAGCGGAACATGGCCGTCTTCAACGCATTGACCAGGGGCTGCAACTGCACTCCACACACGCCCACCCAGGCACCCAAGGTTGAGCGGGCTATTTCGTAGCCGGAGCGCCCAAAGATGGCCTCCTGGCGGTACAGCGGCAGATGGTCAGAATACTTGGCCACCAGCACCTGTGCCAGCAAGCCCGACGTGGGCAGGCCCTTGTCGATGATCTGCGCGGGCACCGGCGCTTGCGTCAAGGTCTTGCACGCGGAACACGCCCACTTGCCACGGACATGGCGCTGCACCGTGAGCACGCCCGGTGTGTAGTCCAGCTTCTCGCTGACGTCTTCGCCGATGCGCTTCAATTGGCAGCCGCAGGTGCAGGTGGTGCTGTCGGGTTCGTGGTGCAGCTCAACGCGGGGCAGGTCTAGCGGCAAGGCTGCGCGTTTGGGCTGCTGGCGGAGTTCTTTGGCTGGGGTGGTTGGTGCGGCCAGGTCCTGGAGCTCTTGCTCAATAGCGGCGATGTCGGCATCAATGGTCTCATCGAGCAGACTAACCTGGCCAGCATCGAGTTGTTCGCGGCTGCGGCCAAACTTCCAGCGTTTGAGCACGGCCATCTCATGCGTGAGCTGGTCGATCTTGGCTTGGCGGTACAGGATCTCGCGGTCCTTGGCTGTGATGGTCTGATCTAGGCTGGTGATTTGTTGGTCCAGCGCACTGATGTGCAGATTGCGTTCGTCGATGTGTAGGTCACGCGCAATGATGGCCTGGTCGCGATTGGCGATTTGTGCGATCAAATCATGGGCAAGTTCGCGCAGTTGCTTTGCGTTCAAACTGGACAGTAATTCAGGGGCCACAACCATGAATGCAAGTGTGCCCGCGCCACGTAAAAATGCCTATTGGCAGCATCCCCCAATAGACACAAACACACCTCGCAATCCAGAATCACACCACGCTGATAATGCCGCCCTCGCCAATGCGCGACCAGGGTAAGCCCAGTACCAAGGCGTCCAATTGGGCGCGACTCAAACTCACGCGATTAGCGCTACCGGGTGCACTTGCCGCCCTCGCCTGGGGCCAGGCGAAGTGTCCTTGGTGCAGCCGCCGGGCTGCCAGCCAGATGCCGATTCCATCATGCACCAGCACCTTCATGCGGTTGGCGCGCCGATTGGCAAAGAGGTAGGCCGTATGCGGGTGGGCGGCACCGAATACGCCGACCACACGGGCCAGCGCCGTGTCCGTGCCGGCGCGCATGTCCAGGGGCACGGTGGAGAGCCAGACCGCATCAATACGGATCACAGCAAGCACTCGCGCAGCCACTGCGCGCAGTCAGCACCACCGGCAAGCGGCCAGTGCACAACGATGCTGGTGTTGGCACGCTTAACCTCAATGCGGATATCACCAGTGGGAAGGGCCGCCGCCGATTCTGTGGCCGCGCTCAAGGTGACCGGCACAAAGGTCTGTGGTCGATTGATCAGTGTGCCCTGGCTGTGTTCGCGCAACCAGCGGTGCACGATGTTGGCGTTGATGCCATGCTGCATTGCCACCCCGGCAATGGATGTGCCGGGTTGGGCGCAGGCTGCGACAACCTGCAGCTTGAGTTCAGGGCTGTAGAACCGGCGCTTGGGGGCTTGGGTGGGGCGAGCGTCGCTCGCCATGGTGTGCATGATGTTCATCGCGCACACTATCTCCGGTTGTCACTACATCTTCAAGGTGTGTTCGCGGGACGCATACGCATAACCAGCCTTTTCAAGGCTCCAGCGGTGGATGGTAGGCACCCGCCAGACTGAGCAGGTGGGTGCGCTGCCCGGCCTCCAGATAGGGCACCAGCAGGTTCAGCACATGGTGGGCGCCGCGCAGCAAAGCGGCCTGTGCACTTTCGGGCTCCAGCGCCTTGCGCGGATCGCGCACGTATTCAAAACTCAGCCAGTAGGTCAGCACCACCACCATGCTGGTGGCCGTGGGTTCCATTTCGCGCGAGTCCATGCGGATAGCACCGCTGCGGCTCATGCTGTCGAGCAGGGCCCGCACCGAGCGGGTTTTGTTTTTGAGCACCGATTGGAAGTGCGTTTCCAGGCGCCGGTTTTTGCTCAGCAGATCGTTCAGATCCCGGTACAAAAAGCGGTATTGCCAGATCAGCTCAAACAGCGTGTGCATGAAGAACCAGGCGTCTTCCACATCGCGCACGTTGTCACTGGCATTCAGCAATTCGTTCAGTGCCGCCTCGTACCGGTCGAACAAGGCGTTGATCAGTTCGTCCTTGGCCGGGTAGTGGTAGTACAGGTTGCCGGGGCTGATGCCCATTTCCGCCGAGATCAGCGTGGTCGACACATTGGGCTCGCCAAAGCGGTTGAACAGCTCCAGCGTCACTTCCAGAATGCGTTCGGCGGTGCGGCGGGGGGCTTTTTTGGCCATAGGGAGATTCCGGTCTTAGTGGCGGGTGGCAGCGGCACGGCTTGCGGCGTAGTCTGTCAGGTCGTTCAGACTCTGCTGCAGGCCCGCCATCGAACGCCCGATGCGCGTAGGTGCAATGGCGGGTTGGGTCAGGCTGCGTTTGGGGCCATCCAGCGCGGCATGGTTCAGGCGTATGCCGTGCCATTGCAGTTTGGCCGACAGCCCGGTGGCTTCCGAGCGCAGCATTTCGCGGGTTTGCTGGTAGGCGTGTTCGGCCAGATGGCGGCGCTGGCTGTAGCTGAAGGTGTTGGCCAGGTACAGCTCGGGGTCGCGGTGGTCCGGTTCAATCAGGATGATGTCGGTGTCCGGGTACTGGCTGGCGTAGTTCCGCATGCCCAGCTCCATGCGCGAGTGAATCAGGGAGCGGAAGGTCTGGCTCAGCACCGAGGGCAACCCGCCTTCCACAATGCGCGGAATCTTGCGTTGCGCCGAGGGCAGCACATGGGCCATGGCGTCCACGTTCAGGGGGGCGGTGGCGTCAAAAGGCACCAGCGGGTTCAGGCAGATCAGCAAGTCCAAGCCGTCGTCCAGGGCCACCGACGCGTGCAGGGTTTTTTTCAGGGCACCGTCCACGTAGTACTGGCCTTCAATCTCGACCGGCGGGAACAAGCCGGGCAGGGCAGAGCTGGCCTGCACCGCTTGCGAAATGGGAATGTGATCCCAGCCCGGGCGGCCAAACGGCGTGGACTCTGAACTGTCCAGATTGGTGGCAACGACGGTGAGCTTGGTCTTGAGCTTGCGAAAATCGTTGCTGCGACCGGGGGCGCTGAACAGGTGGGCCAGCTGCGTGTGGATCTGCCGGTTGGAAAACGCCCCGGTGGGCAGGACCGGTGCCAGGCTTTCCAAAGCCCGGGCGAGTGACTTGCGCCCGAATGCGAGGTGCCAGGCCGCAGTAGCCAGCAGGCCCGGCAGCATGCGTCCCCGCCGGGCGAATTCGCCGTAGGCGGGCTCCATCAGCCAGGAGCTGTCAAAGCGCTCGGCGGTGGACAGGTCGTTGCCAATAAAAGCGGCGTACAGGGCGCGCGGCCCCATGCCATTGGCCAGCGAGGCGGCAATAAAAGCACCGGCCGACACCCCTACGTAATGCTCCAAGCGGGTGAAATCCAGCCCGAGCAAAGACTCCTCCAGCGCGCACAGCGCGCCGACTTCGTAAATCGCACCCAAAGGCCCGCCGCCAGCCAGTGCCAGCGCGATTCTGGGTGCTTGTTCGGGTTGTGCTTTCATGGGTGTACCGGCAAAGTGTAGGGGGCTTGCGCGAATTGGTGTGCTGCTTTGCAGCATGAAAAAAGGCGCCTAGGCGCCTCGGGTGGGTTGGATGGCAGCGCCCTGCGTCATGGCCGCTTGCTTGAAGCGGCTGGCTTGGCTTTCGCCGCAGTTTTCCTGGCGGCCTTGGTCGGGGCTTTTTTTGCTGCCGCTTTCTTTGCCGGCGCTGCTGTTGCCGGTTTGTCTGCTGCTTTGACGGCGGTCTTTTTTGCTGGCGCTTTGCCGGACAGCTGTTGCACTGCCAAGTTGAGCGCGTCGATGCGCTCGATGAGGGCATTCACATCCTTGGCAGAAGGCACGCCGAGTTTGTTCATCGCCTTGGCTACGCGGTCTTCAAAAATGCTTTCCAGCTTGTCCCACTGGCCTGTGGCCTTGCTGGTGATGTCCGTGGCCATGCTGGTCATTTTGCTGGTGGCCTCGGCAATGCGCTCTTCGGCTGCCGACTGGGTCTTGCGTTGGATGCTCACGCCCTCTTTGACCAGCGCCTCGAACGCCTTGCTGCCTTCAGCCTGCGCGCGTGTGAACGCACCCAAACCAGCTTGCCAGATTTGCTGGGCGGAATCTTTGACGGAGCTGGACAGTGGTGCGCTCTCGGCCTGTGGGGCGGCCTTTTTCGAAATCTTTGTGACCATGGAAAGTCTCCTGTTTGAACTGTCTGCACTCTACGCGTTCCCGCCCAGGAGTTATAGGGAGCGCTTCCTAGAAGGGAGATCTTGGGGTTTATGCTCAACGGCGTGTTCTGGCGCTTCAGTCAGAATGACCGGCTATAACAAGGAGTACCTATGCAGTATTTTCTTACCGGTGCAACCGGCTTTATTGGCAAGCGGCTCGTCAAGAAGTTGCTGGAGCGCAAGGGTGCCGTCGTGCACTTTTTGATCCGCAAGGAAAGCGCAGGCAAGGTGGACGCACTGCGGGAATTCTGGGGCCTGAAAGACGCCAAAAGTGCAGCCCGCGCCCTGCCGGTGTGGGGGGACCTGACCAGCAAAAAACTGGGGCTTGCGGCCGACACCCTCAAAGCCCTGAAAGGGCAGATCGACCACTTCTACCACCTGGCCGCCATTTACGATCTGAATGCTGACGCCGAAAGCCAGATCGCCGTCAACATCGAGGGCACCCGCAATACCGTGGAACTGGCCCGGGCCATAGACGCCGGGCACTTCCACCACGTCTCCAGCATTGCGGCGGCCGGTCTGTATGAGGGCGTGTTCCGCGAAGACATGTTCGAGGAAGCCGAGAACTACGAGCACCCGTACTTCCTGACCAAGCATGAGAGCGAAAAAATCGTGCGCACCGAATGCAAGACACCCTGGACGGTCTACCGCCCGGCCATGGTGGTAGGCGACAGCAAAAGCGGCGAGATGGACAAGATTGACGGGCCGTATTACTTCTTCAAACTGATCCAGCGCATGCGCCAGATATTGCCGCCCTGGATGCCCACCATTGGCCTGGAAGGCGGGCGCATCAACATCGTGCCGGTGGACTTTGTGGTGGACGCGCTGGACGCCATCAGCCATAAGGCAGGCATTACCAAAAAGTGCTACCACCTGGTGGACCCGGAAGGCTACCGCGTGGGCGATGTGCTGGACATCTTCAGCAAAGCCGCGCACGCGCCCAAGATGAATGTGTTCATCAACGCCGCGCTCTTGGGCTTTATCCCGCGCAGCATCAGCAAGGGCCTGATGGCGCTGGCGCCCGTGCGCCGCATCCGCAACGCCGTCATGAAGGACCTGGGCCTGCCGGACGACATGCTGACCTTTGTGAACTACCCCACGCGCTTTGACTGCCGCTACATGCAGGCCGCGCTCAAGGGCACTGGCATCGTCTGCCCCAAGCTGCCCGACTACGCCTGGCGCCTGTGGGATTACTGGGAGCGCCACCTGGACCCGGCCCTGCACCTGGACCACAGCCTGCGCGGCACGGTGGGCGGCAAAGTGGTGCTGGTGACCGGCGGCTCGTCCGGCATTGGCCTGGCTGCGGCCCACAAGTTTGCCGAGGCCGGCGCCATCACCCTCATCTGCGGGCGCGACCAGGGCAAGCTGGACGAGGCCTGCAAGGAAGCCAAGGCCCGGGGCTACCGCTTTGTGCCCTATGCGGTGGACATTGCCGACATGGCCGATTGCGACCGCTTCACCAAGTTGCTGCAGGAAAACCACGGTGGCGTGGACTTTTTGATCAACAACGCCGGCCGGTCGATCCGCCGCGCCATCGAGTCCAGCTACGACCGCTTCCACGACTACGAGCGCACCATGCAGCTCAACTACTTCGGCAGCTTGCGCGTCACCTTGGGCCTGCTGCCCGGCATGGTGGCCAAAAAGAAGGGCCATGTGGTCAACATCAGTTCGATCGGCGTGCTGACCAACGCACCGCGCTTTAGCGCCTATGTCGCCAGCAAGGCCGCGCTGGATGCCTGGACGCGCTGCGCCTCCAGCGAGTTTGCCGACCAGGGCATCTCGTTCACCACCATCAACATGCCGTTGGTGCGCACCCCCATGATCGCGCCCACCAACATCTACAAAAACGTGCCCACCCTGTCCCCCGAGGAGGCCGCTGACCTGGTGGCCGAGGCCTGCATCTTCAAGCCGGTGCGCGTGGCCACCCGGCTGGGCATCGCCGGCGAGGTGCTGCACGCCCTGGTGCCCCGCATTGCCCAGATCGCCATGAATACCAGCTTTCGCATGTTTCCGGATTCGTCAGCGGCCAAGGGGGCCAAGCCGGGGGACAAGCCTGTGAAGCAGCAACTGTCGCCGGAGGCGGTGGCGTTGCAGCAGATGATGCGGGGGATACATTTTTAGACCGATGCCGCCTGGTAGCAATTCGACGGATGCAGTAGCGCGGGCGTGCTGGCCTCGTGTGGGTAATGATGGCGCAATTACACCGTTGCCGCATGCCTTGTTCTTCGAAGATTTGTGTTGCTGGCCATCGCGGCATGGTGGATGCGTCCATTCATTGAATCGTCCTTCGTCGTGAATCTCTCTGCCCTCCAAGTAATCATCGCCGCAGGCGAGTCTTTGACGCTGGAACTCAACAAGCCCACTGCCGAGAAAGACCGTGCCTGCCGCAGCCTGTTCGCGCTGGCCAATGGCCATGGCTAGCCAGATGGTCCCAGGCTAGAGGTGCTGCTTGCTCGCGTTGAACGTGCAAGCCAACGCCCTGTTTCCTTTCGTGGTGTTCCCTACGAGCGGGTGCTCAACACCACCCGCGTCATGCTCCGCAGCACCTACCAGCGGTAGCTGGTTGAATCCCTGCACAACACCGACCGTTGGGAAATGCAACCTGCTAGCACTTGCACTATCGACGCGCTCGACACACGTGAACTCGTGGTCACCACCGAAGAAGCCATTCGCCGTGGCCGCATGGAAGACCCTGGCACGCGCGACCCCATGGGTTTGCTGTGCGGTCTGGGCTTGTTAGTGCAGGGCGACTAAATTAGCCGTGCTGCTGTTGCACTGTTTTACATGGATGACCGTAGCCGGAAAAATTGTGCCCGGCCAAATAGCCCGTGTAGATACTCATGCACTGCTGGTGGATGCCGTGCGTGAAGCGCTGGCCAATGCCTTTATTCATCGCGACTACTCCAACCCAGCGGGTTCGGTTTCAGTGGCCTTGTATGACGATCGGCTTGAAGTGAGATCCCCTGGTGAATTGAACTTTGGGCTGACCCTCGAGATGCTTTACCTGCCGCACGAATCCAAACCCTGGAACCCCCGGATCGCCAAGGGGTTTTACCGACGGGGCCGGATAGAAACCTGTGGCCGCGGCACCCTGAAAATTGCGGCCCTGATGCAGGAGGCAGAGCTCCCGGCCCCCACGTTGAGGGTGCAGTCTGATTTTGTCATCATGACCTTTTCGCTTCCGGACGTACTGGTACGCTTGAAAAAGGGCAGTGCGTTGGAAGCAGCGCCGGGAAAAACGCCGGTGAAAACGCTGGGGAAAACGCCAGGGAAAACACCTGACATGATCCTTGGCTGGCTCACAGATACGCCGGGGGCGTCGCTCGCCGAGCTGGCCCAACAGCTGGGCAAGTCTGAAAGTGCTATTCAGCGTTTCGTCCAAAAATTGCGTGTGAGCGGCAAATTGGTTCGTGTTGGCCCGGCTAAAGGCGGCCATTGGAAGGTACTGGAATGAAGGCAGAGAAACCCAAAGTAGCCCCATAACGGGAATTGCCGGCGAGGTGCTGCACGCCCTGGTGCCCCGCATTGCCCAGATCGCCATGAACACCAGCTTTCGCATGTTCCCGGATTCGCCAGCGGCCAAGGGGGCCAAGCCGGTGGAGAAGCCTGTAAAGCAGCAACTGTCGCCGTAGGCGGAGGCGGTGGCGTTGCAGCAGATGATGCGGGGGATCCATTTTTAGGCGGTTGTAAGCTATGCTCTCTCCAGATTAATGTAAATCTTGCAGGTGATGTTGTCGCTCGAAGTGCCGAACGGCCCTCACATCAAAGCCACTAAAAATATTCACAAGTTGATCGTGAATATTTTTCTAATAAATTGATTTTTGTAGCTTCCTTTCTAATATGCCTTAAATATTAATCTCGCGCTACCTAATTTGATTGTCTTGATGGGCGATTGAAGGTAATGAGGTGCAGTAGATGAGTATTTGGCGAATTTCTATTTCATGCGTTTAATTGGAGCTTAGTTTAGAAAATTAAGATTTCCAAGATGATTTAAATTGCTTTTTATTTTATGCGGGATGAATTAATATTTTGTAGACGATGGCTTTGTCGTTGTATTGCTAAGTCAATTCTTGATGAAAAAATAACTGCGTGTAATATAATAAAATGACGATGTTTTCTAGACCGGAAAAAAACTATGCTATAGGTGATTCAGTAATTGAATCAATAATTACAGATGCAGCACACCCACTTGGCCTGATATCAAAGATTATTCCCGATGGGAGCAAAATCTTGGACGTCGGGGCAGGTAGTGGTGTGCTGGCGCGACTGCTTGTGCGAGCTGGGAAGAGTGTTGTAATAGACGGTGTCGAGCCAAATCGTTTTGCAGCAAGTTTCGCCTTGCCACTTTACCGCCACCTCTATGTCGGATATGCGGGCGAATTCATTGCGAAAATTAAAGAAGAAAACTATGACTATGTAGTTCTTGCAGATGTTATGGAACATACGCCCGACCCAATGGCATTCATGTCAGAGATTTTGGACTGTCTTGGTGATGAGGTAAAAATACTCATATCAGTCCCGAATGTCGCGTTCGGTGGAGTGCGATTAGCGTTGATGAATGGAAGATTTAGCTACGTTGACTCAGGGTTGCTTGAGCGAACCCATCTCCGATTTTTCACCTTGTCCTCAGCGTTGAGTCTTTTTGAAGGCTTAGCAATAAAAGTTGAAAATATAAGCATCCTTGGCCGCAGTTTTTATCGCACGGAGTTCTCTCGTAAAGAGTTAGCCTCCAATCCATTCAGAATAATATCGCTCGCATTGAATCGAGAGGCCAGAGCCTACCAATACTTATTTGCATTAAGCCGAGCTACTTCGATTGACGTTGAAATAAGCTACCATGGTGCCGGTCCGTTGAAAATAATTTTTGAATCGTTAGTTGCCTGGCCTTGGGTTATGCGCTTGGTACGAAAATATAGAGGAGCGTAATGTCTCCCAAAGTCTCTATCTGCATACCTGCCTACAAACAGGTTGAGTACTTTCGAAAAGCCTTGGACTCAATATTAATACAAGATTTTATCGATTATGAAATAGTTGTATCAGACGACACGCCCGATGATTCAATTGAGGTTTTATTAAGAGAATTTTCGGTTGTGCAGAATATTACATATCATCGTAATACTAACCCTTTGGGGTCGCCTGCAAATTGGAATGAAGCGGTGAGCCTTGCAAAAGGCGAGTACATAAAACTGCTACACCATGATGATAAATTTAGTCATCCTGGGGCTTTGCGGGCAATGGTTGAAATGCTTGATAAAAACCCAAAAGCAAATATTGCTATTGGGTCGAGCCTAGTTAGTGATGTAGTGGGTGGTCGTAACCGAAATAATATTCTTAAGGCTGTGGATTGTGCGAATATCACTAGCATGCCTGAGTTCTTGTTTTTTGGAAATGTTTTTGGAGCCCCAAGTGCCACGATATATAGGAATGGCCTCGGTGTTCAATATGATGAGCGAATGAAATGGCTGGTTGATATTGATTTTTACATACGAATTCTGCAATTAAATGGCAATTTTGCATACACAAATGAAATACTGATCTGTACACCAACAAATGCAGCGCATCAAGTCACTGAGTTGTGTAAAGATAATGATCTTATTGATTTGATGGAGCATGTGTATTTGTTTAAAAAAAATGAACATAAACTAAAATCGCATCCTGAAACAAAAAAAACCTGGTATCGTTTGTTTGAGCGATACAAAATTTTCAAATATGAAGATTTGCATTTTGAAGATGCTGAGAACGTATATATTTCGGATACAGTTTTGCCTTTTTGGATGGATTATAAGGATGTCTATTTTTCTCGGCTGCCGAATAGGGTTTATGCGGCTTTGCCATTACGGGCGCAGGCATTAATAAGATACTTATTGAAGTGATGCTAGTGGTTACGTATTCATCAAAATAATCTAATGAGTGCTTTCTTGGGTCGAGATTTTTTTGTCGTTATGGTGAGTCGTGTACTGACGGCGTTAATTGCAATAATCAGTGTACGAATTATGACTGCGCTACTTGCGCCATTGGATTATGGGCAATGGGTCTTGCTTATTGGCTTTCAAACCTTTTGTGGTTTGTTTTTAATTAATCCTCTTGATCAACATGTATTTAGGCATGCTCACGCATGGTGGGATGGCGGTCAGCTATTGGCGTACATGAAGAAATTTGAGAAATATGTTCTTTATGTGTCATTTTTTATTTTCCTTGTGGTTTTCGGATGGGCAATAGAATTTGACTCTATGGGTGATGCATCGATTGCAAAGCGACTGGCTGCTGGCTTGATCGTTGCCAGCATCGTTTACGTGGCTACGTCCAATATGATGTACGTAACCCTACTGAATGTGCTCGGGTATCGTATTCAAAGTGCATTTTTTGCAATCTTGACGGTCTTGCTTAGTCTAGGTACTTCAGTTGCACTCACTTTTTTTAATAAAGGTGCAATTTACTGGATATTAGGCCAGGCGTTTGGTGCTGCAGTCGGTGCATATTTCGCAAAGCGTGCACTTGCTCGTGGAGCTAATATGATCGCTGATGCAAATAAAAATCTCCCCCTTTCTGATTTTTTGAGTAGATCGACATTTCTTGCCTTTTGTGTACCTTTGGCCGCAGCAACAGGCTTCATGTGGCTTCAATATACGGGGTACAAATTTTGGATCGATAGTATATGGGGGGCAAAAGAGCTCGGGTATATTGCAGTTGGTCTTGGAATAACAAGCCAATTGGCTGCAATTGTTGAGTCTCTCGCCATGCAGTTTCTTTATCCTTATTTTTCTCGGTGTATTTCTGATGCAAAGTCAGATATGCAAATAAGTGTGGCACTCTCTGACTTGATGAATGTACTTGCACCGATATATGCCATTTGGGCTGGGTTCAATGCTGTTTGTTCCGCAGCACTGCTTGAAATACTAACTGACTCCCGTTACCATATTGCAACAAGGTATGTAATATTTGGTGCATTGATTGAATACGCACGTTGCACAACTAACTTGTGGTCAAATTCTGCCCGTGCAATTCGCCGAACGCGTGGTTTGATACCGCCTTATGCATTGGGTGCAGTTGTCGTGCTGATTGGCGCATGGCTTTCGAATTGGTATTTTCATAGTATTACTGCGCTGGCAATTTCACTTGTAGTGGCAGGGGCGATGACCGTTTGCACCATGATTTTTTTTATGCAGAGAATTATTTTTGTATCAGTCGATGTGCCTCGATACATTTTTGGATTTCTGATAATGGGCCTGTGCACATGGGTATCAATTTATTATCCGATTCCTGGCGGAGATCTGCTTCATAACATGTTGACGGTTTTCATCGGAGGCGTCATCAGTTGCTTATTGGCGGCTATAGTTCTTAGGCGTAATCACGCACTTGGAAGACTGCTCGAATCCAAATTGGGCTCGGTATAAAATTATGATTGTTTCCGAAATTATCGGCGGTCTTGGAAATCAGATGTTTCAGTACGCTGCGGGCTTGGCATTGGCGCGAAGCAGAAATATGAATTTTAAGCTGGACGTTTCCGGCTTCTCCAGTTATTCGCAGCATCATGGTTATGAGCTTGAAAGAGTTTTTAAATCGCAAAGTGCTTTAGCATCTGAACAAGACCTGAAGGACATTTTGGGTTGGCAATATTCGCCTCTTGTGAGAAGAATTTTGAAGCGGGTCTGGATGACGCCATTACGCAAGTCTTCCCTTCTCATGGAATCGGGTTTTCCGTATACCGATCTCGAGTCGAAAGTCTCCGATTGTGGATATTTGAGCGGCTATTGGCAGTCGGAAAAGTATTTTATGAATTATGCTAATGAAGTAAGAGAGAGCTTTAAGTTTGGGTCTATTATAAATCCTGAAAATGTAAAATGGACCGAACTGATTTCCAGAGTAAACTCAATAAGTATCCATGTGCGCCGAGGTGATTTTATTAGCACCAAAAATGTCGCTTATCATGGTGCGTGTTCTGTCGAATACTTCACTTCAGCCACACGTTACATAATGGCGCGTATTTCAAGCCCTGAATTCTTTGTATTTTCAGATGATATTGAATGGGCAAAGGCGAATATTAGTCCCTCAGCCCCTTGTCACTTTGTTAGCAATAATTCCGGTGCTAATAGTTTTAACGATATGCGTCTCATGAGTCTTTGTAAGCACAATATAATTGCAAACAGTTCGTTTAGCTGGTGGGGTGCATGGTTGAATGCTAACAATTCCAAAATCGTCATTGCACCTGCTAAGTGGTTTGCTGCCGACGTTGATACGTGTGATTTGTTGCCCCCGAGTTGGGTTACCCTTTAAATGAAGTTAATGCGTATTGGAACAAGAATTTTGCTTTTAATTTGCGGTTTTCGCTGTCTAGCTGGTGCCTGTCATGATTGAGCCTTTAGTATCCGTCTTGTTGCCTTGCTGCAATGGGTCTGTAACCGTGGGGTTGGCCTTGCACTCGTTACTAGTGCAGACTTTTTCGGATTTTGAAATCCTCTTTTTAAACGACGGTTCGAGTGACGACTCGGCTGCTATCGCCGCGTCGTTTGGCGATTCTCGAATCCGAGTGCTAGGTGACTCCCGCAGGCTTGGATTACCGACCAGGCTTAACCAAGGCGTTGCACTCGCCAAGGGTCGCTTGATTGCACGCATGGACGCTGACGACATCTGCTTTCCGACACGTTTTGAAAAACAGGTTGCCTACCTGCAAGCACATCCTGAGGTTGACTTGGTTGGCTGCCGCGCAGTGGTATTCCGGGACCAAGGGGAAAGCATGGGCTTGCTTCCTTTTGGGGCGTCCCACGAGAGCCTGTGCGCCCAGCCGTGGCGCAACATTCCGTTGCCCCATCCCAGCTGGATGGGGCAACGCAGTTGGTTCTTGCAGCACGCGTATCGATTGCCTGAGGTCCTGCGGGCCGAAGACCAGGAACTGCTGTTGCGCAGTTGTAAACATAGCCGCTTTGCCTGCCTGGAGGATGTGTTGCTGGCTTACCGCCAGGGTCCGTTTCAACTGCGGCGCACCTTAGTCGCCCGGAGGTCACTGCTATCAGCCCAGTTGAGCTTGTTTGCCAAACGGCGCGAGTGGAAAAATGCAGCACTAGCCCTCGTGTCTGCTACGGCCAAGGTGTCTATCGATTGCTTATGCGCGTTGCCAGGCCTGCAACGACTATTCTTTGCACGCATGAGCGAGCCAGTTAACAAAAACGTTGAGCAACAACTCACACACTGTTTGGCACAATACGGCGCTCGCCGCCATGACTAAAAAAATTCTCTTTTTCATATCGGAAGACTGGTTCTTCTGTTCGCACTTCCTTGAAAGGGCCGTCGCTGCACGAGACGCAGGATACGAGGTGGTGGTGGTTACGCGTGAAAAAAATCATGGTGACTACATTCGCAATGCGGGCTTAAAGCTTATCCCTGTCGACTTTGAGCGCCGCAGCATTAATCCGCTGCGGGATTTGTCGATGCTTCAATCCGTATACAACATCTATGCGCAAGAGCGCCCCGACATTGTTCACCACATAGCGGCCAAGCCTATTTTTTACGGAACCTTGATCGCGCGCATGTTGGGCATCGCTTCGGTGGTGAATGCACCAGTCGGTATGGGCTACGCTTTTTCGTCCTCAGACACAAAGGCAAGGCTCTTGCGCCCGCTGATCAAGCTGGCCTATCGTTTGCTTCTGAATCCAAAAGGCAGCCGTGTCATTTTTGAAAATGCGCACGACCTCAATTACTTTGTCATAGCAGGTGCTGCTAGGAAGATGGATACCTTGTTGATCCGCGGTGCGGGTATCAATCTCGCTGAGTTCGAGCCCCATCCTGAGCCTGCCGGCGTGCCTGTTGTCATGTTGATTGCGCGCATGCTGCGCGACAAGGGGATCATGGAGTTCTTGGGCGCAGCAGAGTTGCTACACGAATCGGGCGTGGATGCACGCTTCATATTGGTGGGAAGCCCTGACCCTGGCAATCCGGCTTCAATTTCTGCTGAGATCCTGCAGTCTTGGAATGGCAAAAGCGGTGTGGAATGGTGGGGATGGCGGGACGACGTGGCTGATGTGTTGCGGCAAGCGCATATCGTCTGCTTACCTTCTTACCGCGAAGGCTTACCCAAGTCGCTGCTGGAGGCTGCCGCAGCCGGTCTGCCCATTGTTACTACAGATGCCATAGGTTGTCGTGACGTGGTTGAGGACGGAGTGAACGGCTATCTCGTACCGATAAAAGAAAGCGCACCGTTGGCAGCGGCATTGGAAAAACTAATCGTCAACCGGAACCTAAGGTGTGCAATGGGGCAAAAGGGTCGCTTGCGTGCTGAAGCCGAGTTTTCGTCGCAACGCGTTATTGCGGAGACACTGGCGGTCTATGCGCAGGTGCAACCTAGGTCGCCATGAAAATTTGTGTAACTGGTGCCACCGGTTTTGTGGGTGCCGCCCTTTGTGATTTGCTTGCGGTCTTGGGGCATAGCGTGATCAAGGTGGTTAGACGAGACCTTGGGCCCGGTTCGATTGCTGTTGGCGAAATCAGCGCTGCCACTTCGTGGGCAGAGGCCGTGGCAGGATGTGACGTTGTGGTGCATCTGGCCGCGCGCGTGCATGTGATGCAAGAAACCGTCGCCGACCCCGTTGCTTTGTTTGACGCCGTCAACACCATCGCGACCCGCAATCTTGTGCTGGCCGCCGCGCGTGCCGGGGTCAAACGCTTTGTCTTTGTCAGCACCGTGAAGGTCAACGGCGAAAGTACAGCGCCCGGCCACCCATTCACAGAGAACGATGCTCCGGCACCCCAGGACGCCTACGCCTGGAGTAAGTACCAAGCCGAAGAGGAGTTGAAACGGCTGGCCCATCAGCATGCCATGGAGTTTGTCATCATCCGCTCTCCACTGGTTTATGGTCCCGGCGTGAAGGCCAATTTCGCATCCCTCATGCGTCTGGTTGCGCGCGCCTGGCCGCTGCCTTTGGGCGGCATACATAACCAGAGAAGCCTGGTTGGCCTGGGTAATTTGGTGGACTTTATCGCCACCTGTGTAGCGCACCCGAATGCTGCGAACCAGACCTTTCTGGTGAGCGACGGGCAAGACCTTTCCACCACGGAACTGGTGCGCGCCATGGCGTGTGCCGCTGGCGTCACGGCGCGCCTATTGCCCGTGCCCGCAGGTTTGTTGTTGCTGGCAGGCACTTGCCTGGGGCAAGGTGCCGCCATCCACAGGCTCTGCGATAGTTTGCAGGTTGATATTGCGAAGGCCAGAACGCTGCTGGGTTGGGTGCCGCCCCATTCCGTAAGCAGCGGTTTGGTGCGGGCATACAAAGGTACATCAAAACAATGAAACGATCACTTGACCTTTTGCTCTCGGGTTGCGCAGTGCTGTTGTTGCTCATCCCCATTCTGTTGGTGGCAGTGGCCGTGCGCATCACATCCAAAGGCCCGGCCTTGTATTGGTCTGACCGTGTGGGACGCAACAACGTGGTTTTCAAGATGCCGAAGTTTCGCAGCATGCGCATCAACACGCCCGCGGTGGCCACCCACTTGCTGACGCGCCCGGAGCAATACCTCACGCCCATAGGCGGTTTCCTGCGCAAAAGTAGCCTGGACGAACTGCCTCAGCTCTGGAGCATCATCCGCGGCGACATGAGCATCGTAGGCCCCAGGCCTGCATTGTTCAACCAGGCCGACCTGATCGAGCTGCGCACGCAGGCTGCAGTGCACACCTTGGTACCTGGCCTTACCGGGTGGGCACAGGTAAACGGGCGTGACGAGTTACCCATACCTGAAAAGGTGGCGCTGGATGTGCAGTATTTGCAGCGTAAGACACTGTGGTTCGACCTAAAGATAGTGGTCCTTACCGTACTAAAAGTGTTGAAGCGTGAGGGTGTAACGCATTAAATTTGGGTTAAAAAACGTAACCATGTTTCAAATGGAGTGAGTTGAGTGTGGGGGAGGGTATCCCTTTAAAATGCCTCACCTGTCACCTCAAACTAACCCTAATGCAACATCAAAAACCCAAAGTCGCCCTCATCACCGGGATCACCGGCCAGGACGGCTCCTACCTGGCAGAACTTCTGCTTGAAAAAGGCTACGAGGTGCACGGCATCAAGCGCCGCGCCAGCTCCTTCAATACCGATCGTATCGACCACATCTACCAGGACCCCCACCTGACTTCTGAGGCAGGCGGCCCCAAGCTCAAGCTGCATTACGGTGATCTGAGTGATACCAGCAACCTCACCCGCATCATCCAGCAGGTGCAACCGGACGAGGTCTACAACCTCGGTGCGCAAAGCCATGTGGCGGTGAGTTTCGAGAGCCCCGAGTACACGGCCGATGTGGACGGCATGGGTACCTTGCGGCTGCTGGAGGCTATCCGCATCCTGGGCTTGGAGAAGAAGACGCGTTTTTATCAGGCGTCCACCAGCGAGTTGTACGGCCTGGTACAAGAAATTCCGCAAAAGGAAAGCACCCCGTTTTACCCGCGCAGCCCCTACGCAGTGGCCAAGCTCTACGCTTACTGGATCACGGTCAACTACCGCGAAGCCTACGGCATGTACGCCTGCAACGGTGTGCTGTTCAACCATGAGAGCCCGCGCCGTGGCGAGACCTTTGTCACCCGCAAGATCACCCGCGGCTTGGCCAATATCGCCCAAGGGCTGGAGAGCTGCATTTACATGGGCAACATGAGTGCCCTGCGCGACTGGGGTCATGCCAAGGATTACGTGCGTATGCAGTGGATGATGCTGCAGCAAGAGGTGGCCAAAGACTTCGTCATTGCCACCGGCAAGCAGTACAGCGTGCGCGAGTTCATTCAGTGGACGGCAGAAGCCTTGGGGCTTACCCTGCGCTTTGAAGGTGAGGGCGTCAATGAACAGGCTGTGGTGGTTGCGATCACGGGCGACAGCGCCCCGGCGCTCAAGGTGGGCGATGTCATCGTCAAGGTGGACACACGATATTTTCGCCCTGCGGAAGTGGAAACCCTGCTGGGTGACGCCAGCCGCGCCAAGGCTGAATTGGGTTGGGTGCCCGAGATCACGGCCCAGGAAATGTGCAAAGAGATGGTGGCTAACGACCTGAACCATGCCAAGCGCCATGCGTTGCTGCAAAGCCATGGATACAAGGTGGCGGTCGGCCATGAAAACTGAAAAGTACTTTGTTGCCGGCCACAACGGGATGGTCGGCTCGGGAATCGTGCGCACCCTGCTGGCCCAGGGCGTGGGGCCAGAGCAAATTATTAGCCGTAGCCGCAAGGAAATCGACCTGTGCAACCAGCAGGCCGTGCATGACTTTTTTGCGACTGAGCGGCCCACGCAGGTTTACATGGCAGCCGCCAAGGTGGGCGGCATCCACGCCAACAACACCTACCCCGCTGACTTTATCTACGACAACCTGATGGTGCAGGCCAATGTGATCCATGCGGCCCACGTGAATGGGGTGCAGAAGTTGCTGTTTCTGGGGTCCAGCTGCATTTACCCGCGCCTGGCACCCCAGCCCATGACCGAAGACGCTTTGCTGTCCGGCATGCTGGAGCCCACCAACGAGCCCTATGGCGTGGCCAAGATTGCCGGCATCAAGCTGTGCGAGAGCTACAACCGCCAGTACGGTCGTGACTACCGCAGCGTGATGCCTACCAACCTCTATGGCCCGGGCGACAACTACCACCCGGAAAACAGCCACGTGATTCCGGCGCTGATTCGCCGCTTTCACGAGGCCAAAGTCAGCGGTGCCCCCGAGGTAGCCATCTGGGGTACGGGCACGCCGCGCCGCGAGTTCCTGTTTGTGAATGACATGGCCGCCGCCAGTGTGTTTGTGATGCAGTTGCCGCTGGCCACTTACCAGTCGCAGACCAAGCCCATGCAAAGCCATATCAACGTCGGTTCGGGCAGCGATGTCACGATTGCCGAGGTCGCACATGCCGTGGCGCAGGCGGTGGGTTACACCGGCGCAGTCACTTTTGACACCAGCAAGCCCGACGGCGCGCCGCGCAAGTGGATGGACAGCAGCAAACTCAACGCCTTGGGCTGGAGCGCCAGGACCACGCTGCCTCAGGGCTTGTCTGCCGCCTACCAGGACTTTTTGCAGCGTGGCCTGTGACGCCTGACAGGGCCTTTCCTTTGCCGTCGCAGCAGCATGCGTAGCCATGTCTTGACCATGCCCCGCTGGGGCAAGCAGGCCGTAGTCGCTTTGGTGGACATCGGTCTGGCCTTGCTGGCCACTTGGATCGCGTTTGGTCTTCGCTTGGATGTATGGGCGCGTCCGGTAGACGCCCAGTGGTATGTGTATGGACTGACTCCTGCGCTGGCGCTGCCCATCTTCATGCGCTTCGGCTTGTACCGGGCTATCTTCCGCTACACCGGCCAGGCGGCCTTGAACGCAACGGCCAAGGCAGTGCTCCTGTATTCGCTGCTGCTCACGGTGGTGCTGCTGTGGAAGCATTGGATTGGTGTACCCCGCACCTTGGGTGTGCTGCAGCCGCTGATTTTTTTGGTGTTGGTGGGCCTGAGCCGCGCCATGGCCCGCTTCTGGCTGGCCGGCATCCCGTTGCTGGGCTCGGGGTACAGCGGTAATCTGCTGGTTTACGGCGCGGGCACTGCGGGCGTGCAAACCGCTTCCGCCTTGCAGGTGTCCGGCCAGTTCAAGCTGGTGGGTTTTGTGGATGACGATGCCACCAAGATTGGTCGCAGCATCAACGGCATGCCGATCTTTGCCTCGGATGACATCCTGGCGCTGGTGCCGCGCCACAAGATCAGCGATATTCTTTTGGCCATGCCCAGCGCCACGCGCGAGCGGCGCAACAAGATCATCCAGTCGCTGGAAGGTCTACCGGTGCATGTGCGCTCCCTGCCCAGCATGGCGGACCTCACCAGCGGCAAAGTCACGGTGCAGGACCTTCGCGAGCTCGACATTGAAGACCTGCTGGGCCGCGAGCCGGTGCCGCCGCGTACCGATCTACTGGCCCGCGATCTGGCCGGACAGGTGGTGCTGGTCAGCGGCGCGGGCGGCAGCATTGGCAGCGAGTTGACGCGCCAGATCGTGGCGCAAAAGCCCCGCCAGTTGCTGCTGTTGGACCACAACGAGTTTGGGCTGTATTCCATTCACCAGGAGCTGCTGGCCCTGTGTGCGAGTCTGGGCTCTGCGGTGCAACTCGTGCCGCTGCTGGCCAGCGTGTCCAACCCCGAGCGCCTGCAGTCTATTTTTGACAGCTACCGCCCGGCCACGGTTTACCACGCAGCGGCCTACAAGCATGTGCCCATGGTGGAAGACAACCCGGGCGAGGGTGTGCGCAACAATGTGTTTGGGACGCTGCACATGGCGCAGGCGGCGGTGGCTGCCGGCGTGCACCGTTTCGTGCTCATTAGCACGGACAAGGCAGTGCGCCCCACCAACGTGATGGGTGCCACCAAGCGCATGGCTGAGCTGGTGCTGCAGGCTTACGCACAAGCGCATCCGCAAACGCTGTTTTCGATGGTGCGTTTTGGCAATGTGCTGGGTTCCAGTGGCAGCGTGGTGCCGCTGTTTCGCAAGCAGTTGGCGTCCGGCGGGCCGCTCACCGTGACCGACCCCGAGGTCACTCGCTACTTCATGACCATCCCGGAGGCGGCCCAACTGGTGCTGCAGGCCGGCGCCATGGGGCAGGGCGGTGATGTGTTTGTGCTGGACATGGGCCAGCCCATCAAGATCATGGATCTGGCGCGGCGCATGCTGCACCTCTCGGGCCTGAGCGAGCGCAACGCAGCCAATCCGCACGGCGACATCGAGATTGCCATCACCGGGCTACGGCCTGGGGAGAAGTTGTATGAAGAGCTGCTGATCGGTGACAACCCCGAGCCCACAGAGCACCCGCGCATCATGAAGGCGCGCGAGCCTTTCCTGCCCTGGGCGCAGTTGCAAGGCGAGCTGGAGCAACTTTTGCAAGCGGCCAATGCCAACGACCAGGTGGGCATCAAGGCCGTGTTTTTGCGCCATGTGCAGGGGTATTTGTCGGTGGCTTAATCCCGCGATCTTGATTGCCGAACGCTCGACGACCACGAAAAAAGACCATCACGGCGAACCTGAAATGCACTCGAGCAAAAAGGGCTGGCAGGTATACCTTGGCGTCCAAGTCCACGTTGTCGTCAAGCCGGGTCTCGTATGGACCGTACATGGCACTGCGGGCCCCTTGAGTGAGGTGGTTGAATGCAGCAATAGGTTCCATGATGAACAGAGATATGCAGTCGGTGATGCGAGATACCGAGGCATCGCAAAGCGTACAGATGCCAAAACCGAAGGTACCTCGCATGTACCCATTTGCCGGGAGGAAGGCATTGAACAAGTACGAAGCGCTGGATGCGATGATCGACAAGTGCGAGAAGGGCAAGGCCGACATGAGGGACAACTTGGGGCATACCTTTCAAGTCATCAAGCTTCAGTTGGTTTGTTGACAGTGTGCCATCGCGGGCTGAAGAAGAATATCTCCCCAACCTTTACGCAGTTTGGACTGTTTAATTTATGCATGGTGATTGGCAAACTAATGGGAGTATACGAATGACTGGCCTATGTAGCGAGGGAAATGTACCGCACGAAGGCCGAAAACCAATACGACATGTCAGTAAATTGAATTAATTTATTGTATTTTAATAATGAAATTTAAGATGAATTGTTGCGAATAGAGTTATTATTTAATGAAGTTGACTATTATAATTCCCTGTTTTAATGAAAAAACAACAATATGCGCAATTATCGATGCAGTCTGTGCAGTTCCGGATTTTACTAAGGAGGTCATAGTTATAGATGATTTTTCAAATGATGGGACAAGGGAGTTACTTTTAAAGCAAGTTGCGGGAAGGATTGATAAACTTGTTTTTCATGATTGCAATCAGGGCAAGGGCGCTGCCATCCGATCGGGTATCCAACTGGCAACTGGCGACTTAGTTATTATTCAGGATGCGGATCTTGAATATGATCCACAGGACTATCCAGCCTTGATTAAGCCGATATTGGAGAATAAGGCTGACGTGGTTTTCGGGTCACGCTTTGCCGGTGCGAACCCACATCGCGTGATGTATTTTTGGCATCGAGTTGCTAACGGCTTTCTTACCCTGTTCTCCAATATGCTTACGAATCTGAATCTAACCGACATGGAGTGTGGTTACAAGGTATTCAGGCGGGAAATAATTCAGTCCATCCGCATTGAAGAAAATCGATTTGGATTTGAACCGGAGATTACAGCCAAGATTGCGAAAACCGGTTGCCGTATCTACGAGGTCGGAATTTCTTATTTTGGTAGGACCTATGAAGAAGGCAAGAAAATTGGCTGGAGAGATGGAATGCGTGCTTTATACTGCATTGCTAAATATAATATTTTCAGATGAGTGGTGTTACGCCTGCCAACCGGGATAATAAGATGGGAACTCGTATTCTGGTTACTGGGGGGGCAGGATTTATTGGCGGACATTTGTGTGAACGCTTGCTGCGCGATGGTTTCCATGTCATTTGTTTCGATAATTTTTGCACCAGTAGTTCATCCAACATTGCTCACCTGTTGGATCATCCACGGTTTGTATTGATGTACGGCGACGTCACTGCGCCATTTCATGCGGAAGTGGACTTCATATTCAATTTAGCTTGCCCTGCATCACCTGTTCATTACCAGCGTGACGCAGTCCAAACCATGCGTACCAATGTGCTGGGGATCATGAATGCGCTGGACCTGGCCATGCGGTTGCAAGCCAGGGTCTTGCAGGCTTCAACAAGCGAGGTGTACGGTGATCCGATCCAGCATCCGCAGCGAGAAGCATATTGGGGTAATGTGAATCCCATTGGCCCGAGAGCGTGCTATGACGAGGGAAAGCGGTGCGCGGAAACATTGTGTTTTGACTACTTCCGCCAGTACGGCCTGCGGATCAAGGTGGCACGCATATTCAATACCTACGGCCCGCGGATGCAATTTGACGATGGTCGCGTAGTCTCTAACTTCGTGCTTCAGGCGCTGCGTGCTGAGCCGCTTACGCTGTATGGCGATGGAAGCCAGACACGCGCATTTTGCTATGTGGATGACACCGTGGAAGGTTTGATGCGGTTAATGCACAGCGACGACGGATTTAACGGCCCTGTGAACCTTGGTAACCCGCAGGAATGCAGCATGCTGGAGCTGGCCGCCCGGATCATCGCAGAGTGCGATTCGACATCCTGTGTCGTCAGCAAGCCATTACCCCAAGACGATCCCCGTCAGCGCATGCCGGATATCAGCCTTGCACAGAAGGCGCTCGGCTGGGCGCCGGTCGTTGCACTGGAAGAGGGACTGAGGCTAACCGTCGCGGACTTCCGAAAGCGCCTCTTTGTGGGCGATGCTGCAGAGCAGAAACCAGCCGGTTTGAAGGTTGGCTGTTTAAGCGAGAACGCTTGAACCGAATCGGGTCAGCCAGCGACTGGCGCCGTCTGCGGCGCCCGGTCGTTGTATCTGATGGGCAACGTGCAGTGTCTTTGGGGGGAAAGTTTATGTTAACAGCAAAGAAACCACCATGATCACGCCAATGCACGCGTACAGTCCGCGATAGTGCAATTGATGCTGGCGCACACTGTCAAACGTGAGCCCACTGCGCAGCGTCCCCAGCGCCCAGTAGCAATGCAGGGGGTAAAGCGCGGCAACAAGCACGAGGCTGTAGGGCACGGTTCCCCTGATCGCCAGCAGCAGGAGCAAGCCATCGGCCAACGTGAATAGCGCAAATCCAGCGAGAAAACTCCTCACCTTGCCGAACTGCACGGCATTGGTCCTGATGCCGTTTCGCAAATCCGCCCCGTAGTCGCGAACCTCGTGGGTGAGGTGTCCCGCGCTGAATATGGCGGCGAAGAAACAGCCGATTTCCAGTGACCTTCCGTCGAGGGCGTGGAACACCGAATAACCAAGCAAAAAGTGAAGCAAGCCGCTGAGCAGGTGAAGTGCGGAGTTGAGCACCGGCACCCCCTTGAAATGGATGCCAGGAACGGAATACAGCGCACTGGCCATCGCCATCATCAGCCCGATACTCAGAGTGACTCCGCCCAATTGGCTGAACAGTACCATGCTGAGCACCAGCAGAACCAAGGACAAAGCACCTACCTCGGCGCGGCGTACGCCACGATTTAGGAACACGCCAGCTGACCGCGACGGGTCCCGTAGGTCGTGGTTGATTCCAGACCAATCGTTGACCAGGAAGACGTGAGCGACGAGCAAACTACTTCCTACTGCCAGCAGCAGGAGGGCCACGGCGCTATGGCGGTTGAATGTTCCCAGCGAAAAGAGGGCGCCAAAAAGGGGCGCACCCTGCAGTACCAGAACCTCTTCCAAACGAATGGTCGATAACAGTCGCATGAAGAATTTGCCCCCTTTTGGTGGTTCGATCATTGGGGCTTGGGCTTGCTGGAACCGCCGGTCGCCCCCTTTTCGCTTCCGTAGCTGGTGAGCAGCAGTCCACGGCGCACACTTTCGGAATACAGGCGCAACCAAATCGCATACCCAATGTCCTCCGACCAATAGAACCTGCGCACCGAAGCGCTGAGATCGTTGTGATAAAGCATGGGCGGGTTCAGGCGTAGCGGCGCGAAGTCCTCTTTGGACAGCGCTTGAAGCACCTCCCGAACTTCAGCGGTGGTGGGTAGCTGTCCGCTGCTGTGGTCCATGCGTTGCAGTATCTGGGTCGCGGTCACCCAGCTAAGCTGATCAGGAATGTCTGTGTGAATGCGCGAAGGCGGCAGTTGAACCGTGCAGCCGGCCGCTTTCAGGTCGGCCTGGCGCAGGAGCGGAACCAATGGCGCCCGGCGGTAGTACACCCAGAGCCGGTCCTGGTCGATTGCCTGGCGGAGCGCACCACAGAGCGTGCGCGCGGCAGCCGGGTCGGTTTGTGCCAGTAGCATGAGCATATGCATCTGTATGCCGACATCGGCAGGATTCGGGTCCGCGCCAGGATTGATGCATTGGTACGCATTGGATTGCCCGAGCCATGTTTTATAAAGGCCCTCCGGCGTGCGGTAGTCCATGAGCTGCGCAAGAGCGGATGCTCGCAATGCGTTTGCACCAGGCGCGATTCGCCACACCAAGGCCGTGTCGTCTGTGTCCGGTGTGATGGGGCAAAGCCCCAGCGTCCGCATTGCTGCGGCGTCAGGGCGACCATGGTAGCGAACCAGTCCGTCGGCTTCGATCTGGCTGCCCAGATGCGCCCGCGCCCGCTCCATGTTGGCCCCCAAATCAGTCGGGATCACCGCGGCGCTTAGCAGGTCCACCATCATGGATGTCACAAACGTATTCATTTCCAGCTTGGGACGCTCAAAGCGTTCTTCCCTCGTGTAAGTGGTGAGCCAGTAACCCTCGAGCTGTTGATGGCGGTTGATCCGGTCTATCGCCGTTTTTGCACTCTGGCCGAAGTCGTCGTTACTCGTGAGTTGCGCCTGGGCATTCGCCTTTTCCGGCAGCGCTGGCGGAGCATCAGCCCTTTTTGGCGAGGCGTCGATCCGAACCGAGTGAAGACCGATCACCAAGTGCCGTTCATCGCCATTTGGCATGCGTTTAACCGTCGCGGCATCCAGTGCTAAGAAGTTCAGCACATTGTGTCCGGCATGCAGCGTGACGGGGAACACAATTGACGCATCGCCCTTGAAGGTCTGTACGTCACCGGCCGCCAGTCCGTCGTGCAGCAGCATGATTCTGCGCCCCTGCGTGGTCAGGCTGGGGCCGGGAGAAACATCCACTCGCACATCCACAGCGCGGTCTTGGCGCGACCACAGACCCACTTCAAGACCCTCTGCGGGTCCCTGACCCATCCACAGGAAACCACTTTTGACGGTGCCCAGACTCTCGACCGGCCAGGGAGTCTTCAGAGTCGCGGGGTGGATGCCTACCTGGGTCCATAGAGTTTTGCCAACGGTAACCAGGGGTGTCTGGGCTGGCACTTGCACTAATTGAAAAGAACGGTCGTCCATTTTCATGGGATTGGTGGTTTCAAAAAGTCGCATGTACGGCGTGCTGAGTGGAACTTCCTTTAGTCCGGGTTCCTGAGCCAGCCAAACAAGCATGTCTCCGATATTGAGAGGGGGAAGCCAACTGACTGACTCACGCTCAATGTCCTGAATCAAGATATGGGTTGCTTTTTCCGATTCGATTAAGTGCCGCATTCTTGCCGCATCAAAAGGCGCCAAGCCCCAAGGAATCACCGCATTCGAATAGCGAGTACCGGGTGAAAAGAGAGGATAGTCGGGCGCGTCCTGGTTTCCTACAAAAAGAATCCGTGAGCCAAGCGGCATCAAATCAAGAGCTTGTTCGAAAGGCTGATTAATTGCATTTATCGTTATGGGCGCGGCGAGTGCCTGTATGGCACTGAACGCCTGGGTGCTGATGGGCTGGTAAACCGAATACGAAATGATGATTGCAGCCAGTGCGTGCGCAAATTTGCGTGAGGAGAAGTAAGGTCCACAGATGGCGACCGCAATACTCAGCCACAGTGAATAGGGGCCAACGAGGAAACGTGCTGGCACCTCTGAATGGACGATCCATCTGGCACCGAAAAGGACTGCAGCCAACAAAGGAATTGCCATGAGGGTTTGGGCTGAAACAGCCGTCAACTTCACACGTGGCCATGTTGCAACAACATTGCGTATAAACAGCAAAGTCGCAAGGCACAGTATGGGAATCCACAAAAGCCCTGCCAGCGAGAACCTCTTTGCGTGCTCCGGTAGGGCGTATGTGAATCTTCCAGGCCACGGGCTGTCATTTTCCCAAGTCAAGGGAACATTCGCCCCAATATCCGTAATCAATTGGTTGCCTGTGGTGCTGAGGATATTTCTTGTCTCTACGGCAGTTGGAACGTCTGGCAACTCCATTAACAAAAATGCAAAACGAACGGCGTGGGTATAAATCACCCTGGGCGTGAAATCGGCTGCAACCTGGTGCCGAACTTCCGTTGGGCCCAGCGGGTGGTGATAGCGTGCAGAATTAAAAACGAGGGGAATGAGCAGCGAACTCATAAGGCCTGCACACAGCATTCCGGACGCAAGGATTTTTAGCCGCGTGGCAAATGAAAAAGTACTGTGGGTCCACCACATAGTCACTACCAGGCTGGGAAGCATTGCAACCGGAAAAGCGCGAATATTGACGCTTATTACCGCGAATATGCCCAGGAGGAAATAATGTGTCTTCGTTGTGTTCGGCGTGAGGCAGATGGAAACAAGACAATAGGCGACACCAATCAAGGATACAACCGACCAAAGTTCTGGCTTGAGCCCGATAGCGCTTGTGGCTACGAGCGGCGTTGAAATCAGAATCAATACCCCAACCAAGGAAATCGTGCGGCTCAGCCGCATACTGCGCAACAAAAGATATTGGCCTGTCGCCGCCAATGGATAGGCCAGCCAAAAGACCAGACGACCCACAACCTCGACTTTTGTCAGGAGCACCGGCCACAAGAAAAACAACTCGCTTCCAAAAGGTGTGATCGTCTGCCGGACGTTGTGTGTGTCGAATGGAAATACGGTCTGGTGCTGAATCCAATAGATCACGCGCGAGGCGTGGTACATCTTGTCATCGCCGGCGTAGATCGGAGTTGTCGCCTGAACCGTCAACGAAAGGGCGAGCATCGCGCCAATGGCCATGAGTGCCATCAGTCCCCAGGGAGAGAGCGCGGCAGTAAACGAAAGCAGCCGCGAGCGCCGCAGGCTCCAGCGCAATGAGAGTGCGCCATCACCCGGATGGTGTACCGGCCTTGTGCACAACAGGACCACCGCACAAGTGGATACTTGAACGAGCAACCAGGCGCCCGCGTTCATTTGATGGACCAAAGAGGTGAGGCTCGCGGTCGAGCCGATTTGTAGCATCACGCTCGCTATGCCTATCCAAAACCGATCGGACGATGAACTGCCGAATCGGGTGCTGACGCGAAGAGAAGACCAGCCAAGCAGCAGCAAGGAGATAAAGAAAGTCACGCGCTTAGTCCCTGGTATGGAGCAGATGAACCTGTGGAACCAGGCCTCCTTCTGCGCAAGGCTTGGATGGGAAAAGAGAGTCGATTTCGGTGGGCAGTAAGGCGCACCTGTGGGTCCCGTCTCCGGGTCAATCTTAGCAGTCGTAGCAAACCTGCCTGCTGCAACACGAGCGGGCACGGGCGCATTTCAGCGCCATTCCGGCTTGGTTTCACTTGCGCGGACAGGCGACGTGATCAGCATATGGCATTTGAAGAGAGACAAGAATCCCCCTTTGGCACCGACAGAAAGATGACACGGAGACCGCGGACCAATCGCCGCGCCGAGCGGCCCAACCCGAAAACACGTTGCACGTTGCACGGGCGCCAAGCGGCGACAGTCCTTCACTTGCGAGGCTCCCATAATGCGCCTCAAAGCGCCGAATGTGGTGCGACGGGGCGACCCCAGCCACAGACATAAATTTAAATTTCTAAAATTGGAGCGTAGTCTACAATTACAAAACACTCAAAAAGTGACCTCAAGCGGCTCAATTACAGATGTCACTGTCCCATCCTTTACCCAGCGCAGCCTGCGCTACGAAAAATTCATTTTCAAGAAATCAGTCGCATAAGAACACTGAGCAATTTACAAGTGTATGCAGGCGAACGTGATCAAGTCAATATACTTGAATACTATGCAGTCCATAGCAAGTATCTATAAGAACTGGGGTCTTATAAAAGACTTGGTGCGTCGTGATTTTTTTGGCCGATACAAAGGCTCCATGTTGGGAGTATTGTGGTCTCTGCTCAATCCTTTATTGATACTCGCTATCTATACGATGGTTTTCAGCGTAGCCTTCAAGGCACGATGGGGAACAGGTGAAGAAAGCAAAGTCACCTTCGCCATTGTTCTATTCTCCGGAATGATTGTGCATAGCTTCTTTGCAGAGTGTCTCAACCGGGCGCCAGGTTTGATCACAGCGCATGCGAGTTACGTGAAGAAGGTTGTATTTCCACTCGAAGCACTGATCTGGATGGCCTTATTATCTGCCTTCCTGAATTTTTTAGTCAGCTTTGCAGTATTGCTTTTTTTCTGCTTGATAACCGGCACAGAAGTCCATATGGGATCTCTCTTGATTCCAGTAGTCATACTGCCATTGATATTTATGATGCTCGGTTTTTCGTGGATATTCGCATCCCTGGGGGTGTACCTGAGGGACTTATCTCAGATGATAGCAATGGTATCAAGCGTAGCAATTTTTCTAGCTCCCATTTTCTATCCGCTAGACGTATTACCGGAAAGCTATCGTGCGCTTCTGATCTGGAACCCTATCACCTTACCGGTAATCCAATTGCGCGAATTGATGTTGTGGGGCAAGCCTATTGATTGGAAGCAGTGGGGTATCAGCTTCTTCGTGGGTATATTTTTATCTCAGGCTGGCTTCTGGTGGTTTCAGAAGACACGTAAGGGATTTTCAGATGTCATCTGAAGACATTCTTATTGATGTGAGAAATCTTAGTAAACGCTACGAAATCTATGATAAACCTCCCGATCGTCTTAAACAAATGGTGGTTCCTCCATTTTACAGTCTGCTCAACCGGTTTGTTACATCACTTGGACTGACTGGCGTAAAAGCATCTTCTCCATACTATCGTGAGTTTAGGGCGCTTCATAACATATCCTTTCAGCTTCGTCGTGGTGAAACGATGGGCATTATCGGTCGCAACGGAAGCGGCAAAAGCACACTTTTACAAATAATAGCCGGAACATTGACACCTACCAGTGGAGAAGTCGTGATCAAGGGAAGGGTAGCAGCTCTGCTTGAACTTGGTAGCGGATTTAATCCTGACTTCACAGGGAAGGAGAATGTCTATCTGAATGGTCGCATCCTAGGTCTGACGAAATATGAAATTGACACCAAATACCAGCAAATCATCGAGTTCGCAGATATCGGTGAATTTATTAATCAGCCGGTAAAGACCTATTCAAGTGGAATGTATGTACGACTTGCTTTTGCGGTCCAGGCGCATATTGATGCATCTATAGTAATCATTGACGAGGCGCTTGCAGTTGGCGATATCTTTTTTCGCCAAAAATGTTATGCACGACTGGAGCAGCTCAGACAATCGGGTGCAGCCATACTGCTTGTTACGCATGCTATGACGGAGGTAGAACAGTTTTGTAAAAATGCCTTATTGCTGAAAAATGGGCATCAAATGTATCTAGGCCCTGCTATACAAGCAACTAAGCATTATTATTTGCAGGAGCAGAATAACAGATCCAAAGCTGTATTTGATACTATCAATGACACTGAAGATAGTGTTAAATCGGCATCAATTAATCCCGAACAATGGCCGGCTATAGAATGCTTTAGGAGGGTACACACTGCCTCCGAGGTTTCAAATGGATGGGGAACTTGCACCGGTTACGTTGTATGTGATTCGGAAGGCGTGCCTTGCAACAGTTTTTCTCAAGGTGAAACTGCAGTTTTTTATTACGAATTTACACTGTCTCACCCGATCGGAGTGCCACTAGCCGGATTGGTTTTACAAAATGAGAGAGGAATCAATGTTCATGGAAAAGGATCGCTGGAATATTTTGGAATGGCGCCTGGTAAATTGTCCGCTGGAACCCGTATTCAGTGTCGTCAATGTGTGGAATTAAAGTTAGAAATAGGCGAATACTCCTATGAGATCGGCCTTGCAACGATCGACGCCGAAAGTTATATGAATGTGTCAAAAATGGGGCATGAGGAGTTTTTTTCAAGGATTACCCGGTTGTGCCATCTGCCAGCAGCAGGTGTGATTTCTGTGGGTTGGAGGAAGGTAACGAATGGACCTGCTTTGACGCACCATGGAATAGCTGACCTCCCAGGTAGTTTCGATTTTAGAATTGATCAAAAGTGAGATTTTCAGATTGAAGACAATAGAATTATCTAACCGCCAGATATTAAAAGGATATGACGCAGTTACTGCTATTTATGCAAACATACCCCCATTGAGTCACTGGAGAGCTTGGGAGTATGCGGCTTATCAAAATTATCGCCTCAAAGGGAAAGTGCTCGATTTGGGATGTGGAGATGGAAAATACTTTCGTCTCTTATGGCCGAATTTGAATAATGTTGTCGGTGTGGATCATGATTTATCGGTTGCTGAGCTTAGCCGAAAATCCGGGGTGTACCGTAGCGTACATGTGGGGCCTGCGCATAAAGTCCCGGAACAGGATTCAAGTTTTGATCATGTGTTTGCTAATTGTTCGTTGGAGCACATGGATGATCTTGATCTAGTGATCGCAGAAATATTCCGCTGCCTGAAACCTGGTGGATCACTTTTATGCAGTGTTGTTACGAACAGATTTATTGACTGGTCTCTTCTGCCGAAAGCTGTGGCATCTACCGGCAATGTTGCCATTGCCGAGACCTTACAGCGTGATTTCCTGACTTATCATCATCTTTCAAATCCACTTTCGGTAGATGAATGGATCACGAGGTTTTCCTACGCGGGCCTCTCAGTTATAGAGCACTATCCCATATTGCCAAAAAATAACGGAATAGCGTGGTTAATGATGGATAGCGTTTGGCATTTAAAAGAGGCTGCCGGTCCGGAGTTCGGCTCAAAAATATATTCTTATTTAAGCAAAAATACGAGCTTTTCGAAAGCATACCGAAAAATATTTCAAGGCTTGCTTGAAATGGAGACTGACAGACGGGATGGATGTGGTGCTGTATTTTTCTTACGCAAAGCCAGGTGAGTGAAATGAGCAAATGTTGGTGTGGGAATGAGGTTTTAAGGTTGTTTAGCTCAGAATACTCTGTTTGCGACAAATGCCAAACATTAGTATCGTTGGTTGGAATGTCACCGGAGCAGTTAAAAGTAAAAAATGATGAACATGACTTTTATGGAAAGCAATATTGGTTAAATCATCAAAACCTAGATCTAGGCTATCCGGATATCCATATGAGATCCAGAAATGATTTGACTGAGAGAAACTTGCATTGGCTAGTTACACTGCTTAAGTACAAATTGCCAAGTGCGAAGGTTCTGGAATTAGGCTGTTCACATGGGAGTTTTGTTGCGCTCATGAATCAAGCTGGCTATAAGGCGTCAGGTATTGAAATGAGCCCATGGGTCGTGAATTTTGGAAAGAAAACTTTCAACATCCCAGTAGATATTGGACCCATTGAAAATTTGAATATCCCTAATGACAGCCTTGACATTATCGTAATAATGGATGTACTCGAACATCTTCCTGAACCCGTACAGACGTTGAATCAATGTTTTAAACTACTGAAACCAGATGGATTCATATTAGTTCAAACACCGCAGTTTAAGAGTGAAATGAACTACTCAGAATTACTGGAAAGTAAAGCTCCATTTTTGGAACAACTTAAATCTGATGAGCACTTGTTTCTTTTTACTAGAGATTCGGTTTCGCAATTATTTGGATTATGCAATGCCAAGTATATAAAGTTCGAGTCTGCGATTTTCAGTCATTACGACATGTATTTCGTTGTGAGCAGACAACCGCTCAAAGAAAACACAACAAGAGTTTCTGAACAGGTACTTCTTTCTTCTGCAAGTGGCCGTATGGCACAAGCGTTGCTCGATCTTCGGGAGAGGGAGATTGCGCTTATTGAACAATTAAAACATTGTGAAGCTGACAGATATGCAAGGTGGGAGCAGATTGGCACGCTGACCAATATGGTGAAAGAAATGGAAAGAGAAAAGTGAAAGGAAAACTGATTGCTGTAGATCTCACACCCATTTTACCCGGAGGTGAAAATGGCGGCGCTAAAATTTTCGTGTTGGAGCTAATCCAATTACTAGCGGCTTTGGAGCCTCATGCAAAATTTGTGCTTTTAACCCATCAGAAAACCCATGAGGAACTTGCCAAATTAGACCGCTCCAATCTCAGACGATTAATGGTTATTGAACAAGCAAGTGCTGTGCCCGCCACGTCTGTACGCGTCAGGTTGATATCCATTGCAAGGGCGATTCTTCCACATTTGCCGGGCAGATTAAGAAGAGTGGTCGGCCTGGTTGGATATAAATTAAATATAACAATCAAGCGTCGTACAACCCGACGTAGTTTATTACGTGAAATGGGTGTAGATTTATTATTTTGTCCATTTACGGCTCCCACCTTTTTTGAAATTGGGATACCGACGGTATGCATTATTTACGATCTCCAGTATAAGACCCATCCTGAGTTCTTTGATCCAGCAGATGTTGCACATAGAGATCACACATTTTTGGATGCATGCCAGCGAGCAACTGGTTTGGTCGCAATATCTGAATATTCACGCACGGTTGGAATTGCTCATGGCAATATTGCCCCAGATCGTATTCAGACAATATATCTACGCATGGCGAGACGTTTGGAAGCGGCGCCATATGTTGAAAATACTGTGCTGAATCGTCTTGAACTGAAGCCGCAACTTTACCTCCTGTATCCAGCAAATTTTTGGCGTCACAAAAACCATGAAATGCTGTTCACGGCCTTCGGAATGGCCTGTAAAGTCGGCTTACCACCAGAAATAAGGTTGGTTTGCACTGGTGCATCCGGGGAGCGGCTAGATTATCTGAAACAAGCTGCCGCAGCACTGCATCTTGCAGACCGTATATTTTTCCCCGGTTTCCTTCCTGATAGTGATATTGCTGTGCTTATGGCGAATTGCAGAGGCGTGATATTTCCTTCGCTATATGAAGGGTTCGGTTTGCCTGTTATTGAGGCCATGGCGTCTGGGGTGCCAGTCGCTTGTAGCAACCTGACCTCGCTTCCTGAAGTGGCTGGTAATGCCGCTCTTTTATTTGATCCCCGTGTGCCTGATCAGATCGCAATGGCTATAAGGAACTTGGTGGAAAATGATATTTTGCGGTGCGAACTGCGTACAAAGGGTACGTCAAGAGCCGCACTCTTTCTCGATGCCGATCGTATGGCTAATGAATATATGACACTGTTCAAGTCTTCAATCGAAAAAAATAGCATTGATCCACAACTTTCAGGTTTTTATACCGATGGATGGGTTGAGCCCAACCTGATTATAAACCTTCCTCCATCTAACGGCTCTCAGTCTATTGAAATTGAGTTTTTTGCCCCCGACTGGCTTTGGTATCCAAAATCAAACATAAAAGTTACTAATGATACTGGAACTTTCAAGCGTAAGATATATATTAAGCGCGGTAACCATAGCACACTAATTTTTCCGGTTTCACGGGAAGGAGGTTGTTTTAATATCAATATTAGTCCAACGCTTATTCCTTTTAATATGGGAATGGGTGATGATAAAAGAGAGATATCTTTGATGATTACCAATTTTATTGTAATAAATAAAGATGGTGAAAGATTGCAACTCATGTCAAAAATTTTAAGAAGTACATGAAAATAAGCATAGTCACGCCATCCTATAACCAGGGTCAATTTATCGAACGAACTCTACAAAGTGTTGCGTGCCAAAAACTTGTAGGCGTTGAGCTGGAGCATGTTGTCTTTGATGGTGGTAGCAGCGACTGCACTGTTCAAGTACTTAAAGACTTCGAACCAGGAGTGCATTGGATATCCAAGAGAGACCGTGGTCAGACAGATGCAGTGAATCAAGGCATAAAATCCACCGATGGTGAAATAATAGGTTGGATAAATTCTGATGATATTTATTATGAGGGTGCTCTGCAGAAGGTAGCTGACTATTTTAAAGACAACCCAAATGTTGAAGTCGCGTATGGCATGGCAGATCACATCGACTTGAATGATAAAGCATTTGAATCCTATCCGACAGAGACTTGGAATTTTGAACGCCTTAAGGAAACCTGTTTTATATGTCAACCAGCATTATTTTTCCGGCGAAGTGTAATTGTAAAGTATGGATTTCTAGATGAATCGCTTTCTTACTGTATGGATTATGAATATTGGTTGCGGTTGGGTTTAAATGGAGTTGTTTTCGGATACATCCAATCCAAATTGGCTGGTTCTAGACTTTATTCAGATAACAAAACCTTGGGATCACGTGTTCAGGTACATAAAGAGATCAACTGCATGCTGAAGGATCTCTTGGGTACGGTGCCGGATCGGTGGTTGTTTAACTACGCACATGCTAAAATCGAGCGCCAAATTAACAGAAGAAAAAGACCGTATTTATTTAAAATGAGGGTGGCTATATCATCTATACATTCGGCTATTAGATGGAATCGGAGGATTTCAAAACTAATGGTTAAAAAAATTATGGGTTGGATGTTTAATTAGTGTTGTAATTCGGAAAATTAAAGTATAAGTAATCAAAGTCTCGCGTATTTTTAATTTATGTAAATTGGATAATAAAAATACAGCAGCCATGGATGCTAGAAATGATGATAGGTTTTAAATTGGTTCTATGAATGATAGGTTTGAGATAGAGAATTTTAAATTTGCTGTCAATAGTCGATTCGCGAATTTGCAAATTTTAGGAAATATTAAATATATAATAAGATATTTTATAGAAAACACCGTCTGTGTCAAACATCGACATGTTGTCATGATTCTCAATTATATTAACTGCTATGAATTAAAAAAAATAAAGCGGTTGATTGGATTTGAAATTTGTAATGGTGTTGATCTTGTAGATATTACATATTTTATCATGTTGAACGAAATATATTTTCGTCAGCAAATACATTGAATTCTTGGACTATTCTTCATGAGTGACATTAATTTAAAATTCTATCTCGCCGGATGTGAGAAAACAAATGCTGGATGATATGCCTTTTTGCGAGCGTAAGATGAAAGATAGCCAGATGTATGACGACAATAGCTCCACGCCTTACCGATGACTGGACATGTTCCAGACCGTAGGTTTTTAACCCTTGGAAATGTAGATGTCAGCAACGCATGTGCGAATATTGTTATTGATGTATATAATAAATTTGGCGAAGTACATTCCGATCATGCGTCATTATATTAAATATTAAAAAATAATTTGCCTAATTTTTCGAGATAAAAATAAGAGTAATAAATATATAATTGAACAAAATAAATGAGGCATAAATTCGATTATGAATTTGTGCGACTATTATTAATAATTTTATTATAAATAGCGAAATGTTGTAGCTTGAGGCTGTAATTAATGGGAATCAAAAATTATATTTAGTCGCAAGGATTGCGGAGGTTAGAGAAATGAAGTCTGATGAATTCTTGAGGCTGATTGCATTGAATTGTAAATTAATATTTATAATGATGTATGCAAGATAGTGACTTGAAACTAAATTTCATTAAGTTTTTCAGAAACTCTATACTTAATTTATGTTCGCACTATCTTTTGCTGTATACATAGAATTGGGCAGCTGGTTATTAATCAAGAAGAATGATTTGCTTGATCCATTAAAAACCTTGTTCCTGCGTTTATTCTGAATTTAGGCCTTAAATGAAAATTTGTTTCGATGTATCCCAAACTGGAGCTGGAAAAGCAGGCTGTGGATTTTATTCTCATGCCATGGTGCAGGCTATGTTGGAGTTGGCACCTGAACATCGGTACTTTTTATTTCCAAGCTTTGGAGATTTTTACTTTGATGCACTCATGCCAGTACGTAACCCCTATCCGGGGCGCAATGTTAGATACGGACCCAGGCATTTAACGCGCGAGTACGCGAGAGGCTTTTGGAATGATACACAACTCGAGGCAGTTCTGGGGCAACCAGAAATAGTGCATTCGAATAATTTCTGGTGTCCGCTCCAATTGAAGTCCAGTCGACTTGTGTATACATTCTATGACATGGGTTTTACAGTAGATCCAGATTGGACTACAGAGACGAACAGGATCGGGTGTTTCGATGGCGTTTTTAGATCTGCTATGGCTGCAGACTGGGTGGTCGCTATATCTGAAGCATCAAGGGCTCATTATCTAAAAATATTTCCCCACTTTCCGGCGGATAGGGTTCGTGTCATTTATCCTTGCTCACGGTTTATCGAAAACTCCTCAAAAGGTAGACGTCCCAAGACACTGATTGACATTACTTCTGGCAAGTTCTGGCTAAATGTAGGGACCATTGAGCCACGTAAAAATCAATACCGCTTAGCTGAATCTTACGCCAGTTATTTGAAAAAAGGTGGCGAGGCAATGCCGCTTGTATTGGTTGGAGGGCAGGGCTGGTTGATGGATAATTTCGAGAAGCAAGTCAAGACACTGGGAATCGAAAATCATGTTGTTATGACCGGTTATGTTTCTGATGATGAGTTGATTTGGCTATATAGAAACTGTTATGCAAATATGTATCCATCATTATTTGAGGGGTTTGGGCTTCCGGTGCTTGAGGGCATGCAGTTTGGTGCGGCGACGATAACAAGTGATAACAGTTCACTGCCGGAGGTGGCTGGTTCGGCAGCTGTGTTGTTGAATGCAGAAGACACGGAGGCGTGGGCCGATACGATGTTCCGATTGTCCCGTGATCCCGCAGAGCGGCACCGTTTAAGTATGCTTGCTACTGCACAAGCAGAGCGATTTGAATGGAAGCAGAGTGCGCTGGCACTTCTGGACCTATACAAAGAGGCGGTACATAGCCCAAAGAGATCAAACTTGAAATGAAACGTGCCTTTATTACGGGTATTACGGGACAAGACGGTTCCTATTTGGCTGAGCTGCTTTTGGAGAAGGGCTACGAAGTGCATGGTTTTGTCCGAAAAGAAAGCTGGTTAAAACAGCACAGCATAAGCCATCTGAAGAACGAGATCGCAGTCCATTTCGGTGATATAGCGGAGAGTATCGATATCGAATCTGCGCTCACAAAGGCTGCACCGAAAGAAATCTACAATCTGGCGTCTCAATCCAGTCCCCGAGAGTCATGGGTTCGAGCGCTAGAAACCTTGACAATCAACGGCATGGGTGCAGTCAGAGTTTTTGAAGCCGCTAGACGCGTTTGCCCTCAAGCACGGATTTACCATGCTTCATCATCTGAGATGTTTGGACAGTCCAAAGAGGTGTCTCAAGATGAAAAAACCGCCTTTAATCCTTCAAACCCGTATGCTGCGAGCAAGGTGTATGATCATCAAATGGCACATATATATCGAGAGAGCCACCAGATGTATATATCTTGTGGCATCCTTTTTAACCATGAAAGTGAACGACGACCGCTAGGTTTTGTGGCTCAGAAAGTTGCGTACGGTGCTGCCTGCGCGGTACTTAAAATTAAGAATTCTCCAGATTTAAATGAAAGGGGTCACCCCATCGTTGCAAATGGAAAATTGGCCTTGGGTAACTTGGACGTGGCCAGAGATTGGGGGCATGCAAGAGATTTTGTTCGTGCCATGTGGCTGATGCTGCAATACGGTCAGCCAGATGATTTTGTTGTTGGAACAGGAAATTTACACACCTTGCGAGAACTTTGCGAAGTCGCTTATGGATGCGTGGGATTGGATTGGAAAGATTCAGTATACAGTGATGCGGATTTTTTTCGACCACTAGAAACATGGCAAACACTAGCGAACGCTTCCAAAGCAGAACGTACGTTGAATTGGAAGCCTTTGATTAGCTTCGACGAAATGTTGCAAAGGATGGTTCAGGCGCAAGTTGAGAGATTGAAGCATATTTTGATTTTGTAAATTAATTCTTATTTCTCGAATATTTTTATCAAAGTGTTTTAGTCTGTGTTTAAACCTGTTATCACCGTCGCTGTGCCGTCTTTCAATCAAGGACGATTTTTGGGCGAGGCTCTGGATTCCATTTTCCAGCAAGATGTTCCTGTAGAGGTGTTTGTTCTGGACGGCGGGTCTACAGACGATTCACTCGATGTAATTCGCCAATGGAGTCACCGTCTATCCGGATGGCGCAGCGGGGCCGACAATGGCCAAGCGGCGGCTGTCAACGAAGGAATAGCCATGGGTAGCGCACCATTTGTTTGCTGGCTTAACAGTGACGACTGGTATTTGGAAGGGGGTATGAGGAAACTACTCGAAGAAATTCAGTCTCACCCGCAAGCGTCTGCTGTATACGGGCGGTGTTGGAATGTGAAGCAAGGATCCGGATGTAAATCACCGGTATGGGTAGAATCGTTTGATGAGAAACGTTTGGCTTCACGTTGCATTATTTCGCAACCTGCAACCCTCATTCGCAGGTCGGCGTGGGAGGCGATAGGTGGGGTTGATAGCAGTTTGCACATGGCAATGGACTATGACTTGTGGTGGCGTCTGTTTAAACATGTAGGAGTTTTAAAGTTCTTGGATCACTACGTTGCCGTTAACCGGGAGCATCCTGCAACAAAGACAAGAACATTACGCTATAGGCATTACCAAGAAGCAATAGATGTCGTACGCAAGTACCATGGCACCCTTCCGTTGAGATGGTGGCTTGCTCGACCTTATTCTGTGTGGTGGAAGTCTGTTGTAGGTTAATATTCAATCTCGATGCGTGTATTACATTTTTATAAGACAGCGTTCCCGGACTCCATGGGAGGTATCGAACAAGTTATTCACCAGATTGCCACGGGTTGCTCTAAATTTGGTGTCAAGACTGATGTCCTTTCACTGACTACGCAGCAAGTAGAGCGTACAACCGCAATGGATGGTTATCTCGCACATCGCGCCCGAATGGACGTTCAAATTGCGTCGACGGGTTTTTCTGTCTCGGCATTATTTCACTTTGCGCAATTGGTGAAGAAAGCAGACATTGTCCATTATCACTTTCCATGGCCATTCATGGATCTGGTCCATTTTGCAGTGCGCGTAAAACAGCCTACAGTACTGACGTACCATTCAGATATTATTCGTCAAAAAAATTGGCTCAAGTTGTATAGGCCGTTAAAGTCTATATTTCTAGGGGATATTACCCGCATTGTGGCAACCTCGCCCAACTACCTTGAGACCAGCGCAGTGTTAGGAAAATATAAACACAAGGTAAGTGTTATCCCCATTGGATTGGATAAATCAAGCTATTTGCACTCATCTTCTCAGCGAATGGAGAATTGGAGAAAAACAATAGGCGATAAATTTTTTCTCTTCATAGGTGTATTGCGCTATTACAAAGGCCTGCACATATTGTTAGAAGCAGCGCAGGGTACAAACTATCCGATAGTAATTGTGGGAGCAGGACCCATTGAGTATGAACTTAAGTCTCAAGCAAAAAAGCTCGGCTTAATAAATGTTCATTTTGTGGGCTATTTATCTGACTTCGATAAAGATGCACTTTTAACATTATGTTATGCGGTTCTATTCCCCTCCCATCTTCGTTCTGAAGCATTTGGAGTATCCCTGCTGGAAGGTGCCATGTACGGCAAACCTATGATTTCCAGTGAAATAGGCACTGGTACTACTTACATAAATATTGGTAAAGAAACTGGTCTGGTTGTACCTCCAGGCGATGCCACAGCTTTGCGCCACGCGATGCGTTGCCTGTGGGAGAACCCGGCGATGGCGACTGCAATGGGAATTCGCGCGGAGGAGCGGTACTGGAGATACTTTACTGCCAACCAAATGGTAAATTCGTACGTGGACTTATATCGATGTTTGCTAAAGTGACTTGGCGAGCGTAACAAAAGGGAGGCGAGTCGCGGTACGTACATGAAAGCTAACAACTTTTAGCCTTTGATTGCTCTCCAACCCTGGGAGTTTCGTGTGTTGACACCCAAAAAAGCCTGACCTGCTGCCTTCCTCCAGAATCACATGCAACATAAATCCAAAGTCGCCCTCGGTGGCTTAATCGTGCCCGTGGTGCACCTTCAGCGCGCAGCGCACCCAGGGAAAAAGTCGCTGGAGACATGAACAACCCTTGGCTTTCCAGAATGGGCGAAGGCGTGCATAACTTCGGTTAGAGTAGAATTTGCTAAAGCTCATTGCGGTCTAAACGGGAGGCCGCACTTCACTTTCGGTTAGGTCCATGGCCACTGTTTGTTACCCCTATGTAGAGATGGGTGGCAAACGCGGGGAGGGTGTTGGATCAGCTGCCACGCGCAAAGGCATGGGCAGCCAAAGAGCTAAAAAAGGGGTTGTTCGGATGTCATCCAACCCCATACAAATCTTTTGCAGCAACCAGTAAATCTGTCGAGTCGCTTCATCCTATTGAGTTCGTCACGGACCTCATGGTGACCAATCCGCAGCGTTTATTGAACAGTTAGTCGACCGCTCCCTTTGTCGCGCTAATTAGTGTTGCTTGCGTTCCAAACAAGTAGAAAAAATCGTCCCCTATCGAGGGAGCGTTGAAGGTTTGCGATGAAAATTTTGGTGTTGGGTGTGACAGGCATGCTGGGTAATGCCATGTTCCGCCTCCTGTCCTCCGTGCCCGGCTTTCAAACCCATGGCACCGTTCGCAGTGAAGCTGCCAGACGCCATTTTTCCGGGGAACTGTCCGATCGACTGGTTGTCGGCGTGGATGTTGAACACCCCGACTCGCTGCTGAGAGCTTTTGCCGCTACGCAACCTGATGTCGTCATCAACTGCGTAGGGCTTGTGAAGCAACTGGCAGATGCCAACGACCCGCTGTTAGCCGTTCCCATTAACACCATGCTCCCCCATCGGCTGGCTGCGCTGTGCCAGGCTGCGGGGGCGCGTCTGGTTCACATCAGCACGGATTGCGTCTTCTCCGGCGTACGGGGAAACTATTTGGAAGACGACTTTCCCGATGCTGCTGATCTCTACGGCCGCTCCAAGCTGCTTGGGGAGGTGGAATACCCCCACGCCATCACGCTGCGCACTTCCATCATCGGCCATGAACTGGCCGGCCATCGCAGCCTGGTGGGCTGGTTTCTCGCACAGAATGCCGCCGTCAAGGGCTATACCAAGGCCATTTTTTCAGGCTTGCCTACGGTAGAGCTGGCGTGCGTCGTGCGAGACGCGGTGCTCCCACGTCCTGACTTGCATGGACTCTTTCATGTTGCAGCGCAGCCTATCAATAAGTACGAGTTGCTCAAGCTGGTGGCACGCGTCTACCAGAAAGACATCGACGTGATTCCCGATGACTCTTTGGTCATTGACCGCTCACTCAATGCCGGGCGCTTCGAACAGGCAACCGGATACGTAGCACCCGATTGGGAGCAATTGGTGCACAGCATGCATGGGTTTAGATAAATAGAAAGGACATTCCAATGTTTCTCGACAAGGTCTTGATGATTACCGGTGGTACCGGCTCTTTTGGCAACGCGGTGCTAAAGCGCTTCCTGCAAACCGATGTAAGAGAAATCCGCATCTTCAGTCGCGATGAGAAGAAACAGGAGGACATGCGGATTGCTTTCCACCATCCCAAGCTCAAGTTTTATATTGGCGACATCCGCAACCCGGACAGTGTCAGTGAGGCCATGAAGGGCGTGAACTATGTCTTTCATGCCGCGGCCCTCAAACAGGTGCCATCCTGTGAGTTCTACCCGATGGAGGCCGTGCGCACCAACGTGCAGGGCGCCGAGAACGTCATGAATGCCGCCATCGCCAACGACGTCGAGCGCGTCATCGTGTTGAGCACGGACAAGGCGGTGTACCCCATCAATGCCATGGGCCTTTCCAAGGCCATGATGGAAAAGCTGATGGTCGCCAAGTCTCGTATGCGCGCAGCCGGTGAAACCGTTTTTTGCGCGACCCGTTATGGCAACGTGATGGCCTCGCGCGGCTCGGTCATTCCCCTTTTTATCGGCCAGTTAAAAGAGGGTCGGGAACTCACTATTACCGACCCCCATATGACCCGCTTCCTGATGTCTCTGGATGAATCGGTCGATCTGGTGATTCATGCGTTTGAACACGCGCGCCAGGGTGATATTTTTGTGCAAAAGGCGCCAGCCTCCACGATCGAGGTGTTGGCCCGCGCCTTGAGCGACATCTTCGGCAAGGAAAATGCGGTTCGGGTGATTGGAACCCGGCACGGCGAAAAGCTCTATGAGTCGCTCGTCTCCCGTGAAGAACTGGCGCACGCCGAAGATATGGGGCAGTACTACCGCATTCCGGCTGACAACCGTGATCTCAACTACTCCAAATTCTCGGTGGAGGGCGAAACCGAAATCGCCAGCTTCGAAGACTACACCTCGCACAACACACTCCGGCTGGATCTTGAGGGCGTGAAGAAGATGCTGCTCAGGCTCGATTTCGTACAGGAGCAGCTCCGTGCTTAAGGTCATGACCATCGTGGGCACCCGGCCCGAGCTAATCAAGATGTCCAGGGTGATCGCGGAATTCGACAGGCACACCCGGCACGTACTCGTGCACACGGGGCAGAATTTCGACTACGAGCTCAACCAGGTGTTCTTTGATGACATGGGCATACGCAAGCCCGATCATTTCTTGAATGCGGTGGGTGACAATGCCGCGCAGACGATTGCCCGGGTGATTGAAAAATCGGACGAGGTCATGGAGGCCGAGAAACCGGATGCAGTGCTGCTCTACGGTGACACCAACTCCTGCCTGTCGGTGATTTCTGCGAAGCGCCGCAAAATTCCGGTCTTTCATATGGAGGCAGGAAACCGCTGCTTTGACCAGCGCGTGCCGGAAGAGCTCAACCGCAAGGTGCTGGACCATCTGAGCGATATCAACGTGGTGCTCACGGAGCATGGCAGGCGTTATCTGATCGCAGAAGGCATCCCGCCCGACCGGATCATCAAGTCAGGCTCGCACATGCCGGAGGTGCTTGCGCATCACAAGATGCAGATCGAAGCATCGGACGCGGTCTCCCGTTTGGGCTTGCAGGTCGGACGCTATTTTCTTGTGAGCTGCCACCGCGAGGAAAATGTCGACTCGCCCGAAAACCTGGACAACCTGCTTAAGACCCTGCAGGCCCTGGCTGCGGAGCACGACATGCCTGTCATCGTCTCCACCCATCCGCGCACGCGTAAGCGACTGGAAGCACTGAACCCACAAGACCTGGACAACCGCATTCGCTTCCTCAAGCCCTTCGGCTTTACTGACTATGTGCGGCTGCAGATGGATGCCTATTGCGTGGTGTCTGACAGCGGCACCATTACCGAAGAAGCGTCGCTGTTGGGCTTTCCTGCCGTCACCATTCGCAATGCCCACGAGCGCCCGGAAGGTATGGACCAGGGCACGCTCATCATGTGCGGCCTACGCCCCGACAACGTACTGGATGCCATACGTGTGACGGTCACCCAGCGCGGCAATGCACAGGGCGCTGCACAGACCCCGCCGGACTATCTGGGCGGAGCCGTTTCTGAAAAAATTCTCAAAGTCGTTCTGAGCTACACCGATTTCGTCAATCGCGTGGTGTGGAGCAAATGAAAGGAAGATGCCATGACATTCAATCAACAACAACTGAAGCAATTTTCCGAGCTTGCGTGCAATCGCCTCACTGCCGCGCGCGAGGGCATCGACTACTTTGCCGCGCCGTTCAAGCATGTGGTGATCGATGACTTCTTTCCCCAGGAACTCGCCGACGAGTGCCTGCGCAGGTTCCCGGCCATCACAGAGCTAGGTTGGGAGAGCGCCAACGATGCCGATATTGAAATCAAGTACCGCACCGTGTGGCGGTCGGAGTTCGATATTCCGGAAGGAATCGTGGATGCGGTGCGTATCCTTAACAGCGCACCGTTTCTGCAGGCCATGTCCCGGGTCATGGGTATCGAGAAAATCATGCCTGACCCCTATTTCACCGGCGGCGGCCTGAACGTCACCATGCGAGGCGGCTTGCTGGATGTGCATGTGGATGGCAACTACCACGACGCTTCGGGGTTGAACCGCCGCCTCAATGCACTGGTCTACCTCAACCCCGAATGGCAGGACAACTGGGGGGGCGAGTTCGGTGTTTACGACGAAAACGGCGAAACCTGCCTGAAGAAGGTGGCGCCGCTGTTCAACCGGCTGGTGATCTTTGACTCGCACGACAAGAGCTTCCACGGATTACCCGATCCGGTGAATTTTCCGGAAGGCGTTCCCCGCCGCTCCATCCTGCTGTACTACTACACCAAGGAAGGCCGACCGGGTGAGCAGGTCGTGGTTGAAAGCCCGCACAGCGCCTTGTGGAAGAAGCGCGACCTGCTTGATAAGCGCGGCAACCGCGAACGTAATTACTACTGAGCATGCGTGTTGCACTGAACATTTCGAAGCACGACACGATCGGTCGGCGTTTCAATAACCTGGATGCCAGGGGCGGTTTTGAGGCCTACGGCTGGAGTGCCCGATTTGCCTGCTGGACAGAGCGGCGGGGTCCGGCGGATGTGGTCCAGCAGGCGCTGGGAAACCCGGCTCGCGTGGGCACCCGGGCCTTGGCCAAGCTGGGGCGCTACACGGGAAACATCAATGGTTACCACCGAAACGCCGGTGCTTTCACCGCGCTGCCGTTCCATCAGCAGGCCGATGTGCTGCACTTCCATATCGTTCACGAAGAATATCTCTCGGTGCAGGACTGGCTGCGCATCGCAGCGGGCAAGCCCGTGGTGTGGACCTGGCACGATCCCTTCATGCTCAATGGTCACTGTATCTACGCGCTGGGTTGCGAGGGATTCGAGACCGGTTGCCAAGCTTGCCCCCATCTTGACTACCACTTCCGCGTGCACCGTGACCGCTGCGCACGCAACCTGGAAGAAAGGCGCGCAGTGGTCAAGCAGATAGATCCATTGGTCATCGTCGCCTCTGAACACATGCAGGACTTGGTGCAGCGCTCGGTCTACCGGGACTTTTTGCGAACCCGCGTGCTCCCCTTCGGCGTGAAGTCGGCCGACCCCATGTCGCAGCAAGCCGCCAAGGAGCAGCTGGGTATCCCGGGTGAGCACATCGTCGTGGGTTTTCGGGCGGTCTATTCAGACTACAAGGGCATCGGCCTGGTACGCGCGGCGCTGCAGCGGCTGTCGGCCAACTATCCCGGCACGCCGCTAACGGTCATCACGTTTCAGGAAAAAGGTTTTTGCGAAGGACTGTCGCCCAATTTCCAGATCATCGATGCCGGCTGGATTGGCGACGAGACCATTGAGGCGTACTACGCGGCCATGGATTTTTTCCTGATGCCGTCCAAGGCGGAGGCGTTCGGACTCATGGCCATAGAAGCTATGGCAGCAGGTGCCTGCCCTATCGTCACCTATGGCACGGCGCTGCCGGAACTGGTCGACGCGCCGCTGCACGGGATTTGCAGCGAACACGACCCACAAGCCTATGCCGAGGTCTTCGAGGCAGCCGTCTTTGCGCACAAACACCATGGCGGGCGGCGCCAAGCACGGCAAGCCTATGCCGCAGAACACTACAACCTGGACCAGTTCTGTAAGAGCCTGGCGACCCTGTATGACGAAGAGTATGAACATCATCATTGTGTCCGACGTACCGCCTGATGCGCGCTACACGGCCGGGCAGGTCCTCAACCAGGCCATGTCGGGCCTGGCAGAGTACCAGTTCCGTTTCTACTGGTTCAACCAGTCCCGTCTGGATACCGGGGTCAAGCTGCCGCCCAACTGCATCACCATTGCCATCGTGGGTACAACGTACGGTCGCCTGCTCACCTTCCTGGTGCGGGCCTGCAATTTTCTGTTGCGCTGCGCTCCGCTGTTTGCCAAGCCGGTGTTCGCGGTCAAGACCGCGCTGGCCCTGGCCTCGCTGCTGGCCACCGCGGTGAAACTGGGCCTGAGGGTGCGGCGCGATCCGTCACACCTCGTGTGGTTCGTGGTGCAGGGTGAGCGGCCTGTGATTGCTTACCGTATCGTTGCCTGGATGGCCCGAAAGCCCTATGTGCTTCAGCAGTGGGACCCGCTCTCCTGGTGGATGGGGCACCGCCAGTACCCGCGTCGCATCATCCGTGTTGCCCAGGGTCTCCTGTCGCGCTTGGAACAGAACGCCCTGGTCAATATTGTCCCTAGCGATGCGTGGAAGGAACAACTCGAAGCCCAGGGCAAACCGGCCATTCGCCTGGACAACTTCATCCGGCAGCAATTGCTCGACGAGCCCCGTTTTCTTGCGATTCGTGACCCGCGCGCCCTGCATGCCGTGTTTGTAGGGCAGTTCTATGCCGGGCAGGAACTGGTGCGTACGGTGGAAGCACTCCGCTCGGTGTTACGAGCCAGCGGGCGCGAGGTGGTGATTCACCTGTTCGGCTCCAGCGCACCGGTGCATATGGCCGGCACAGAGGTGATTTCACATGGCCATCTGGAGCGCGATGAACTCATACGGCGCATCTCGAAATGGGATGTGGCGTTGCTGCCCTATCCCACGGCGGCCGGTCATGAAGAGACGGCCCGCCTGTCCTTTCCCTCCAAGGCCCGCGTCTACCTGGCCGCAGGCCTGCCCATCCTGGCCTGCGCGCCCACGTTTTCGGGAGTTCACCGCTTCCTGGACAAGCACTACCCCAACCACTACTGCAATATCGAAGTGAAAAAAAGTCCCGCAACGTTCGTGAATCAGCTGTTGGAGGCCGGCTATGAGGCCCGAAGGGCGCGCTACCGGGACGCACGCAGCCTGGTAAGCCGCGAGTTTTCTGACTCCGCCGAACTGCAGCCGCTTCGCAAGCTTCTGGGAGACGCCGCATGAGCGCCAAAGTCGTCGATGCACTCGTGCAGGAAAACCGTTTGCTGCAAAACCAGCTCAATCAGCTGCGCTATTTTCTGGTGGGCTCCCACGGGCTGAAAATCCAGGTGCCGGACCTGCAGGTTGGCCAGTCGCTGTATTGCAGCAAGGAAGATCTCCACCACATTGCTGCAGGCCTGCTGGCGCCATCGGTGACCTGTGCTGACATTGGACCGGGCTTGCGCCCGCAGCGCCTGTTGGACTGTCCGGTGCACATTCTGGTGGAGCCTTGGCGCCCCTATGCGGACCAGTTGGTGAACACCTACCCGGACAAACTGGTCGTCAACTCTTTCGCCACACCCTATCTGGGCTCCATGTTGGACAAGAGCATAGACACGATTTTTCTGCTCGATGTGATCGAGCACATCGAGAAAGAGGAAGGCGAAGCCCTGCTGCAGGAAGCGATCCGCGTTGCCAGGGTGCAAGTGGTTGTGTACACGCCGCTGGGTTTCATGCCCCACGAAGTCCACGACACACCTTCGGATTGGGGTGACATCCCGCATGGCAGCACGCAGAAACATCTGTCGGGTTGGATGCCGCAGGAGTTTCCAGAGGCCACGCATGTGATCTGCGAGGACTACCATTCATCAAGCTACGGCGCGTTTGGCGCGTTCTATTCCATCATCTCGCCGATCGTTCCAGTGCGGCAAGAACCCCGGCTGATCCTGGTCTCAGAAGCGCTGCCATCGTTCTTTCAGCTGGCGCGCAATGACGTCCTGGTCATCGATGTGCGGTTTTCCGAATGGAGCCATCTGGTTAACGCGGTGCCCAAGTGCAACACCCTGGTCGTGCCACTGGAGTTGATGGCCGAGCAACCGGGCCTGCCCCTGGAAGTACTGCGCCGAACCATCATCAACTTGCCGGCCTTGATCCATTACCTGCAGCAGTTCGAAGCGGTGCAAGCCTTTGGTCCGGCGGCGCAGGCGGTACTGCATCGCCTGCGTTGCCAAGCCGACCCTGCCATATGAGCGCACTGAAAACACTGCTAGGTATGCCCGCCATGGTGTTGCGCTATCGGGGCCTGCTGGGCCACATGGTGTACCGGGAGATTCACGGCCGTGTGACGGGATCGATGCTTGGGGTCGGTTGGCTGGTCCTGCAGCCACTCTTGTTGCTGGGTATGTACACCGTGGTGTTCGGGGTGTTCATGAAATCGCGCTGGGGCGCACAGGGCGACGGTATTGCGTATTTCGCGCTGGCGCTGTTTCCGGGGTTGCTGGTCTTCAATATTTTTGCGGAATGCGTGAACCGCGCAGCCGGCCTGGTGCTGCAAAACCCCAACTACGTCAAGAAGGTGGTATTCCCGCTGGAGCTTTTGATCGTTCCCGTGATCGCCGGGGCTATGGTGCAGTTTTTCATTGGCTTCTCGCTCTGGCTGGCGCTGGTGGCGCTTTTGCAAGGTGGAGTGAGTTGGACGGTGCTGTTGGTGCCGCTCTACCTGGCACCCTTTGTGTTGCTGATCGCTGGCCTGTGCTGGGCGCTGGCTGCCATGGGCGTGTACTTCCGCGACCTCACCAATCTGGTGCCGCTGGTAACGCAGGTGCTGATGTTCATGTCGCCGGTTCTCTATCCTATCTCCAACGTTCCGTCGGCCGTTCGCCCCGTTCTCTACCTCAATCCGCTCACGCTGGTCGTAGAGGCAGTGCGCGGCAGCGGTCTGCACGGGGCTGTCGAACTGCCACAGGGCTACCTGATCTATGTGCTCGCTGCAGTGGCTGTGGCTTGGATCGGCACCAAGGTGTTCGTGGGACTGCGCCCCGGTTTTGCCGATATGGTGTGAAGCATGGAAGATATTGCCATCGATATTCGCGGGGTTCGCAAGGTCTATGAAATCTATGCCCGCCCTCAGGATCGCGTCAAACAGCTGCTCTTCAAGCGTTGGCGCAACTACCACCACGACTTCCATGCCCTCAAAGGTATTTCCTTCGAGGTCCGCCGTGGCCAGTGCGTGGGCATCATCGGACGCAATGGTGCGGGCAAAAGCACCTTGCTGCAAATTCTCACGGGTACCATGCAGGCCACGGAGGGCAAGGTGGTTGTGCAGGGCCGCGTTGCGGCCGTGCTGGAGCTGGGCTCTGGCTTCAACCCCGATTTCACGGGGCGACAGAATGCCCTGATGTATGGCAGCCTGTATGGCCTGTCCAGTAAGGAAGTCCATGAGCGGATGCCCGCGATCGAAAATTTCGCTGGCATCGGCGAGTTCATCGACAGGCCGGTCAAGACGTACTCCAGCGGCATGCAGGCACGCTTGGCGTTTTCGGTCATCGCACACGTCGATGCTGACGTGCTGATCATCGATGAAGCGCTGTCGGTGGGTGATGCCGCTTTTACCCAGAAGTGCATGCGATTCCTGCGCGATTTCAAGAAGCGCGGCTCTATCCTGTTTGTGAGCCACGATATGGGCGCCGTCACCGCGTTTTGCGATGAGGCGATCTGGATCGAGGCAGGCGAGCTGCGCTTTCGCGGCAGCGCCAAGGAAACCTGCGAGCGCTACTACGCCTTCATGCAAACCGGCGCAGAACGCGCACCGGAGTCCGAAGAGCGCGCCGGCCCAACCGTCCAGGAGTCCCCGGTTGAGCCGTCTGCGGCCGTTGAGGCAGGCGCTACGCTGCTCCATGCAAGGGTCGCCACCGCGCAGGATGGCAGCTTGGATCCGGGTACGCAAAAAATCGCGTGTTTCGGCTTCAATGCCGAATCCAAGCGGCACGGCAATGGAAATGCCCGCATCCTCGATGTGAAGTTCCTGTCCCCCAATGGGCATGTGCTGGACATCTGCACGGGCGGACGCGAGGTGCGTGTGCGCGTGCAAATCCAGGCGGTACATGACGTCGCCATGCCCATCGTGGGATTCATCATCAAGGACCGTCTGGGGCAGCCGCTGATCGGCGGCAACACCTACCACGCTTACAAAAACCATCCCGTGGCGGCAGACCAGGGCCAGTTCTGGGAGGTGGAATTTGGCTTTCGCTTGCCCATCCTGGCCCTGGGCGATTACTCGATTACCGCGGCCATCGGCGAAGGCACGCTGACCGAGCATGTGCACATGGACTGGATGCACGACGCGGTGCTGTTCAAGGTGATCGAGACCTCTATCGACGGTGTCATTGTGGGCGCGCCACTGGATCTCATCCAGATGCGCTGCTACGCTGTAAAAGCCGTATGAGCCACCCATCCGCTTCAGTTGACCCCCGTGTGAGCATCGTCATCCCGGTCTACAACGGAGCCAACTATCTGGCGCAGGCCATTGACAGCGCGCTTGCGCAAACGTACCCGCACTGCGAGGTCATCGTCGTCAACGACGGCAGCCAGGACGGCGGCCAAACGGAGCGCATTGCGCGAGCTTACGGTAGCCGCATTCGTTACATCCGTCAGGCCAATGGCGGGGTGGCATCCGCGCTGAACCTGGGGTTGTCGGTGATGCGTGGAAGCTTCTTCAGCTGGCTCAGCCATGACGACCTCTACGAGCCCCGGAAAATCGAACTGCAGCTCGCCCTGATGGCGGCATCACCCGGTGAAGATATGGTGGTTTACGCGGACTACCGCCTTTTTTCTGATGACGGCCGCCATACCGACATCTGCCTGCACGACACCTCCCCCCAAGGCTTTCGCTGGCGCTTGGCATGCCGCAGCAACATCAACGGTTGCACCCTGCTGATACCGGCCCGTCTGTTGCACGCAGCCGGAGGCTTTGTTGCGGCGTTGCGCACCACGCAGGATTACGAGCTCTGGTTCCGCCTGGCAGCCCGGCACCGCTTTGTGCACCTGCCGGAGGTGCTGGTGGCGGCCCGCTGCCACCCTCAGCAAGGCATCTTTACCCAGTCGAGGCTGGCGCGGCACGAGTGCCAGGTCATGCATGCAGCTTTTGCCCGTGATCTGCGCGATGAAGACCTGCCCATTACGCAGGCACTGGGGCCCGGGCGTCTATACGCCGGGCTGGCGCAGAGCTTCTGGAAACGCGGCTTTCCGGATGCCGCCAAGATCGCCCAGGGGCGTGCGGCGACGCATGGCGTGGGCCGGTTTACGTTGCACCTGGGGTACTTGACCGGCACGCTGTATCACCTAATCGCCCGGTGCCTGCCTGGCTGGCTCGACCCGACGCAGCGGGCCAAGCTACGCCAGTGGATGCAGGCGGTGGCCAAGCGTCCCGCTCGCTAACGAGTTGCCCATGGCCACCATTCTGTTTGCCCCCAACCTGCACACGGGGGGTGGGCGCGTCCTGATGGAAGCACTGGATGCTGCCTCTGCAGGCCGCATCGACCAGGCCATCATCGATTACCGCATGCAGGCTGTGTCCCCGGCTTTCTCCCGGGAGACCACCCTTTTGGTACGCAACCGGATCGGCTCTCGTCTCCATGCCGAATGGCAGCTGTGGCGCAGCGCCCGGGCAGGCGACACCGTGCTCTGCCTGCACAGTTTGCCGCCGCTATTTCCGCTGCGGGCCCGGGTGGTGGTGCTCATCCAGAACCGGTTGCTGCTGGAGCGCAGCCCCTTGACGGGCTTTGCCTGGAAAACCCGGTTGCGCATCACGATCGAACGCTTGTGGGGCAAGCACCTGCAGGGCCACTGCCATCGCTACATGGTGCAGACGCCCACGGTGGCCACAGTCCTCAGTTCCTGGTTGAAGCGTCCGGTACCCGTGGTAGTGGTTCCGTTTGCCGTGCAAGCCACGCCAGATACGGCGTCGCTTGGCAGCACTGCACCCAAGCCGTTCGATTTTGTCTACGTCGCCAGTGGTGAGGCCCACAAGAACCATCAGCGCCTGCTGCAGGCCTGGCGCCTTCTGGCGGATGCCGGGCTCAAGCCCACCCTGGCCCTGACCGTTGACCAGCAGCAATATCCCGCACTCGCCCGAGACATTGAACGTCATGCTTCGCAGTTGGGCCTGAAGATCGTCAACCTGGGGACGCTTTCAGCCGCCGAGGTGGATCGTCTCTACGGCAACGCTGCGGCCCTGGTCTATCCTTCGTTGACCGAGTCTTTCGGGCTGCCACTGATTGAGGCCGCACAGCACGGCTTGCCCATCATTGCGGCCGAACTGGACTATGTGCGGGACGTGGCCTGCCCGGTGCAAACCTTCGATGCCCTGTCTGCTATGTCCATGGCGCGGGCCCTGAGGCGCTTTCTGGGGGACCCGGAGCACCCGTTGCGGATCTACTCGGCGTCGCAGTTCCTGGAAGAGGCACTGCGGTGAAAATCCTCCTGTGGACCCAGTACTTCTGGCCCGAGCATTTCCATATCAATGAGGTTGCTCTCAGCCTGGTGGAGGCCGGCGAAGACCTTACCTTGCTTACCGGCAAGCCCAACTATCCCGGTGGCGCCATTTTCCCGGGCTACAAAGCCGTGGGGGTGCAGCGGGAAGTGCATCAAGGCATGGATGTAGTCCGCTTGCCGTTGCGTCCACGCCGTTTGGGGCGGGCCAGGGACCTGGCGCTGAACTACCTCTCGTTCATTGTGTCGGGGTGTCTATTGGGGCCTTTTGCAATGCGAAAGAAGCGCTTCGATGTGGTGTTTGTCTATGCGCCTTCACCCTTGTTGCAGGCCTTGCCGGCGCTTTTCTTTGCCTGGATCCGCGGCATTCCCCTGGTGCTGTGGGTGCAGGACCTTTGGCCAGAGGCGCTTGTCTCCACGGGTTTCGTGCGCAACAAACTCCTGTTGGGCGTGGTCGAGCGGGTGGTGCGCTTTATCTACCGCCATGCCGATCTCTTGCTCATTTCCTCGGAGGGCTTTCGTGCGTCTGTGCAACAGCGCGGCGGTTCACCGGAAAAAATCATTTACCACCCCAATTCATCGGGGATGGCGCCGACCAAGACGGTCGTCAACAATAGCTGTCAGCAGATGGTGGAAGAAATCGGGCAGCATTTTTCGATCGTATACGCAGGCAACATGGGTACGGTGCAATCGTTGGATACGGTCGTCGCTGCGGCCAGGCTTTTGCAGCATCGACCCGACATTCGGTTTTATCTGATCGGTGGCGGAACCCAGGCCAAGTGCCTGGCTGAACAGATCAGCCGGTTCGGGCTGATCAATATCCGCATGCACGCATGGATAGCAGCCGACGAAATCCATGCGGTCTACGCGGCAGCATCCGTATTGCTGGTTCCACTCAAAGACGATTTACTCATCCGCCACACCATCCCCAATAAGCTGCAGGTCTACATGGCGGCCGCCAAGCCCATCATCGTGAGCGGCAATGGCGAGGTGGCACGCACCCTGGTCCAGGCGGATGCAGGTCTGGCCTGTGCGGCTGGAGATGTGCACGCGCTGGCCCAGACCGTTCTGCGGATGCGGGGCATGACGCCAGACCAACTCAGCCGCTTCGGTGCCCACGGCAAAGCTTATTTTCAGCAACATTTCGAGCTGAGACGCAAGACCCTGACCCTGGTCCAATTGATGCGCAGCCTTCTGCCCCAGTGAGCTTTGAAGGGAAGCCCTTCACCTCCCCCACCTCGCCTCGCTGAAAATTTCGCATGTTCTGCGGGCCGCCACGGTTCGAGCGGCACCCAAGGCCTCGGGAGTTGTCAATTTGGCCGCGATACACTGACGCCAGTTTCAACCTGCTTCGCCTTACCTTGACCACAACGACGGTTCTTCACAACACCCACGGACAGGCCGTCCGCCTTGCAGCAGAGTTGCGCTTGCCAGAAGGGATCAAGTCTGTACAAGACCATGGGTGCGAGTGATGCAGAGCCACCATCTCAGTATGGCGAAGGGCTGACCCTGGCTTCCAACAATCTGCGCGAATTCGCGCGCGTTCCCGCATTGCAACTTGTCAACTGGATCACAACATGACCTCAACGCCGACTTCACCAATAGCCAACACCGACAAAGCCGACATCCTGGCCCAGGCCTTGCCGTACATCCGCAAGTTCCATGGCAAGACCATGGTCATCAAATACGGCGGCAATGCCATGACCGACCCGGCCCTGCAAAAAGCCTTTGCCGAAGACGTGGTGCTCCTGAAGCTGGTGGGCATTAACCCGGTGGTGGTGCACGGGGGCGGCCCGCAGATTGAAAGTGCGCTCAAGCGCCTGGGCATGAAGGGCGAGTTCATTCAGGGCATGCGCGTCACCGACGCCCCCACCATGGAAGTGGTGGAGTGGGTGCTGGGTGGCGAGGTGCAGCAGGACATCGTGGGGCTGATCAACCAGGCCGGCGGCAAGGCCGTGGGCCTGACCGGGCGCGACGGCGGCATGATCCGCGCGCAAAAGCTCAAGCTGCATGACAACGCAGACCCCCGCATCGAGCACGACATCGGCCAGGTGGGCGACATCGTCAGCGTGGACCCCAGCGTGGTGAAAGCCTTGCAGGACGACGCCTTCATCCCCGTTATCAGCCCGATTGGCTTTGGCGAAAACAACGAGAGCTACAACATCAACGCCGACGTGGTGGCTGCCAAGCTGGCCACCGTGCTGCAGGCCGAAAAACTGATGATGCTGACCAACATCAGCGGCGTGCTCGACAAGGAAGGCAAGCTGCTCACCGACCTGACGGCGCGGCGCATTGACGAACTGTTTGCCGACGGCACGATCTCGGGCGGCATGCTGCCCAAGATTGCCGGTGCGCTGGACGCGGCCAAGAGCGGCGTCAACTCGGTGCACATCATCGACGGGCGTGTGCCCCACGTCCTGCTGCTGGAAATCCTGACCGATCAGGCCTTTGGCACCATGATCCGTTCGCATTAAGGCGGTATGCGCTTGCTGCTGGTAGAAGACGATGTGCTGGTAGCCAGCGGCATCAAGCTGGGCCTGTCCAACGCCGGTTATGCGGTGGACTGGGTCGGCAGTGCCGAGCGCGCACTGGAAGTCACCCGTACCGAGGCCTTTGACATTGCCGTGATTGATATCGGCCTGCCCGCCATGGACGGGCTGCAACTGACCCAGGCGCTGCGTGCGCAGGGCCACACCATGCCCGCACTGATCCTGACGGCCCGCGACGCACTGCAGGACCGGGTGCAGGGTCTGGACAAAGGCGCGGACGACTACATGGTCAAGCCCTATGAGCTGCCCGAGCTGCTGGCGCGCTTGCGCGCCCTGTTGCGCCGTTCGCAGGCAGCGACATCGGCGGCGCTGCGCTTTGGTCCGCTGGAGTTGGATATGGCCTTGCGCCAGGCCTGCATCCATGTGCCTGCACTGCGGGGCGAAGGCAATTCCCTTGCCGCCAGGCTGCCGCTGGAACTGGGCCCGCGCGAGTGGACGGTGATGGAATACCTGATGCTGCAAGCCCCCAAGCCCGCCAACAAGGACAAGCTGCTGCAGGCCCTGACCGGCTGGGACAAGGAAATTACGCCCAACGCCGTGGAGGTCTACATTTCGCGCCTGCGCGCCAAGCTGGAGCCCCATGGCATCGCCTTGCGTTCGATTCGCGGTTTTGGCTACCGGCTGGAGCGGGTGGACGCAGCTTGACGCAAGCGCAGCAAGTCACGGTGGGCCCGGGCCTGCAAAGGCGCTTGCTGCTGCTGCTGCTGGCACCCTTGCTGTTGCTGGCGGCACTCAATACCTGGTTTGATTTTCAGTTCGCAGACACGGCGGCCATCCAGCAGGACCGCCAGCTTTTGACACTGGTGGCGCCCCTGGTCGACTCGATCGTGGGCCGCAGAGGCCTGGTCAAGGGGGCATTGAATTTCAAAATGACGCCGGCGATTGAGGACTTCTTGTCCACGCGCCCGGGTCTGTCGGCCTATGCGGTGCTCACCACCGAGGGCAAAGTGTTGACGGGCGACGCCTGGCTGGGCGACTACCCGCCAGCCACTTATGAGCCCGAGTTTTCCAGCCAGGAGTATCGCTACGTGGTGTATCGCATTGTCAGCCAACGCGTTCTCAGCGCCGCAGGTGAGCTCACGGTGCGCCTGGCAGATGGTTCCGACAGGCGTATGCAGTGGTTTCGCCGCCTCTGGTTCCGGGTGGCATTGCCGAACCTGGTGTTGGTCGTGGGCGCGGCCTTTGCCGTCAACTGGGCCGTGCGCCGTGGCCTGCGCCCCCTGCTGGAACTCAAGGATGCGGTGGAGGGCCGCTCCCCCCGTGACCTCACGCCGCTGGACGCCGATGGTTCACCACAAGAGGTCCGGCCCCTGGTGCTGTCACTGAACCGTCTGTTTGAGTTGGTCAATGCCCAGGTCGAAAGCCAGCGCCGCTTTGTGGCCGATGCGGCGCACCAGTTGCGCACGCCGCTGGCAGGCCTTCAGGCGCAGGTGGAGGCCTGGGCCATGCCCGAGGCAGACAGCATTACCTTGCGCGCCGACCAGTTACGCAAGCTGCGCGATGCAACCCGCAGAACATCGCAGCTCGCCAACCAGCTGCTGGCCCTCTCCAAAGCCGATGCGCGCAGCAGCAGTTCCGAGCCGCGCCAGGCGGTCGCACTCAAGCCCTTGTGCGAGGAGGTGCTGGAAGACTTTTTGGACGCGGCTGCCGCCAAGCACATCGACCTGGGGCTCGAAGCCGGTGAGGTCCGCGTCAACGGCTATGCCTGGCTGTTGCGCGAACTGCTGGTGAATCTGGTGGACAACGCCGTACGCTACACCCCCGCAGCAGGCCGCGTCACCTTGCGTTGCGGCACCTGCGCGACACCGGACGGCCAGGGCGCCCAGGCCTTTCTGGAAGTGGAAGACGATGGCCCGGGCGTCCCGCCTGAAGCCCGCGCGCGCATGGTGGAGCGCTTTTACCGCCTGCCGGGTACACCGGGTGATGGCAACGGCCTGGGCCTGGCGATTGCCGATGAAATTGCGCGCGTACACCACAGTGCGCTGCAAATTCTGGGTGGCGCCCAAGGGCGGGGTTTGTGCTTTCGGCTGCTGCTGGACCCTGTGCGAGAATGAAACAATACATGCCGCAGCACCCTATGACTGACGACCCCACAGCGCCATTTGGCGACGACCCGGAGGACACCATTCCCGCACCCTTGCCGGAGTCTGTGGTGGTGCGCAAGCGTCCCAAGCCGGGAGAGCGGCGCATCCAGATCCTTCAAACCCTGGCGGCCATGCTCGAGCAACCGGCCGGCGACCGCATCACCACGGCGGCCCTGGCCGCGCGGCTGCAGGTGAGCGAGGCCGCGCTCTACCGGCATTTCGCCAGCAAGGCGCAGATGTTCGAAGGGCTGATCGAGTTCATTGAGCAGTCGGTGTTCACCTTGGCCAACCAGATTGTCGAGCGCGAGCTGGGCCAGGATGCAGGCGCTGGTGCACGCCAGAGCGCGCGCATCATCGCCATGTTGGTGCATTTTTCCGAGAAGAACCCCGGCATGGCACGCGTCATGGTCGGTGACGCCCTGGTGTTCGAAAACGAGCGCCTGCAGCAGCGCATGAACCAACTATTTGACAAGATAGACGCCACCCTCAAGCAATGCCTGCGCGCCAGTGCGGCACCGGCGTCACCCACGCCCACGGTGGACGCCCAGGTGCGCGCTTCCGTTTTGACTGCCTTTGTGGTCGGGCGGCTGCAGCGCTTTGTACGCTCCGGTTTCAAGCGCCTGCCCTCCGAACACCTGGACGCCAGCCTGGCCACCATGCTCGGGTAAACCCGCAGCGCAAATAGAAGGCGTGAACTAGAACCCTCACGGGTCGGTGGGGTTGTGTCTGCATGCTGCAAAATAGCACGATCGTTCTATTTTTCACCGGTATCCCCCGCCGGTTCAACACACCGCATATGGCAACTTCATCAGGTACTGCGTCACACGCCGGCAAGGGGCTGGCCACGCCGGTGCCCGGTTTGCGCGATGGCGCGCCCCGCGCCATGCAAAAAGGCCAGCAGACCAAGGCGGCGATCATTGAGGCCGCCCTGGGCCTGGCCACCCAGATCGGCCTGGAAGGCTTGAGCATTGGTGCCCTTGCCGAGGTCACGCGGATGAGCAAGTCCGGCGTGTTCGCCCATTTCGGCTCGCGCGAGGAGTTGCAGATCTCCGTCATCCGCGAGTACTTCAGCCGCTTCGAGCAGGAAATTTTTTACCCCGCGTTGCAGGAGCCCCACGGCCTGCCCCGGGTGCAGGCGCTGTTTGGCAACTGGATGAAACGCGTGGCGGTGGAAATCCAGTCTGGCTGCATTTTTATCAGCGGTGCCGTCGAGTTTGATGACCGGCCCGGCCCGGTGCGCGATGCCCTGGCCAACTCGGTGCAGACCTGGTTGCAGGCGCTGTTTCGGGCCATCGTCCAGGCGCAGACCAGCGGCCATCTGGGCACCGGTGCCGACCCGCACCAGATCGTCTTTGAAATCCACGGCCTGATCCTCGCGTTGCATTACGAGGCCCGCTTTTTGAAGAACCCCGGTTCGCTGGAGCGTGCCAACACCGCATTCGCCAACATCCTGGAGCGCTACGGTGCCCGGGCCGTCCAAGACCTTTAAGACCGCTAAGAACTATTCAGGAGCCCCACCATGCCTACCTATACGCCACCCCTGCGCGACATGCAGTTTGTGATGCACGAGCTGCTCCACGTGATGGACGACTTGCAGCAAATCCCCAAGCACGCCGAACTCGACGCCGACACGGTCAACGCTGTGCTGGAAGAGGGCGGCAAGTTTGCGGCCGAGGTGATCTTTCCGCTCAACGTCAGCGGCGATGCCGAGGGCTGCAGCCTGGACCAGACCAGCCACGCCGTCACCACGCCCAAAGGCTTTAAGGAAGCCTACCGCCAGTACATCGACGGCGGTTGGGCCGCCTTGGCTTGCGATGCCAACTTCGGCGGCCAGGACCTGCCGCTGGTGGTGAACCAGTTGTTCTACGAAATGATGAACAGTGCCAACCAGGCCTGGACCATGTACCCCGGCCTGACGCACGGCGCCTCCGCCGCCCTGCGCGAGCACGGCACCGATGCGCAAAAGCAGACCTATCTGCACAAGATGACCAGCGGTGAATGGACCGGCTCCATGTGCCTGACCGAACCGCATTGCGGCACCGACCTGGGCCTGATGCGCACCAAGGCCGAGCCGCAGCCGGACGGCACCTACAAGATCACCGGCAACAAGATTTTCATCAGCGCCGGCGAACACGACCTGGCAGACAACATCGTGCACCTGGTGCTGGCGCGCATGACCGACGCGCCCCCTGGCATCAAGGGCGTGAGCCTGTTCATCGTGCCCAAGTTCCACGTCAACGCGGACGGCTCGCTGGGCGAGCGCAACGGCATCTTCTGCGGCGGCCTAGAGCACAAGATGGGCATCAACGGCAGCGCCACCTGCCAGATGGTGCTGGATGGCGCCGTGGGCACGCTGGTGGGCCAGCCCAACAAGGGCATGCAGGGCATGTTCGTGATGATGAATGCGGCGCGCCTGGGTGTGGGCAACCAGTCCTTGGGGTTGACCGAAGTGGCCTACCAGAACGCGCTGGTCTATGCCAGGGACCGCATCCAGATGCGCGCGCTCTCCGGCCCCAAGGCCAAGGAGCTGCCTGCCGACCCCATCCTCGTGCACCCCGATGTGCGCAAGATGCTGCTCACGGCCAAGGCCTATGCCGAAGGCGGCCGCGCACTCTTGACTTACTGCTCGATGCTGCTGGAGAAAGAGCATTTCCACCCGGAGGAGAAAGTGCGCAAGGACAGCGCCGAGATGCTGGCCCTGCTCACCCCCATCGTCAAAGGCTTTATCACCGACAACGGCTGGACAGCGACTTCGGGCTGCATGCAGGTGTTTGGCGGCCACGGCTACATCAAGCAAAGCGGCATGGAGCAGTTTGTGCGCGATTCCCGCATCAACCTGATTTACGAGGGCACCAACACCATCCAGGCACTGGACCTGCTGGGCCGCAAGGTGCTGTCCAACAACGGCGCCACGCTGAAAAAATTCGGCAAGCTGATCGGCCAGCTGGTGGCAGAGGAGGGCGTCAACGAGAAGATGGCCGAGTTCATCACACCCATCGCCATCCTGGGTGAGCAGATGACCAAGTTCACCACCGAGCTCGGTTTCAAAGCCTTCCAGAACCCGGATGAAGTCGGTGCTGCGGCCGTGGACTATTTGCGGGTGGCCGGCCATATGGTGTTCGGCTACTTCTGGGCGCGTATGGCACAGGTCGCCTTGCGGGAGATTGCAGCGGGTAACGCGGATACGTTCTATGTGGCCAAGCTGCAGACTGCGCGCTTCTATTTCGCCAAGCTCTTTCCCGAGACAGCCACCGCCATGCGCACCGCACGCACCGGCGCCCGCGCGCTGATGGATACCGATGCGGTGTTTGCCTGAACTTTCAACCCTGCTTTCATAACAACGAGGAGATCGACATGATGCGTGCTGCAGCAGCTTTGACCCTGGCCCTGTCTTCCGTATGCGCCATGGCGCAGATGACACCGGTGGGTTTGTGGAAGACGATTGATGACGATGGCAAGACCGAAAAATCCCTGGTGCGTATTTCTGAGAGCGGTGGCGTGCTGACCGGCACTATCGAGAAGATCTTCGATCCCGCCAAGCAGGACAACAAGTGCGACAAGTGCAGCGACGACCGCAAGGACAAGCCGGTGCTGGGCATGGCCATCATCCGCAACGTGCGCCAGGACGCGGACGACAAAGGTCTGTGGGGCGGCGGTGAAATCCTCGATCCGGCCAAGGGCAGTACCTACAAGACCCGCCTCAAACCCGTGGACGGCGGCAAGAGCATGGAGATGCGGGGTTATATCGGCTTCATCTACCGCACCCAGGTCTGGCATCGCGTCGAGTGATTCCGGTAAGAGCTGCAAGCAAGTTTCAAGTGAAGGAGTAGTCTGTGCGTAATGTTCGAAAAGTAGCCGTGCTCGGTGCCGGTGTCATGGGGGCGCAGATTGCTGCGCACCTCGTCAACGTCAAGGTGCCGGTGGTTTTGTTCGACCTTCCTGCCAAAGAAGGCCCTAAAAACGGCATCGTCACCCGTGCGGTAGAAGCGTTGAAGAAGCAGAAGCCTGCGCCGCTGGGTGTTGCCGAAGACGCAGTGCTGATCCAGCAGGCGAATTACGAAGAGCACATGGACCTGCTGCTGGGCTGCGACCTCATCATCGAGGCGATTGCCGAGCGCATGGACTGGAAGCTCGATCTCTACAAAAAAATCGCGCCCTTCATCGCCCCCCACGCCATCGTGGCCAGCAACACCTCCGGCCTGTCCATCACGAAGTTGAGCGAAGCGCTGCCCGAAGAAATCAAGCCGCGCTTTTGTGGCATCCACTTCTTCAACCCGCCGCGCTACATGGCGTTGGTGGAACTGATCAACACGCCTACCACGCAACCGGATGTGCTGGACGACCTGGAAACCTTTGTCACCCGCAACCTGGGCAAGGGCGTGGTGCGGGCCAAGGATTCCCCCAACTTCATCGCCAACCGCGTCGGTGTCGCCGGCATGCTGGCCACCATGCAAGAGGTGCAGAACTTCGGCCTGACCTTTGATGTGGTCGACGACCTGACCGGCAAGAAGCTGGGCCGCGCCAATTCCGGTACCTTCCGCACCGCTGACGTGGTGGGCCTGGACACCATGGGCCATGTGATCAAGACGCTGCAGGACACGCTGAGCGGCGACGCTACCGCAGGGGCAGGCACGTTCGATCCGTTCTACGCCAGCTTCGCCACCCCCGAGGTGCTGAAGACCCTGCTGGAGCTGGGCAACCTGGGCCAGAAGGCCAAGGCCGGTTTCTTCAAGAAGGTGGGCCGCGACGTCTTGCGCTTTGATATGGCGAGCAAGGACTATGTGCCCGGCGGCGAGAAGGCCGACGAGGTCTATGCCCGCATGCTGAAAAAGCCGGCGGCCGAACGCCTCAAGCTGCTGCGCAATGCCGAAGGCGCGCAGGGCCAGTTCCTGTGGGCGATTCTGCGCAACAGCTTCCACTACGCCGCCATCCATCTGGCTTCGATTGCTGACAACGCCCGTGATGTGGACCTTTGCATGCGCTGGGGTTTCGGTATGCAGCAGGGCCCGTTTGAGCTGTGGCAGGAGGCCGGCTGGCTGGAAGTGGCGCAGATGGTGCAGGAAGACATTGACGCGGGCAAGGCGTTGTGCAACGCACCGCTGCCGGACTGGGTGTTCAAGGGGCCTGTCGCCCAGGCAGGTGGTGTGCACACCCCGCAAGGCTCCTGGAATCCGACGACGCAACAGTTTGTGCCGGTGCGCCAGCTGCCCGTGTATGCCCGCCAACATTTCCCCGAAAGCGTGCTGGGTGCCCAGGCCGCCAACGCCAAGACAGCCGGCAGCACCGTGCATGAAGACGAGCACATCCGCCTGTGGACGCTGGGCCAGCCCGGCAGTCTGGACGCCGATGTGCTGATCGCCAGTATCAAGACCAAGATGCACGCCATCGGCCCGGGCGTGGTCGAGGGCCTGTTGCAGGCCCAAGTTCTGGCCGAGCAGAGTTACCAGGGTTTGGTGATCTGGTCGCCCGACGACATGTTCTCCGCCGGTGCCGATCTGCAGGCCATGCTGCCTGCCTTCATGCTGGGCGGCGTCAAGGCGATTGAGGGTGCTGAGGCCGAGATGCAGGAGATGATGCTCAAGCTGCGCTACTCCAATGTGCCTGTGGTGTCTGCCGTGCGCGGTCTGGCGCTCGGTGGTGGTTGCGAACTGGCCGTGTATTCGAGCAAACGCGTGGTGGCCATGGAAAGCTATATCGGTCTGGTTGAAGTCGGCGTGGGCCTGGTGCCCGGTGCCGGTGGCCTCACCTACATCGCACGCCGTGCGGCCGAGAACGCCACCCTGTCTACGGGCAAGGACCTGCTGCCCTTCCTGACCGACGGCTTTACCGCCGCCGCCATGGCCAAGGTGGGGGCCAGCGCGCTGGAGTCGCGCAAGCTGGGCTATTTGCTGGAGAGTGACGTGGTCGTGCCGCACAAGGACGAGCTGCTGTTTGTCGCCCTCAATGAGGCCCGTGCCCTGAGTGCGTCAGGTTACCGGGCGCCGCATCGCCGGCCATTTCAGGTGGCTGGGCGCAGTGGTATCGCCACCATCAAGGGCTCGCTGGTGAATATGCGCGACGGCGGCTTTATCAGTGCCCATGATTTCCACATCGCCTCGCTGATTGCCGAGGTGGTGTGTGGCGGCGATGTGGATGCCGGCACGCTGGTGAACGAAGAGTATTTGATGACGCTGGAGCGCCGGGCCTTTGGGTCGCTGCTCAACAACCCCAAGACCCAGGAACGGATCATGGGAATGATGTCGACCGGCAAGCCGGTTCGCAACTAACAAGGCGGCTGCGAACACGCACCTATGTGATCGAAAAGGAACACCATGAAACAAGTACAAGACGCCTACATCGTTGCCGCCACGCGCACGCCCATTGGCCGCTCGCACCGCGGCTACTTCCGCAACACCCGCCCGGACGATCTGCTGGTCAAGGTTCTGCAGGCCGCGCTGGCCCAGGTGCCCACGCTGGACCCGCATTCGATTGAAGACCTGATCTGCGGCTGCGCCATGCCCGAGGGATCGCAGGGCCTGAACATTGCGCGCGTCGGTGCCGTGCTGGCCGGCTTGCCCACCAGCGTGGGCGGCATCACCGTGAACCGCTTTTGCGCCTCCGGCCTGTCGGCCATCCAGATGGCGGCGGACCGCATCCGCGTCGGTGAAGCCGATGTGATGATCGCCGCCGGTGTCGAGAGCATGAGCATGGTGCCCATGACCGGCAATGCGCCCAGCTTCTCGCCGCTGATGTTTGCCAACGACGAGAACGTTGGCATCGCTTACGGCATGGGCCTGACCGCAGAAAAGGTGGCCAACCAGTGGAAGGTGACGCGCGACATGCAGGACGACTTTGCCGTGGCCTCCCACACCAAGGCGCTGGCGGCACAGGCGCGTGGCGATTTCAGCGCCGAGATCACACCGGTCGAGGTGGTGGACCGCACAGCCAACCTGGAAACCGGTGAGGTGATCGAGAAGCGCCGCATCGTCAGCCTGGATGAAGGCGCGCGCGCCGATACCACGCTGGAAGGTTTGGCCAGGCTCAAGACCGTGTTTGCGGCGCGTGGTTCGGTCACGGCGGGCAACAGCTCGCAGACCTCGGACGGTGCCGGTGCGCTGATCCTGGCCAGTGAAAAAGCTGTGAAGCAATACGGCCTGACACCGCTGGCGCGCTTTGTGAGCTTTGCTGCCAAGGGCGTGCCGCCGCACATCATGGGCATAGGCCCGATCGAGGCCATTCCCGCCGCCCTGCGTTACGCCGGGCTCCAGCAGGACGACATCGACTGGTTCGAGCTCAACGAAGCCTTTGCCGCGCAGTCTCTGGCCGTCATCAACACCCTGGGCCTGAACACCGGCAGGGTCAACCCCCTGGGCGGCGCGATTGCGCTGGGCCATCCGCTGGGCGCCACCGGTGCCATGCGCGCGGCCACCGCCATCCATGCCCTGCACCGCCAGCAACTGCGCTACGCCATGGTCACCATGTGCGTGGGCATGGGGCAGGGCGCGGCGGGTATTTTTGAGCGGGTCTAGTCCCCCTGAACGCATGGCCATGGAAATGCATCCTTTTGACCAAGCCCTGGACCTTCAAGCGCTGTCAGACGGGGTCTGGCAGGCGCGCACCCACCCGGCCTACGCCAATATGGTGGGTCCGTTTGGCGGCATTACGGCGGCACAAGCCTTGCAGGCAGTGCTGCTGCACCCGCAGCGTCTGGGGGAGCCGATTTCGCTCACCGTGAACTTCTGTGCCGCAGTGGCGGATGGGGCCTTTGAAGTGCATGCGCGTCCGGCGCGCACCAACCGTTCCACCCAGCACTGGGTGATCGAGCTGCGCCAAGCGGACGCCACGGTGATGACGGCCACCGCTGTCACGGCGCTGCGCCGGGAAACCTGGGGCGTGGACGAGGAGCCCATGCCCCTTTGCCCGCCGCCGGAGGATTGCCTGCCACCCGCTGTGCACGCGCCCCTGCCGTTTACCAAGGCCTTTGAATACCGCCCGGTCACGGGCCACTGGCCGTGCGTGTGGGATGGCAGCGGTGACACCAGCCTGTCGCAAATCTGGGTGCGCGACCAACCCGCCCGTCCACTGGACTTTGCCTCGCTGGCCTGCATCTCCGATATCTTCTTCCCGCGCCTGTTCATACGCCGCGCCACGCTGGTGCCGGTGGGTACGGTGTCCATGACGGTGTACTTCCATGCCGGCAGCGCGCAATTGCAGCGCACGGGGGACGGCTACCTGCTGGGGCAGGCCAGGGCGCAGGCTTTTCGCAACGGGTTTTTTGACCAGAGCAGCCAGCTGTGGGACCGCCATGGTGTCCTGCTGGTGACCACACACCAGATCGTTTATTACAAACAGTGATTCAATCCCCCCTTATTTCGGAAACCGTACCATGCAAGAAATCTTGATCGACAGCACCGACGGTGTGATGACCGTCACCATCAACCGGGTGGAAAAGAAAAACTCCTTCACCAGTGCCATGTACAGCGCCTGCGCCGATGCGCTGGACCAGGCCAGCGCGGACGCTTCGGTGCGCGTCGTCGTGATCCAGGGCCACATTGCCGTGTTCAGTGCCGGCAACGACATTGCCGACTTCCTGAACACGCCGACCCCCGGCCTGAGTGCCCCGGTGCTGCGTTTTCTGCGTGTCCTGGCCACGTTTCCCAAACCTTTGATCGCGGCGGTTTGCGGCCCGGCCGTGGGCATTGGCACCACCATGCTGTTCCATTGCGACCTGGTCTACGCCGGTGACAACGCCGCCTTTGTCATGCCCTTTGTGAACCTGGGTGTCTGTCCCGAGGCGGCCTCCAGCATTCTGGCGGCGCAGCTGATGGGGTACCACCGCGCCGCTGAGGCCCTGCTGCTGGGCGAGCCCTTTATGGCCGAAGCCGCGTTGGAAGTGGGGCTGGTCAACCGCATCGTGCCGCCCACCGAGGCCAACGGACTGGCCCAGGCCCAGGCGCGCAAACTGGCGTCCAAGCCACTGAGTTCGCTGATCGAAACCAAGCGCCTGATGAAAAAAGCCAACCTGCCGCAGGTGCTGGCGGTGATTGACGAAGAGGCGCAAAGCTTTGGCCGCATGATGGGTGAGCCGGCTGCACGCGAGGCCTTTGGCGCCTTTATGGAAAAGCGCAAGCCGGACTTTTCCAAGCTCTGAGCTTTCAACTGGTCCTTGAAAATAAGGCCATCGCCCTGCTTTCTACAATAGGGTGATGGAAGCCCTTTTATTTTCTACCGGCGTAGTCGCCCTGGCCGAGATTGGTGACAAAACCCAACTCCTGGCCTTCATCCTTGCAGCCCGGTTCAAGAAGCCCCTGCCCATCATTGCCGGCATTTTTTGCGCCACCGTGGTCAACCACGGCCTGGCCGGTGCGCTGGGCGCCTGGATCACCTCCCTGGTCACGCCCGATACCCTGCGCTGGGTGCTGGGGCTTTCCTTTATTGGCATGGCAGTCTGGACGCTGATCCCGGACAAGATCGAGGAAGAGGAAACGCAAATCGCCAAGCAGCTCGGTGTGTTCGGCGCCACGGTGGTGACGTTTTTCCTGGCTGAGATGGGCGATAAAACGCAGTTCGCGACCATTGCGCTGGCTGCCAAGTACAGCGATCCGGTGCTGGTGGTGGTGGGGACTACGCTGGGCATGCTGATTGCCGATGTGCCTGCGGTGTTTGTCGGCGACCGCTTTGCTGCCAAGATTCCCTTGAAGCTGGTGCATGGCATAGCTGCGGCCATGTTCGCCGTGATGGGCGTGTTGGCGCTGTTGAACGTGGGCAATTTGCTATAACTTTTTTGCCGGGATCGTGCGGAGTGGGTAGCTTCTATGTGCCTGCTTTGCGGCTCGGCAGCAGGGCTGAGGCCAAGGCCCTCATAGCGGGGTACCGCAAATCGGGCCTTGGCCTCAGCCCCGCTGCCGCGATAGGGCTTGGTTGGCGCTCAATCGTTCAGCCCGGCCTTGCCCCGATTGGCCTTGATGCCGGAGCGCTGACTTTTTCCTTCCAGCCTTCTCACTTTGGATGCTTTGGTGGGCTTTGTGGCGCGGCGCACGCGCGGGGGCTTGGCCACACTGTTCACTAGTTCGTGCAGGCGTGCAAAGGCGTCCATGCGGTTCATATCCTGGGTGCGGTGTTGCTGGGCTTTGAGGATGAACACACCGTCTTGCGTGATGCGACTGTCGTGCAGGCACAGCAGGCGCTCTTTCACGTCCTCGGGCAGGCTGGAGGCCGGGATGTCAAAGCGCAAATGGATGGCGCTGGAGACTTTGTTGACGTTTTGACCGCCCGCGCCTTGTGCCCGGATGGCGGTTACCGTCACTTCCGACTCATTAATGGTGATGGGCGCTGTCATACTGCGGGTATTAGACTGCAGATGCATTTTTGAATGCGCAGCGCATCCCGTTTCTTAACCACCACGAGGGCAATCGCCATGGCCAAAGGTCAACAAAAAACCAACAAGGAATCCAAGAAGCCGAAGAAGGACACTTCGCCTCCCAAGCCCGCATCCTCCAACACCAATGAGCCGGTGCGTCCTACCGTGACCACCTATGTTGCGCCGCGCGGTAAGTTGAAGGACAAGTAACTTCTGTAGTGCCCCTTGTCAGCGGATTCGCAGGGCCGCTCTGTGACAATAGGCCATGCCTAAAACAGTCGCCGTTGATTTCGAGCCGGAGTTCGTCTCCGCCCTGACCCGCATTTTTGAAGAGAGCATTGTTTTCAACCAGACCCTGGGGCTCAAGATCACCGCGATCACACCCCAGGGCGTCACCGGGCGCATCGCCATGCGGCCCGAACTGGTGGGGCATCCGAGTTACAACCGCATCCACGGTGGCGTGATCAGCGCCGGGCTGGACGCCATGGGCGGCATTGCGGTGTTGGCTGCGATGGGTGCCCGGCACATGGACGAGCCCATCGAAGCCCGCCTGCACCGCTTTGCCAAACTGGGCACCATTGATTTGCGCATTGACTATCTGCGCCCCGGCATTGGCGAACACTTTGAGTTGCGTGCAGAGGTCTTGCGCCTGGGTTCCCGTGTCGCCTCCACGCGCATGGAGTTTCGGGGGGCCGACGGCAAACTCCTGTCGACCGGCGCCGGTGCTTACATCATCTCTTGACATGGCCGGCCCATAATCAACCCATGAACAAATTTGAACCTGGCAGCATCGCGCGTTTCGTCCTGCGCGTGGAATTCATTCCTTACGTCCTATTCACAGTGATTGGCACGGCCATCCTGTACGTCGTGGGGAGCATTGGTATCAGCGCGGTGCACAACGGCAGCCTGATTCCGCCGCCGACCAAGCTGGAGCGATACGACTGCAATGCGCCTTTTGGGAGTTTTTCGGTTTCGTATTTGCATGGAACGGACCGTGTGAAGATCAAGTCGATCAACGGTGCGCTGGACGGCACGGTGCAGCAGAACCGGTTCGATTGGCAGGGTTTTGCCAACGACCGTGCCATGTTGGGCTTCGCGCCGCCCAGTGAAATTTTGTTTGAAGATGCCAAGACCCTGCGCATTGCCGGCCCCGATTTTCAAGACCTGGCCTGTGTCAACAGTGCCGAAGCCGTGAGCCAGCGCCGTGCCATTAGCCCATGAATAAGCCCCTCACTTCCCCACGCCACGTGGTTCGCTGCCCCCAGGGGCCCAATCCCGCTTGCGGCTGCCCGGCGCGGGATTGACCATGGAACCCAAGGAATACAAACCCCGGTTTGGCCGCCTGTTGGCGATCTGTGGCTTGGCCGTGGCTTTTTGTGGCGTGCTGGTGTGGTTCGCCAGCACCTACCTCAGGGACTGTTGTGCGCCTTGAGATGAAGATGGCAGCCTGCCTGCTGCTGTGCCTGGGGCTGAGCGCCTGCTTTGACCCCATCAAGGACACGCACCCGGACCAGGTGCTGACCAAACGGCGTGCGCTGTTCAAGCAATTTACCCGTGCCATGGAGCCCATTGGACTGATGGCCAGTGGTCGCAAGGAATTCAAGCAGGATGCGTTCGTGGCCCTGGTGCAGGATCTGGACAAGCTGGCTACCAAGCCGTGGGTCTACTTCCCGGCCGACGGAAACTACCCGCCCACGCATTCAAAACCCGCCGTCTGGAGCCAACCGGATGCCTTCAAACAGGCACAGGAAAAATACCAGTCCAGTGTGCATGCACTGCTGCTGGCGGCGCAGGGCGGTGAGCTGGAGCCAGTGCAGCGTGCGGTGGATGCGGTGACCAACAGCTGCAAAGCCTGCCACAAAGACTTCCGCTACGAATAGCCTGCGCTGCACGGCGTGCTGTGTTTTTTCGTGGTCTTAGCTGAGTAGGCGAATCAGGGTTTGCGGGTGCAGGCCCAGACCAGCCAGGCCTGCCACACCCATGGCCATGCCAAAAACCGCGGGCACCAGAGCAATGGCAAATAGCCAGGGCAGTTGCGTCAGTGAGGCCACCGCCAGCAGCGCAATGGCGATGGCAATGCTGGCATCGGACAAATCAAACTGGTCGTCGCGGAAGTTCAGCGCATCGTAGGTCTTCTGGTCGGCTTCCGCCTGCGCCTTGAGCTCCTCCTTTTTGGCGGCCTGCTCCTTGGCCAGCGTGGCGTAGCTGTTGATTTGCTCCTCGTACAGCGGCTGTTGTGCTGCTGTGGCGGCGAGCGCTTGTATCTTCAGTTGCACCAGGGTCGCCTTGGCGATCTCTTCGCGGAGATTGCGCGCCTGGTAGAAGGCCCAGTGGTCAATCTTGTCGGCCTGGGCCGCTTGCATGCCCTGCACGATGTTGTCGTCCTTGACCTTGCAGATGCCCATGAACGTGGCTAACAGCGCCACGGTAATGGCCACTGCCGGATTGAGCCAGGCCAGCCGGGCTTTTTCCGGCGGGGCCTTGGCGGACTCCAGCAATTCGAGGGGATCTATTTCCATGTGCGGGGCTCCAAAATGAAGAAAGGGTACCTGGTTACCCAGGTACCCTCGTCAGAAGCAGAAGTTACTGATTACTTGGCAGGCGCCATGTCAGCAGCAGGAGCAGCCTTCATCTTCTTGGCGTGCTTTTTAGCGTGCTTTTTCATGGCGGGCTTGGCAGCAGCGTCGGTCGCGGCGGAAGCTGCAGGAGCAGCCTTAGGGGCTTCAGGAGTCGCAGCGAAGGACAAGGCAGCAACGCCGGACAACAGGGTGGCGGCGATCAGGGACTTGATGGTCAACATGGGGTTCTCACTTACAAAACGACAGTCGCTGTAGCTTCGACCGTCTCAAGCGAGCCCCGGGATTTCCAAGGGCTTGTAACCACAACGCGTAAAGCGCCCCCTCGTTGACCGTGTTTACCGTTTGTTTACATGCGGAGCCTGATAGTCCTGCGAATGTTGGTGGCGGCGACCCGCTGCGCCTTGCATTCGTCGTCCAAGCGCCCACCTGCGGGGTCTATGCAAACCTCGGCAATGGCTTTTTACGCGTTGGTGGCCTGCGCCGTGGTGGCGGTGGTCTGGTTGATGACGCAACCGCTGTGGACGCGCTGGCGGCGCAGTCGTCTGCGGGCGGGTGTGTTCCCTGCGGCTTGGCGCGGCATTCTGCGCCAGCGTGTGCCGCTCTACGCGTGCCTGCCTGCGGACCTGCAATTGCGCTTGCGCCAGGACATGCTGGTGTTTCTGGCCGAGAAGCCCTTTCTGGGCTGTGCCGGCTTGCAGATAACCGATGACATGCGCGTCATGGTGGCCGCGTTCGCCTGCATGCCCTTGCTGGGTGCGCGGCGGGACTACTACCCGGAGTTGCAGCGCATCCTGCTCTACCCCGGCGCCTTTGTCGCGCGGGAGCACCAGGTCGGCGTCGACGGTGTGCACAGTGAAGTCGCGCGCGGCCTGGCCGGACAGAGCTGGTCTCAGGGTCAGGTGCTGCTGTCCTGGTCCGACGTGCAGCAGGGTGCTGCCAACCCGGCTGACGGCAGCAATGTGGTGATCCATGAGTTTGCCCACCAGCTGGACCAAGCCAAGGGTTACGCCAACGGCGCCCCCCTGTTGAAGAACCGGCAGGCCTACCGCTGCTGGTCAGCCGTGATGCAGGCTGCGTTTGACGCCTTGCGTCAGCGCCTCGAAATAGGCCAAGAGGGCTTGATCGGTGCGTATGCGGCGACCGACCCGGCCGAGTTTTTTGCCGTGTGCAGCGAGCTCTTTTTTGAGCGCGCGGCGGAGCTGGCCGCGTTGCACCCCCAGCTGTTCAGTGAACTGCGCACCTACTACCGGATCAATCCGCTGAGCTGGTCTTAGGCGTGTCGTCCTTAGGGATTTCGCGCGGCTTGCCCTGCTCGTCAATCGCCACATAGGTCAGCAGTGCCTCGGTCACTTTGGCGTAGACGCCCTGCTCGGAGTGGCGTTCCGCATAGACCTCAATCTTGACCGTAATCGAGGTGCGGCCTATGCGCACCACCTTGGAGAAGAAGCTCAGAATATCGCCCACGCGCACCGGCTGCTTGAAGACAAATTCGTTCACGGCAACGGTGGCCATGCGGCCCCGGGTGAAGCGCGCCGGTTGCACCGAGCCCGCCAGATCCACATGCGCCATCACCCAGCCGCCAAAGATATCGCCGTTGGGGTTGCAGTCACCGGGCATGGGGATGACCTTGAGTACCAGTTCCTGGTCGGTGGGCAAGGCGACCGCTGCGTCGCTGGAGTTACGGGACATAGGCACAATCAAAGGGTTTAACTAACCTGAATTGTCCTCCATGCGTTCTTTTGGCCCTGCCGCCACTCCTGTTCCCTTGCCCGTAGCCAGTGCCGCGCCCGCCAAAGCCCATAGCGACTGGGATACCCTGAGTCGTCTCTTCCCCTACCTCTGGGCCTACAAGTGGCGCGTGATGGCCGCACTCAGCTTCATGGTCGGCGCCAAGATGGCCAATGTGGGCGTGCCGCTGCTGCTGAAAAACCTGGTCGATGCCATGACCCTCAAACCCGGTGACCCGTCCGCCGTGCTGGTGGTGCCGGTGGCGCTGTTGGTGGGCTACGGTGCGCTGCGCCTGTCCACCTCGCTGTTCACCGAGCTGCGCGAGCTGGTGTTTGCCAAGGCCACCGAGGGCGCGGCGCGCAGCCTCTCGCTGCAAGTGTTCCGCCACCTGCACGCCATGAGCCTGCGCTTCCACCTGGAGCGCCAGACCGGTGGCATGACGCGCGACATCGAGCGTGGCACGCGCGGTGTGCATTCGCTCATCAGCTACTCGCTCTACAGCATCATCCCCACGCTGATCGAAGTCACCCTGGTGCTGAGCTTGCTGGCGGTGAAGTTTGATATCTGGTTTGCCTGGATCACCATCACCGCGCTGGTGATCTACATCACCTTTACCATCAGCGTGACCGAGTGGCGCACCCAGTACCGCAAGAAGATGAACGAGTTGGACTCCAACGCCAACAGCCGCGCCATCGATTCACTGCTGAACTACGAAACCGTCAAGTACTTCAACAACGAGGAATTCGAGGCCACGCGTTACGACGAAAACCTGGAGCGCTACCGCCGCGCCGCCGTCAAAAGCCAGACCACGCTGAGCATCCTCAACACCGGGCAGCAACTCATCATCGCCATTGCTCTGGTGTCCATGCTGGCGCGTGCCACGCAGGGTGTGGTGGACGGGCGCATGACGCTGGGTGACCTGGTGATGGTCAACGCCTTCATGATCCAGCTCTACATCCCCCTGAACTTTCTGGGCGTGATCTACCGCGAGATCAAGCAAAGCCTGACCGACCTGGAAAAAATGTTCACCCTGATGGAGCGCGAGCGCGAGATTGCCGATGTGCCCGGCGCGCTGCCCTTGCAATTGGCGGCAGGGGACGCTGCGGTGCGCTTCGACCATGTCACCTTTTCCTACGACCCCGCAGGCAGTGCCGGTGCCGCCAAGGACAAGCCCGCGCGCACCATCCTGCACGACATCAGCTTTGAAATCCCCCCCGGCAAGACGGTGGCGGTGGTCGGGCCCTCGGGTTCCGGCAAGTCCACCATGGCGCGCCTGCTGTACCGCTTTTATGACGTGCAGCAGGGGCGTATCCTGATTGGCAACCAGGACATCAAGCAGGTGACGCAGGCCTCGGTGCGCCAGGCCATCGGCATCGTGCCGCAGGACACCGTGCTGTTCAACGACACGGTGGAATACAACATCGCCTACGGCCGCCCCGGCTGTGGTCGGGACGTGGTGGAGACGGCTGCCAAGGCGGCCCATATCCACGCGTTCATCAGTTCCACCCCCAAGGGCTACGACACCATGGTGGGAGAGCGCGGGCTCAAGTTGTCGGGGGGCGAGAAGCAGCGGGTGGCCATTGCCCGCACCCTGCTCAAGAACCCGCCCGTGCTGATTTTTGACGAGGCCACCTCAGCGCTGGACTCGGCCAACGAGCGCGCCATCCAGGCCGAGCTGCAAAGCGTGGCGCACAACAAGACCACGCTGGTGATTGCCCACCGGCTCTCGACCGTGGTGGATGCGCATGAAATTCTGGTGATGGATGCCGGTCGCATCATCGAGCGTGGCACACACGCAGGCCTGCTGAGCCAGGGTGGGCGCTATGCCCAGATGTGGAATTTGCAGCAGAGCACCGAAGAGGGGATGGCGGTTTAGTGCCTGCATGCAGGGATGGATGGTCGGAAGGGTTGTCGATTTGCGGCAATGGGGTGGTCAGACAAGGAGTGCCCAAGCGCCATCCCAAAAACGCATAATTCCGCATGGAAACCAAATGGCTTGAAGACTTTGTGTCACTGGCAGAAACACGCAGTTTCAGCCGATCTGCCCAGTTGCGGCATGTCACCCAACCCGCGTTTTCGCGGCGCATCCAGTCGCTCGAGGCCTGGGCAGGCACCGATCTGGTGGACCGCAGCTCCTATCCCACCCGGCTCACGCCTGCGGGAGAGACGCTGTACGACCAGTCGCTGGAAATGCTGCAATCTTTGCAAAGCACCCGGGCCATGCTGCGCGGCCACGCATCTGCCGGGCAGGACTTCATCGAGTTTGCAGTGCCGCACACCCTGGCCTTTACTTTCTTCCCGGCCTGGGTGACCAGCTTGCGGCAGGACTTTGGCAGCATCAAGAGCCGCTTGATTGCGCTCAACGTGCACGACGCCGTGATGCGTCTGGTGGAGGGCAGTTGCGACCTGTTGATCGCCTACCACCACCAGTCCCAGCCCTTCCAGTTTGACAGCGCCCGTTATGAAATGGTCAGCCTGGGCGAGGAAATCGTGGCCCCGTTTTCACGCGCGGATGCCAACGGCCAACCGCAATTCCAGTTGCCGGGCCGGCAGGATGCGCCCTTGCCCTATCTGGGCTACGCGCCAGGCGCCTACCTCGGCCAGGTGGTGGATATGGTGCTCAAAGACGCAGGTGTGGCCATGCACCTGGAGCGTGTCTATGAAACCGATATGGCCGAAGGACTCAAGGCCATGGCACTCGAAGGCCACGGCATTGCCTTTTTGCCGCAAAGCGCCATCCGCAAGGAGTTGCGTGCCAAAAAACTGGTCAGCGCCGCGCCGCCCCAGATGCCCTCCCTGCAGGCCAAAATGGAAATACGCGTCTACCGCGAACGGTCTTCCGGCAAGGAAGGCACCCGGGGCAACGGAAAAACCCACAAAAGCGCGGCGCAGGCGCTGTGGGAACATCTGGCCAGCGGCACAACTGCGGGGACAATAGCGGCATGACGACCGCAACCCCCACCCCCACCAACACCCTGACGATCACCCGCCCCGACGACTGGCATTTGCATGTGCGCGATGGCGCAGCACTGGACACCGTGGTGCCGCACACCGCCGCCCAGTTCGGCCGTGCCATCATCATGCCCAACCTGAAGCCGCCGGTGACCACTGCCGAGCAGGCGCTGGCCTACGCCGCGCGCATACGCGCTGCCGTACCCGCCGGCTTGGCGTTTGAGCCGCTGATGACGCTGTACCTCACCGACAACCTGCCCGCCGACGAAATCCAGCGCGCCAAAGACGCCGGTGTGGTGGCTGCCAAGCTCTACCCGGCAGGCGCCACCACCAACAGCGACGCGGGTGTGACCGACCTGCGCAAGACCTACAAGACACTCGAAGCCATGCAGCGCGCCGGTATGTTGTTGCTGGTGCACGGCGAGGTGACCTCACCCGACATCGACCTCTTTGACCGCGAGGCCGTGTTCATCGACCAGCAGCTGATTCCGCTGCGCCGCGACTTCCCCGGGTTGAAGATCGTGTTTGAACACATCACCACCAAAGAGGCTGCGCAGTACGTGCGGGACGCTGACGGATTGACCGCCGCCACGCTGACCGCCCACCATCTGCTGTACAACCGCAACGCGATTTTTGTGGGGGGCATACGCCCGCATTACTACTGCCTGCCCGTGCTCAAGCGCGAAACGCACCGCCAAGCCTTGGTGCAAGCCGCCACCAGCGGCAGCGCCAAATTCTTCCTGGGTACCGACAGCGCGCCGCACGCGGCACACCTCAAGGAACATGCCAGCGGCTGCGCCGGTTGCTACACCGCACACGCAGCCATGGAGCTCTATGCACAGGCCTTTGACGCAGCAGGTGCGCTGGACAAGCTCGAAGGCTTTGCCAGCTTCCATGGCGCCGACTTTTACGGCCTGCCGCGCAACCAGGGCACCATCACCCTGCAGCGCGAAAGCTGGACACCGCCCGAAAGCTACGCCTTTGGCGAGGCCCAACTCAAGCCCCTGGCCGGCGGCGAGCCCCTGGCGTGGCGCATGGTTTAGAGGGCATTGACTGGGATGCCCCTTGGCTAAAGCCCTGGCGCGATCCCGGCGAGGCGATCGCGCAGCGCGTGGCGGCCGGCCTGTCGGTGGCCGATGCGCTGAATGCCGTGCAGCGCGCACCCAAACGCTTTATTCCGCAGGCTGAACTGCCCGCAGGCTCCGCCTACGAGCAGCACATTTTTGACGCAGGCTGCGTGCCCACACGCGATGGCCTGCATGACTTTTTCAACGGCCTGGCCTGGATGCACTTCCCGCACACCAAGGTCCGTTTGAACGCGTTGCAGGCGGCGCAAATCCAGCGCAGCGGCATTCAGCCCCAACGCGGCCCTGCACGTGATGCGCTGACGTTGTTTGACGAAAATGCAGCGCTGCTGCAAGCACCGGATGCCCTGTGGGAAGCCCTGCTGACCAAAGACTGGACAAGCCTGTTTATGACCCTGCGGCCCTTGTGGGCCGATGCGCAACTCATCCTGTTTGGCCATGCGTTGACCGAAAAGCTGGTGTTTCCCAGAAAGCCCATCACCGCCCACGTTTTTCGCGTGCAGGAACCCAGCAGGGACTTGGCGGATGTGGATGCCTGGCTGGCTGCGGAACTCAGTGCCGAACGGCTGGCCCGCAAGCCCTTTGCCAATCTTCCGGTGCTGGGTGTGCCGGGTTGGTGGGCGGAAAACGAAGACAGCGCCTTTTATGCCGACAGCAGCGTGTTCCGCGCACCGCGCCAAAGCCCATAAATTCCGTATGCGCTTCTGTCCCCATTCTTGAATCCGGCCCCTTAAGCCCTACCATCCGCAGTAACGCGCGAGAACGCGCTGCTTTTTGAGGAAACCATGAAACGCATACTTCTTTTTGTCCTGACCAATGTGCTGGTCGTCGCCGTGCTCGGCATTGTGGCCAGCCTGCTGGGCGTGAACCGCTACCTCACCTCCAGCGGACTGAACTTGGGCGCCTTGCTGGGCTTTGCTTTGATCATGGGCTTTGGCGGAGCCATCATCTCCCTCTTGATCAGCAAGCCCATGGCCAAGTGGACCTCGGGCGTGCAGGTGATTGAACAGCCGCGCAATGCCGACGAGGCCTGGATCGTGGACACCGTGCGCAAGCTGGCCGACAAGGCGGGCATCGGCATGCCCGAAGTCGGCATTTTTGAAGGTGAGCCCAACGCCTTTGCCACTGGCGCCTTCAAGAACTCGGCCCTGGTGGCCGTCTCCACCGGCTTGCTGCAGGGCATGACGCGCGAAGAAATCGAGGCCGTCATCGGCCACGAGATCGCCCACGTCGCCAATGGCGACATGGTCACCATGACCTTGATTCAGGGTGTGATGAACACTTTTGTGGTGTTTCTGAGCCGCGTCATTGGCTACGCCGTGGACAGCTTTTTGCGCAAGGGTGACGAACGCAGCAGCGGCCCCGGCATCGGCTACATGGTCAGCACCATCGTGCTCGACATCGTGCTGGGCTTTGCCGCGGCCATCGTGGTGGCCTGGTTCTCGCGCCAGCGCGAGTTCCGCGCCGACGCCGGCTCCGCCCAGTTGCTGGGCCGCAAGCAACCCATGGTCAACGCCTTGGCCCGTCTGGGTGGTATGACCCCCGGCGAGTTGCCCAAGAGCGTTGCTGCCATGGGCATTGCCGGTGGCATCGGCCAACTCTTTAGCACCCACCCGCCGATTGAAGAGCGGATTGCGGCGTTGCAAAACGCACCGGTGTGAGAAAGGGGCCGAAAGGCCCCTTTTAATGGGTGGCGTAACCCGCGCAGTCTGGGTCACGCTCACGGGTAGAACAGCCTGCCTGGGTGGTAGGTGGGCTGGGCTTGGGTGGGTGACTGTGGCGGGCTGGTTCCAGTCATACGACTTTACGATTTGCTCGCGCTAAACCTGTCCTTTGGCTAAGACTTGGACAGCCGACAGACTAGCAACACTTCCCTCAAGTTGATCACCCGGAGCGTGCAAAAAACCGTCTGTGGCAGCAACTTTAGACTGATATCACCCAGCCTTTTTGCTCCTGTTGAAAGTAAAAATGTGAAATTTCGGAATCACAGTTTTTACAATAGTTTTTAACTATTTTAAATATTTCTTAATGATTTTTGTTAATAAAAAGCATATGCCTACTATTTTGAAGGGCAGTTGCTTTGTTTTTTTGCGGCAAGTGCCTTAAAATTTCCACATGACCAAATCCAACATCGAAACAAGATCCAAGATCACCGTACGCATCCATGCCCCAATTCTGGACGCACTAAACAAGCGGACTGACGAAGCATGTATGCGAAGAGACTCACTGATAAGTCGTGCGCTTGAAGTTGAACTGCCACGCATCCAGAAGGAACTTCTACACAAAAACTCAGACCGTGCAAGGCGATTTATCAATGCACATTTAAAAGTTTTATTTGCATCTGTCGAGCAACCAAAGACGATTTCTTTGGCGCTTGAACCAGCAGTGTCCGAGCTATTAGAAGCAGTATGCGACAGCATAAATATCTCGAGAGAAACATTGTTAAATAGACTTTTTCTCTTGCTTGGCGGCTCCGCAATATTTTGGGACACACACTTTTTTGACTTCACTCCACCGCAATGGGCCAACTTAGGTACTGAACCGGAAGATGATGGAGCAATAGAACCAAACGAATACCCAATTAAGGATTTTGTTAATGTCGGTCGTTCATGGCACACACTAGACGTGAAGGCTATAGCAACCCAGTTAACCATGCTAGACCAATCAAATCAAGATTATGACCATGCACTTTCACCTTTGGGGCGAATTTCATCAATTGTCGCTGATCCACTGTATTGGTATAGAAATATGCTAAATGAATCAGCCCATCATGTAATTGAAAAGTTTTATGTGCAAAAAGGCGCTACAGCCGAAATAATAGAATGTGTACGTCGCAACTATACTCCGTTTGGCATTGCATTTGAAGATCATGAGCTTTACGGATTGAACTGCATTATGGAAGACGAATGGTTAGACGACATTCAAGGTATTAAAAAGTCTACGTAGAGTAAAGAATTCAACTTTGAGATCAATGATTCCATTAAAGGAGTTATAAATGAACTATACGAAGCATGCAAGTATTAGAGTGTAGCAGCGTTGCATCCCTCTTTTGATCGTGAATTGGCTGTTGGACGACGGGCGTAGAGAAAAAACGCAAGAGGTAAATCGTATTACGTTTGACAAGAAGTCACGCAAAGAGTTGGCAAGTGACGCTGGAAAGCCAATAGTTAAGCAAATGTCTCGATATCTGAATACTTGCATAGTCGTGGATTTAGAATCAGAAACTATGATTAAAGCCATGTGGATTAATTAATTTTCAAATCACAAATTACAGGGAGATAAACACAATGAGTCTCACAGAAAAGTTAAATCGCATCGCAAATACATGCGAATCAGTACTCCCAAAAAGCATAGTAAATTCAAGCGGAAGACTGCTTTACTCACCAGGGTACACAATCGAAGGAAATTCCCCAATTTATTTTCTTGGATTTAACCCAGGTGAAACCGCTGGCAGACAGGAGCTACATGACACTCTGACAGTTGAGTGGGACATAAATCGATTGCGACGCAATGAGATAGTGGAAAACGGGTATCTCGATGAAAGGTGGAAGGGGCACTTACCTGGGATGGCCCCAATACAACGAGCCGGACAATCTCTTTTCACCACAATAGCCAATGGAGATAGTCAGAAGGGAAGATCGTTGCTCTGTGAAACCCCCATAGGAAACTTCATATTTTCAAGGTCACCCACAGCACAAGTCCTTGAATCCCGCACCGGTATGAGCGGTGTTCAACTGGCTATGGCATGCTGGCCAGTACACCAACAGATCATGAAACAAGCGGGGACCAAGGTTTTGTTAACACATGCGGTAACTCTTGCGAGACCACTCGCTCGTGCGATGGGTCTGGGGGAAGGTGAACAGATGTCGTCAGGTTGGGGTGGAACACTCAGCACGCTGTATGCATGGGAACTGAGTTCTGGAATTCGAATGTTGGCGATACCAAATCTGTCACGCTATAAACCTGATGGGCCAAGAATCCCAGCTTTGAAATCATTTTTTGAGCGGTTTGGACCCCAGCTATGACGCAGACACAATTCTTTGAATGGCTAGGTGCGTCATTGAGCAATACAAGATGGTCATGGGGCTCAGTCAGGGCAGATAACATCGTATTTCTTCGTGCTTGGCAGGATGAAACAATCAAACACGATGGAATGCGCATGATGCGTATAACCCGACATTCGGCATTTATTGATGATAAGACCAACCTCGGTTACCAAGAGAGACTGAGTCATATTGAGCTAATTCGGATGGGTTCCGAGTGCTACATTGTCATGTGCGAACCAGTTTTGGAAAAACTGCCTACTCGTGTAATTAAAGACTTCAATTCAGAAGAGGTTTTTAAAACAGGCGCTCTAGTTGAAATGGATGGGGACGTTTGGATAGAATTGTTAACACGAATTTCAGCAAAATCCATTCGAAAAATATTCTAAATTTATAAGCCAATTATGCCATCTAGCTATTTTCCAAAATATTATCGTGAAGATGCCGCGGTTTTTGCCAAATCATCAAAGACAGAAATTTCGTTAAATGGATCATTTGGAATGCTATGCGGAAGGACGGCACATTACATCCTTGGTTCAACATATAGAAATAAGTATCACAGTTTGAGTGACTTTATGTGTTGCCTCTATTGCATGAACTTGATTGGCCAAGCGTTGCATTCAAATATGCCAGAATACTATTGGCGTTGGGCAAGTACTTCTGAGCCCTATTTGGATTGCAGGAGTTGCACTTCTTATCATGGGTACTTTAAAGGTCCACCAATAGCGATACTTCAAACGGCGAAAAATCCAGTCCATGTTTCGGGTGCAGAACCAGTAAAGATCCCTTTCGAGAAAATAACAAAGTATTTTCAGTATTTTTTCAACGAATATATTTTTGAAAAAATTCCTTCAGAGTTAATTGATAACGCAAAGGTTGCTATTTTACTTGAGAAACTTACGCATGACGGTGACTGTTCGGAAGTATCTCAATTCATTGGCGCTCAACATAAGTAGAATGCAGGCTATCATGAAAATAAAATATAGGCATTTTCTAATTTGTCAACAAGTTTAATTTGTCTTTTGAAATTTTATATTTTTGATAAAATTTCCAATAAATCTAAATTTTGGCTTTTTATATGTGGTATGTGCTATCGGATTCTTTATAGCACTGCTCATGGCTGCACTGATGGAAAACGCTGAGTTGGATGCGATAACGACTGCCGAAATCAATCAGTACATCCACTAAAACAGCAGCAACGGTGATTTGCACTATGACGTGGATAGCTCAGGCAATAAAGCTCCGGTGCTTATTGGCGTAATCGACAACTACGCGGTACCGGAACGCATCAATTAATGGTGGTTTAGGCCACGTTGGAATTAGCCCCAGCTATGGGTGAATGGGCTGCTCTGAAGCGGGCGCCCACCAGTACCCGCTTTCGCCGCACCAGAGACTTCCGCCAATCCAGGCCGCTCACGCCGTTGAGCGCACCCGCAGGCCATAAATTCAGCTCGGCGACAACGGCCAAGCCGGTTCAACCTATGCCTTCAATAAGCCTTGTGAAGCCCCCGCCACATCCCGCCCCAAAGCCTCTGCCACCCTGATGCCATCGACCCCCGCCGACAGAATGCCGCCGGCATAGCTGGCGCCTTCACCGGCCGGATACAGGCCGCGCACATTGGTGCTTTGCAGGTCTTCGCCACGCGGGATTTTCAGGGGTGAGGAGGTGCGGGTCTCGACTCCGGTGAGCACCGCGTCGGCCATGTCGAAGCCGCGTATCTTTTTGCCGAACACGGGAATCGCTTCGCGCAGGGCGTCAATCGCATAGGCGGGCAGGCTGGGGGCCAGGTCACCGAGTTTGACGCCGGGTTTGTAGGAGGGCAGCACGCTGGCGAAATCCGTGGAGGGTTTGCCCGCCAGGAAATCGGCCACCAGTTGGCCAGGCGCTTCGTAGCTGCTGCCACCCAGCACATAGGCACCGGCTTCCAACTGGCGTTGCAGGGCGATGCCGGAGAGCGGGTGGGCGGCCTTGGGGTCCTGCGCGCGCATTGCGGCGGCTTCCTGCGCGTACAGGCGGCCCTTGTCTTCTCCGAACGCCTGCACAAACGCGGCTTCGTCCTGCGGATAGTCTGGCGGGTCGATGCCCACCACCAGGCCGGCGTTGGCGTTGCGCTCGTTGCGCGAATACTGGCTCATGCCATTGGTGACCACGCGGCCGGGCTCGCTGGTGGCAGCCACCACGGTGCCGCCGGGGCACATGCAAAAACTGTAAACGGCGCGGCCGTTGGCGGCATGGTGCACCAGCTTGTAGTCGGCCGCACCCAGCATGGGGTGGCCGGCGTGGCGACCCCAGCGGGCGGCGTCGATCACGCTTTGCGGATGCTCGATGCGGAATCCCACCGAGAAGGGCTTGGCCTGCATGGCCACGCCACGCTCGTAAAGCATGGCAAAGCTGTCGCGCGCGCTGTGGCCCAGGGCCATCACCACATGGTCGGCGGGCAGGGTGTAGGTCTCGTTGCGGGCCACGTCCAGCACCTGCAGGCCGACCAACTGGTGTCCATTTGCGGCGGGCTGCAAGTGCACATCGACCACGCGCTGTTCAAAGCGCACCTCGCCGCCCAGGGCGATGATCTGCGCACGCAGGTTCTCCACCACCTTGACCAGCTTGAAGGTGCCGATGTGCGGGTGCGCCTCATACAAAATTTCGGACGGCGCACCGGCTTTGACGAACTCGTCCATGACCTTGCGGCCCAGAAAGCGCGGGTCCTTGATCTGGCTCCACAGCTTGCCGTCCGAGAAGGTGCCGGCGCCGCCTTCCCCGAATTGCACATTGCTCTCGGGGTTGAGTTCCTTCTTGCGCCACAGGCCCCAGGTGTCCTGGGTGCGTTGGCGCACGGTCTTGCCGCGCTCCAGCACGATGGGCTTGAAACCCATTTGCGCCAGCACCAGCGCCGCAAACATGCCGCAGGGACCAAAGCCCACCACCACCGGGCGCAGGGCCAGGGTAGCCGGGGCCTGCGCCACCAACTGGTAGGCCATGTCGGGCGTGGCCAGGATGTGCGGGTTGCCTCTCTGTTGCGCCAGCAGAGTGCTTTCTAGTTCCGGCGCTACCGCGACGTCGACGATATAAACCACCACCAGCTCCGACTTGCGCGCATCAAAGCTGCGCTTGAACACATGCAGGCTTGCAATGGCCGCCGTGTCCACCTTCAGCGCCTGCGCGGCCAGCCGGGTGAGGGCGGCAATCGGGTGCGCGACCGGGGCGCGGTCTTCCTCGGTTTCTGAAGGGGCGTCAGAGGCGCGGCGTGCGGAGACCGGCACGGCGGAGAGGGGGAGTTTGAGTTCGGTTAGGCGGATCATGTGTGCGGGCTCGTGGTGATCAAGCAGTGGGCAATGATACGTGCTGCTGCCCGGCGCTGGACAGTCGGCCTGTACTCCTCCTATATTGCCGAAAACAACAAGATACAGGGGCCCCTCAACAATGACTATGCGAAAGGAGAAGCAGATGAAAAACCCGGTTGGCTGGTTTGAAATCTATGTGGACGATATCGCGCGTGCCCGCGCGTTTTATGAGGCCGTGTTCCAGATCACAATGCAGCCGCTGGAAGGCGGCGGCCCGCAGATGCTGGCTTTCCCCTCTTCCATGGAACACTACGGCGCCGGTGGCGCGCTGGTGCATATGGACGGCTTCAAGGCGGGTGGCAATAGCACGCTGGTGTACTTCTCGTGTGCGGATTGTGCGGTGGAGGAGGGGCGTGTGCTGGCAGCGGGTGGCCGGGTGCAGAAGCCCAAGATGTCCATAGGCCAGTATGGGTGGATCTCCCTGGTGGTCGACACCGAAGGCAATATGCTGGGTCTACACTCCGTGTGAGACAAGCCGGTGCTTCGCAGCAGCGGCGCACCGGCACTTCAAGTAAACAATCTGCCGGATGCCGCACTGCCTCTTCAGTGCAACACCCGCCAGATGGGTTTGCTGCGCTTTAAGCCGGCAAAAAGCCTTCCACCGACAGGTAGCGTTCGCCCGTGTCGTAGTTAAAGCCCAGCACGGTAGCGCCGGCGGGAATCTCGGGCAGCTTTTGCGCGATGGCAGCCAGCGTGGCGCCACTGGAAATGCCGACCAGCAGACCTTCTTCACGCGCACTGCGGCGGGCGTATTCACGGGCCGGCTCGGCGTCCACCTGGATCACGCCATCGAGCAACGCGGTCAACAGATTCTTGGGTATAAAGCCGGCACCGATGCCCTGGATGGGGTGGGGTGCGGGCGCACCGCCGGAGATCACGGGCGAGGCCGTGGGCTCCACCGCATACACCTTGAGGTTAGGCCATTGGGCCTTGAGCACCGTGGCCACACCGCTCAGATGGCCGCCGGTACCCACGCCGGTGATGATGACGTCCACGCCATTGGGGAAGTCTTTGAGGATTTCCTGCGCCGTGGTGCGCACATGCACGTCGATGTTGGCGGGGTTTTCAAACTGCTGCGGTACCCAGGCGCCGGGCGTGGCTGCGGCCAGTTCCTGGGCGCGGGCGATGGCGCCCTTCATGCCTTTTTCGCGCGGCGTCAAATCAAAGCTGGCACCATAGGCCAGCATCAGGCGACGGCGCTCAATGGACATGCTGTCGGGCATCACCAGAATCAGTTTGTAGCCCTTGACGGCAGCCACCAATGCCAGGCCGACGCCGGTGTTGCCGGAGGTGGGTTCGATGATGGTGGCGCCGGGTTGGAGCTCACCGCTGGCTTCTGCCGCTTCGACCATGGCCAGCGCAATGCGGTCCTTGATGGAGCCGCCGGGGTTGGAGCGCTCGGACTTCACGTACACCTTGTGGGTGTCGCCGAAAAGGCGGTTGATGCGGATATGCGGCGTGTTGCCGATGGTTTGCAGAACGTTGTCAAAGCTCATGGGTGACTCCTGGGTGGGTGTTTGTGGCGCCATTGTGGGGCAGTTATTCAACTGATTCCGGTATATGGATATGCAGCCGGCGTTCAGGCCTGATAATCGGGGTGTGAAGCCCGCCAGACCACCGCTGGTGCAATTCTGGAAACAGAGCACTGGAGGAACGTCCGGACTGCATAGGGCAGCGTAGCAGCTAACGGCTGTCCACCGACAAGTCGACCACGCAAGTGGGAGGCCCTCAGGTGAGGATTAGAGCAACAGAGACGAGTCAGATCAGACCCCGCAATGGGTCCGATCTGGGTGAAACGGGCAATCTCTACGCGCAGCAATACCAAGTAGGCACACGTTGACGGGGCCCCCGGAGTGTGCGGGTAGGTAGCATTGAGCCGCTCGGGTGACCGACGGCCCAGATTAATGGTGGTCACATGAGGGGAAACCCCCATGCACAGAATCCGGCTTATCGGTGGGCTTCACACTTTTGCCACCCTTTTTGGAGTATGGTTGATTCATCGATCAATTGCATAAAGGAGGCACCATGCGAGCCGTTCGCGCACTACTCAAAAACACCGACGCTCCCTGGAGTCTTCACCCGCAGGAAAGTGTGTTTGATGCCTTGCAAACGCTGGCCGACCACAATGTGGGCGCGCTCATGGTGATGGACGAGGGGCAATTGGTGGGCATTCTTTCCGAGCGCGACTACACCCGCAAAATCGCCTTGCAGGGCAAGGCATCCAAAGACACGCGGGTAGGCGACATCATGACCGCCAAGGTGCTGACCGTAGCCGCCGATTCACGCACCGAAGACTGCATGGCGCTGATGAGCCAGAAGAAGATTCGCCACCTGCCGGTGATGGATGGCGACAAGGTGCTGGGCATGATTTCCATCCGCGACATCATGGACGAAATCATTGCCGATCAGGAAGCCACCATCAGCCAGCTGCAGACCTACATCGCCTCCTGAAATAGGAGCCCCCACGTTCGCCCACCACCCAGGAAGGCGCGTCAGCGACGGACGCTTGTGGCTCTAAGGGGCTAACCCGCCTTGGGGCGGCCCGGCGGCGGGTTGTTGCCCATGTGCGGGCCACCCGGCGCGGGCTTAGAACTTCTCGTAGGCGCTCAAGAAACGCCACTGGCCCACGGGCAGGTCTGTCAGCGCCATGCGTCCGATGCGGATACGGCGCATGGCCTGTATCTCCAGGCCGGCTTTCCCACACAAATAGGCGATCAGACCGGGATGCGCGCCTTTGACGGCAAAGCGCAGCTTGCTCAGTTCCGGCGACGAACTGTTGACGCTGAATTTGACCTGGGGCAGCGGGTTGCGCTCGTCGTTGAGCGCACGGGCTATTTTTTGCAGCGCCTCGGGTTGCACCTCGCCCGTGACATCCACAATCAGCTCGTGTTCCATGGAGCCCATGTCTTCGCTGAGCTTGCGCGTGGTGCGCCAGTCCTGCGTGAACACCACCAGACCGCTGGCACCGGTTTCCAGAGGAACATCGGCTTCGAGATGCAGAAAGTGGCGTTTGAGCGCGCGTATGTCCGATTGGTCGTTGCTGTAGCGGTTGGCAACCGTCAACAGGGTGCGTGCGTTCGGTATCTGCGGCTTGCGACTGCGGCCCCTTGCGGGTGGCGCATCGTCGTCCTCGTCATCATCCTCTTCTTCCACGCCGTCGAGCCAGCCCGAGGGCTTGTTCAGGATCAGCGTCACATCGGCCGTGTTCAGCAGCGTGGCTTCGGGGGCGATGGTGACGGTTTGGTGCAGTACGCGAAACGGCGGGTCTTCCACCACCACGCCATTGACCATGACCCAGCCGCCCTCGATGTACTGCTCGGCCTCGGTGCGCGAGCAGCCTTTGAGTGCCATCACGCGCTTGGACAGGCGCTCGCCCTCGCTCTCGGCGATCGCGACGGGCTTGGGGTCCCGGTCCACGGTGCGCGGGCGGTTCCGGGGCTTGGCCTTGGAGGGTGCGGCGGGGCGATGGTCGGCGGCCCCTGGGGGCGGCCGGTTTTCCACCGGGTTGTTGGCGGCGTAGGCAGCCCGTTTGATGGCGCGGTTGGACGCAGGCCGGGCCGGCTCGGTCCTGGTCGGGCGTTCGGCGCGGGGAGGCAGACCTTCGGGTCGTGCGGCTCGTTGAAAGGTACTCATGCGGTGCTCGATTCGGTTGCAGCGGTTTGCAGTTGCTGGATATGTTCCACATGGGCCAGCAGGGAACGCTTGGCCACGGGCCAGATGCGCGGATCCACATCGTCGTAGGCCAGGGGCAGCCACTGGTCCAGGCTACCGTTGGGGTTGGTTTGCATCACGGCTGCGATTTTGGCTTCGCGCTGCAGCCGGTGGGCCTTGAGGCGGGTAATGGCCGCCAGCGCATGGGGGATGACATGGCCATGCGCAGGCAGTATGTAATGTACGTCCATTGCGCTGCATTGCGCGGCCAGCACATCCAGCGAATGCAGGTAATGCCCCATGTGGCCGTCCGGCGGATCAATCACCGTGGTGCTGCCGTTCAGAATGTGGTCCCCGGAAAACAGCAGTCCGTCTTCTTCGAGCAGCAGGCAGATGTGGTTGGCGGCATGGCCGGGGGTGAAAACCACGCGCAGGCTGTGGCCGTCTGCGTGGGCATTGGCTGCGGTCAATTGCAACACCTCACTGTCCCGCACGGCGCGGTCCGGCGTGAACGCGCTGGCGGCGCGCGCGGTTGCGGCAGAGGGCAGGCCGAGAATCGGGGGCGCAGCGGCCAACGCAGCCCCATCCGCTGCACCTTCGCTGCCGCCGTCCTGCGCGCACAGCGCCTGCAAGGGCTTGGCGCCGGGGGAGTGGTCCGGATGCGAGTGGGTGCACACAATCATGCGGATGTTTCCACCGCTGCCATCGGCAAAGCAGGCGGCCAGCCACAAGCGCTGCAGATGGTCGGCATCTGCCGGGCCAGGGTCTATGGCGATAAAGCCGGTGTGTGCATCGCCCACCAGATAGCTGTTGGTGCCGGGGCCTGTCATCACGCCCGGGTTGGGCGCGGTCAGGCGCAGCACATTATTCAGGATGGCGACGGGCGCGTCGGTTTGCCAGTCTGCGGGTGCAGGGATGGGGCCGGCTTCAGGCTGGAGGATTTGAGAGGGTCTGGGCATGCAGGGCATTTTGCAACCAAAAGCCGTAAGTGCCGCTGTTCTCTTGCGGTGCGCGGCACCCATAGCCGCTGCCGGAACGCCATGCGCAGATAATTGCCGCCATGCGAATTCCGTTCACCAAAATGCAAGGCGCGGGCAATGACTTTGTCGTGCTCGACGAAACCCATGGCCGCCTCGGCCTGACGGCGGCCCACTACCGTTTCCTGGGTGACCGCCATTTCGGCGTGGGTGCCGACCAAATTTTGACGGTGCGCCCCTCACCGGCTGCAGGCATTGACTTCGAATACATCATCCACAACGCCGACGGGCGTGAGGTGGAGCAGTGCGGCAACGGTGCGCGCTGCTTTGCCCGCTTTGTGCGCGACAGTGGCCTGAGCGACAAGGACACCCTGCGCGTGCAGACCATGAAGGGCGTGATTGCGCCGCAGCTCACAGCGGATGGCCGTGTCACCGTGGACATGGGCGCACCGCGCTTTGACCCGCTTGAAATTCCTTTTGATGCCAGTGGTCTGACACTGCAGCCCCAAGGCAACTGGGGCCAGTGGTCCGTGTTGCCGGAAGGTGCCGATGCCGAGGTCTTGCTGGCAGCCGTGTCCATGGGCAATCCGCATGCGGTGATTCAGGTGGATGACGTGGACACGGCGCCTGTCGCTGCCTTGGGGCCGCAGGTGCAAGCCAACCCGCGCTTTAGGCAGGGCGTCAATGTGGGCTTTATGCAGGTGCAAGCCCGCAACAGCATCCACTTGCGTGTGTACGAGCGCGGCGTGGGCGAGACCCTGGCATGTGGCTCCGGCGCCTGTGCCGCTGTGGCCGCAGGCATTCGCCTGGGTCTGCTGGACACCCGCGTGGATGTGCATACGCGGGGCGGGGTGCTGACCATTGCCTGGGCCGGCGGTGATGCCCCGGTGCTGATGACTGGCCCGGCCACCACGGTATTCAAGGGCGAGATTGAGCTGCCCGACAATCTGGCCGATTGACCCCTTCGCGCAAGCATTCGTTCCCCACTTCACTTCGATTGAGTTTTCATGAGCAATATTCTCAACTCCGCGCTGGCCAACCCGATTACCGAAGACGACATTGCCAATTACCTGGCCAACACGCCAGACTTCTTTTTGCGCCATGCCCAGCTGCTGGCTGCTGTGCAGCTGACCAGCCCGCACAGCAACCGCGCCGTCAGCCTGCAGGAGCGCCAGGCCGAGATGCTGCGCGAGAAGATCAAGCTGCTGGAGCAGCGCATCATGGAGATGATGCGCAACGGCAATGACAACGTCCTGCTGTCCGACAAGATCCTGCGCTGGGCCGGCAGCCTGCTGCAGGGCGGCGACCTGGCCCAGTTGCCACAGCAAATGACCGACGACATTGCGCAGCAGTTTGCCGTGCCCCAGGTCGGTTTGCGCGTCTGGGATGTGGCTGCCGCCTATGCCGACCAGCCCTACGCCCAAGGCGTGAGCGAAGACGTCAAGCTGTTTGCCTCGTCGCTGACCGAGCCTTTTTGCGGCCTGAACACCGGCTTTGAGTCGGTGAGCTGGCTGGCCAACCCGGCAGCCATCACCTCGCTGGCGCTGATTCCCCTGCGTGCAGGCCCCAGCGGCTCCAGCACCCCGGCCTTTGGCCTCTTGGTACTGGCCTCCAGCGATGCCCAGCGCTTCACCAGCGGCATGGGCACCGACTTCCTGGCCCGCATTGGCGAAATGGCCAGCGCGGCCCTGTCGCGCCTGCGCTAGCCCCATGTCTAGCGACAGCCCCATGAGCGTCCCGTGCGACCCGGTTTTGCACCCCGTTGTGGGGCCGGGCGGGCCGGCGGGTGAACGCCACGTGCTGGTCGAAAAATACCTGGCGTACGTGCGTGTTGAAAAGCGCCTGGCCCCGCGCACGGTGGAGCTCTATGCGCTGGATCTTCAAAAGCTCCAAACCTATGCGACCCAAGCCCTTGTGGACCTGCTGGCCGTGCGCAACCCGCACGTGCGGCGCTGGGTGGCACAGATGCACAGCGGCGGGCGCAGCGGGCGCGGCATTGCGCTCATTCTGTCCGGCTGGCGCGGCTTTTATGCCTGGCTGGGGCGCCAGGGGCTGGTTCCCAGCAACCCGGTGCAGGACGTGCGCTCCCCCAAAACGCCTAAACCGCTGCCCAAGGCGCTGGGTGTGGACGACGCGGTGCAGTTCGCCGACTTTCAAAGCGATGACGATCCCTGGCTGGAGGCGCGTGACTGCGCCATGGTGGAGCTGCTCTACGGCAGCGGCCTGCGCGTGGGCGAGCTCATCGGCCTGGACGTGGAGGCCTGCAGCCAGGCACGCGGCTGGGTCGATCTGCAGGCCGCCGAGGCCCATGTGCTGGGCAAGGGCTCCAAGCGCCGCACCGTGCCGGTGGGCAAAACCGCCCTCGCTGCGCTGGAACGCTGGCTGGCCTTGCGCGGCCCCATGGGTACCGCGCAGGCCGGGCCGGTGCATGCGACCCAGGCGGATGCCGCCCGCGCTCTGTTCAACGGGCGCAATGGCACACGCCTGACCGCCCAATCGGTCTGGCAGCGTCTGCGCCGGCGCAGTCTGCAGGCGGGGGTGGTCACGCCCGTGCACCCGCACATGCTGCGCCACAGTTTTGCCAGCCACCTGCTGCAAAGCAGTGGCGATTTGCGCGCCGTGCAGGAGCTGCTGGGCCACGCCAACATCACCACCACGCAGGTCTACACCCGGCTCGACTTTCAGCACCTCGCCAAGGCCTATGACGCGGCGCATCCAAGGGCCCGGGCCAAGGGGAAGCCGACGGCTTGACGGATGTTTTGGTATTGCCAATAATACCGAAATGAGTGAAAAGCCACGAATCGTCCTGGATACCAATGTCCTTTTCAGCGCCTTGCGGTCCCGTTTGGGTGTTTCCTTTCGCTTGTTAAGCATGGTGGGTGATGGGCGATTTGCTTTGCAACTGTCGGCGCCCTTGGTTGCCGAATACGAAGAGGTCTTGAAGCGCGGACCGTTGGCCCTCAGCCATTCACAAATCGACGACGTGCTTGACTACCTTTGTGCGCAAGGCGGGCACCATGCGATTTTTTATTTGTGGCGTCCTGCACTCAGGGACCCGGATGACGATTTCCTGTTGGAGTTGGCGGTCAAATCGAACGCCAGCATCGTGACCTGGAATGTGTCGGATTTCAAAAAGGCGGCGCACTATGGCGTGGCCGTCCAAACGCCGCGCGACTTCCTATCTTCTTTGGAGAAAGCCCTATGACCACCATCAGCCTGCGTTTGCCCGACTCTTTGCACGGCATGGCCAAGAATCTGGCCCAGCAAGACCATATCTCTATCAACCAATTCATAGCCAGTGCGGTCGCAGAAAAGGTTTCCGCGCTCGCGACCGAGAGCTATTTGAAGGAGCGCGCGCAACGAGCCAGTGCCGATAAATTCCGGCAAGCGCTGGAGGCGGTGCCAGCACGGGAGCCTGAACCCTTTGATCGTTTGTGATGCTTGAACCTGGCGTGGGATTGCCGATATAGAAAGTGGGCCCCGAATGGGGATAGCCAAAGCAAGCCGGGGCGGTGCGTGCTACCAGCGACAATAGCCCTCTATGAAAATGATTCGCCTGCGCGCCGGCAAAGAGCGCTCCCTGTTGCGTCGCCACCCCTGGATTTTTGAATCCGCCATCGCCAAGGGCTCAGGCGACAGCGGCGAAACCGTGCGCGTGGAGTCGGCCGAGGGCCAGTTCCTGGGCTGGGCGGCGTTCAGCCCTACCTCGAAAATCCGCGCCCGCATGTGGAGCTTTGACGAGAAGCAGCGCATTGACGAAGGTTTCTTCCAGGCCAGCATTGCCAAAGCCGTGCAGGCCCGCAGCCGCTTTGACATCCAGAGCGATGGTGCGCGCCTTGTCCATGGCGAGTCCGACGGACTGCCGGGCCTGATCGTGGACCGCTATGGCGACACGCTGGTGGCGCAGTTCACCTCCGCCGGTGTCGAGCGCTGGAAAGACGTGATTGCCGATGCCCTGTTGGCCGAGACCGGCTTGACCCGGTTGTACGAGCGCTCCGACGCCAGCAGCCGCACGCTGGAAGGCCTGGCCGAGCAAACCGGCTGGCTGCGCGGCGAGGGCGCCACCGATTTGGTGCTGCAGGAGCACGACTGGAAGCTGCACCTGAGCATTGCCACCGGCCACAAAACCGGCTTCTACCTGGACCAGCGCGACAGCCGCGCCAAGTTTGCCAGCTACACCCAGCGCCTGCAGTTCCAGCGCGTGCTGAACTGCTTTTGCTACACCGGCGGCTTCAGCGTTGCGGCCCTGAGCGGCGGCGCGGCCCATGTCACCTCGATTGACTCCAGCGCCCCGGCACTGGAGATGGGTGCTGCCAATGTGGCGCTCAACGGCTTTGAGGCCAGCCGCGCCACCTGGATGGACGCCGATGTGAACGCCTCGCTGCGCCAGTTCGGCCAGCAAGGCCGCACCTTTGACGCCATCATTCTCGATCCCCCGAAGTTTGCGCCCACCGTGGCCCACGCCGAGCGTGCCGCGCGCGCCTACAAGGACATCAACCGCCTGGCCTTCAAGCTGCTGGAGCCCGGCGGCGTGCTGTTTACCTATTCCTGCTCCGGCGGCATCAGCGCCGACCTGTTCCACAAAATCGTGGCCGGTGCCGGCGCCGATGCGGGTGTGGACGGCTTTATCACCGAACGCATGGGCGGCGGCCCTGACCACCCCATGACGATTGCCTTCCCCGAAGGTGAATACCTCAAGGGCCTGGTCATCATGCGCCGCTAAAAGCCATTGAATACCCGGATAAACGCCCCACCTGCTGATTTTCAGATCCCATCAAACATGTCCCTCATCCCCGCAACCATCCTCACCGGCTTCCTCGGCTCCGGCAAAACCACCTTACTTAAGCGCGTATTGGCCGAGGCCCACGGACAGAAGATTGCCGTCATTGAAAACGAGTTCGGCGAAGAAAACATCGACAGCGACATCCTGGTCAGCGACACCAACGAGCAGATCATCCAGATGAGCAACGGCTGCATCTGCTGCACCATCCGCGAAGACCTGCGCGCCACGCTGCGCGATCTGGCCGAGAAAAAGCGCAAGGGCGAGCTGGATTTTGAGCGCGTGGTCATCGAGACCACCGGCCTGGCCGACCCCGGCCCGGTGGCGCAGACCTTCTTTATGGACGACGAAGTGGCCGAGTCCTATCTTCTGGACTCCATATTGACCCTGGTCGATGCCAAACACGCCGCCCAGCAGCTCAACGACCGCCAGGAAGCGCGCCGTCAGGTGGGTTTTGCCGACCAGATCTTTATCAGCAAGGCCGATCTGGTTAGTAAGGAAGACCTGGATGCCCTGATGCACCGCCTCAAGCACATGAACCCGCGCGCCCCGCAGCGTGCCGTGCACTTCGGTGAAGTAGCTTTGAGCGAGGTGTTTGATCTGCGTGGCTTCAATCTGAACGCCAAGCTTGACATCGATCCTGACTTCCTCAAGGAAGACGACCATGATCACGCCGAGGGCGAGCACTGCGACCATCCCTCCCACGCACATGACGACCACGGGAAGGGCCACCACCATCACCATGATGACGATGTAAAAAGCTTCGTCTTCAAATCCGAGCGCGCCTTTGACCCCGCCAAGCTGGAAGATTTTCTGGGCGCCGTGGTCAATATTTACGGGCCCCGCATGCTGCGCTACAAGGGCGTGCTGCACATGACGGGAACGGAGCGCAAGGTCATCTTCCAAGGTGTGCACCAGTTGATGGGCAGTGACCTGGGCCCCGCCTGGGCTGCCGGCGAAGTGCGCAACAGCAAAATGGTGTTTATTGGCATCGACCTACCCAAAGATATTTTGTTGCAGGGGCTGGAGCAATCCCTGGTGTAGCCGGTGTTTAATGGTGCCGTGTTCAGGGGGTGAAATCGCCTTGCGAATTGTGAGAGGGTTGAATCATGGCGGGTAGCGCAATGTTTGTCTCGATTTTGCAACTGATGGGTTTTCCGATGGCGAACCCTGTACACTCGCGCGCCGGAGAAACCCCACATAACAAGCCATTAACAGCATTTGCCGAGGCCCTTAGTGCCCCGGCAAATAAGCCGGCGAGTTCCACCAGGAGAGACCAATTGAATGCCAAGTCCGGGAAAGACCCCAAGTCCAAAGACGTCGCAGCAAAAGCAAAAGCTTCCCCCCCGTCTGCCGCAACAGAGCCCGTCAAGCCCGTAAAAGCAGCCGCCAAGGCTGCAGAAAAGCCGCCTGCGAAAACTGCTGCAGCCAAGCCTGTGGTCAGAACGCCCGTGAAACCGGCAGTCAAGTCTTCCAATCCGGTGGCAAAGGCCGCTGAAAAAACCATGTCCAAGCCAGCCGTCAAAGCCACTCCCAAGCCAGCCGCCAAGGCGGCCGCAACCCCCAAGCCTGCTGTTGCCAGCAAACCCGCTGCCAAATCAGCCTCTTCAGAAAAAGTATCCGCACCCATGACTGTTGCCAACAAGTCCGTTTCTTTGCCTGCAGCTCCCACTGCCGTGGCCCAGAAGACCGGGCGCCCATCGTCCCGCCTCGCGCAATTGACGGTGCCCTCCATGGCCCAATCCGTAGCGTCTACTGCGGCCAAAGCCAGTTACAGCCAATCCATCCCGTCGCCCGTGATTGTTCCTGCACTGCCCTCGTCCATCAAAAAAGACCCCAAGCTTGCCAACAATTGGAAAACCAAGCCCCTGGCTGAGTTGACGGATGCCGATTTGATGGCCATGCCCGATGCGGAATACATGAACGATGTCCAGATGGCTGCGTTCCGCCTGAAGCTGTCCAATCTGAAGCAGGAGATCCTCAATAGCGCCGGTGAAACCACCGAACATTTACGCGAAGACACCTCGGTTGTGCCCGACCCCGCAGACCGCGCCACCATTGAGGAAGAACATGCGTTGGAGCTGCGTACGCGCGACCGCGAGCGCAAATTGCTCAAGAAGATCGAACAGTCGATTGGCCGCATTGACGCCGGCGACTATGGGTATTGCGACGAAACCGGTGAACCCATTGGCGTAGGGCGTTTGCTGGCCCGTCCGACAGCAACGCTGTCTCTGGAAGCACAGCAGCGACGCGAACTCAAGCAAAAAATGTTCGGAGATTGATGGTCAGGCGCGCACGTTTGCGGCCTGTTGCTTCCGGACTGTTGACCCATGGCGACCAAAGACGATAGACCCGGTCTGCTTTCCAAGGTGGCCATGTTTGTCCGCAATCCGACCAAGGATTGGTCGGAACTGGATCAACCCATGGACAGCGATGCTGCGGGCTATGACAAGCAGGCCCTTAAGGCCATGATCGAGCGCAAGCGGCAAAACGATTTTGTGCGCAAACGCGAGTTCGACCAGCTGCGCAAGCTGCGTAACCGCGATGCGGGTGCCCTGGCCAACATGACAAGACCCTCCTTCTTCCAGACCAGTCTCCCGACGGATTTGGGTGTACGGGCGGTCACGATCAAGAAGATTGACGATATCGAGGCGCAAATGTCGCGCCAGTGGTGGAAGAGTAAAAACGAGAGTGTGAGCGGTCCTGATTCGCTCTCTCGGCAGGGCACGTTGACGCAAAGTCCGAACGACTTGTCGCCTACCGGGGCCATGCCAGGGCAATCCGCCCTGTCAGTCCCGTTTGCCATGACGCAACCGAATTCCAGGCGTCTGGAGGCGGATGGCGACTTTGCGGATGATTTTTTGCCGACGCAGAGGGCCTCGGATTTGGTTTCTTTGATCGGCATGGATGCCACGCCCGACAGGGGTGGGCGCGGCATTGCCAGCGCGGCATTTTCCACTTCGCGCCTTTTCGCGATCGAAGTGGATGCCATGGAGGAAGACCCCGAACTCGAAGAGGCCGCGATCCGCTTCGCCAACAGTGACGATGCCGGCGCAGAGAAGGCCTTGTTGTCCGCTCTGCGTGGGCGAGACACCCACACCCAGGCGGCGCAGTCCTGGGTTGCGGCCCTGCTGGATCTGTACCGTGTCACCGGTAATCAACAGGCGTTTGATGCTGCGGCGGCTGAATTTTCCCGGCATCTGGAAGGTCGCTGGCCGGTCTGGCATGTGCTGGGCGTGCCCGACTCCGTCGCTGTCGCGCCCCAAGTCCTTGCGGGCACGATCTGGAGCTGCCCCGCACAACTGGGCGTGCAGGGCTTGGAAAGCTTGCGCGTGGCCATGGCGTCCAACGCCATGCCCTGGTCCCTGGATTGGACTGCGCTGGGTGCTATCGATGCCGATGCCATGCCTCTGCTGGGCGGTTTGTTCAGCAGCCTCTGCGACGATCCCGTCACGCTGCGCTTGGTCGGCCAGGAGTGCATTGTCAGTGCCCTGCGCGGCATGACGCCCTCGGGCAGCCGCAATGTCGAGCCGGCCTGGTGGCAAGTACGCCTGAATGCCTTGCGTGCCATGGGCTTGCAGGATGATTTTGAGTTGGCCGCACTCGACTACTGTGTCACTTACGAAACCGCACCGCCCGGCTGGAGCGCGCCGCGTTGCCGTTTTGAACCCTTGGCCGCTACGTTGCTGGAAGTGGACTTTGGCGCCGCCACGGCTCCCGTGGGGGATCTTGTCCGTCAGACGGGCTTGGCGCCGGCGCTCCAAGGCGAAGTCCTGGGTGACGCGAGCTTTGAACTGGCCAGGATGGACGCGGCACAGGTGCCGGGTTCCCAGGTGGTGATCGCCTGCGCCGACCTGGTCAGGGTCGACTTTGCGGCGGCGGGCAGCATTCTCAATTGGGTGGCTATGCGCCAGGCCGAAGGCAAACACATTCAGTTTCAAGACGTCAACCGACTGGTGGCAGCCTTTTTCAACGTGATCGGTATCAACGAACATGCCAAGGTGGCAGTACGTAGCGCCTGAGGCGTGTGGACGGGTATCCGGCCTGCGGTCTTGTAATTCGGCGTCTCGCAACAAACTGGCAATCTCATGGAACAATTTCACGGAACCACCATCATCAGCGTTCGGCGCAAGACGCCGGACGGCTACCAGGTCGCCATCGGCGGCGACGGCCAGGTCACCCTGGGCAACATCGTGGTCAAGGGCACGGCGCGCAAGGTGCGCAAGCTCTACCATGGCAAGGTGCTGGCTGGTTTTGCCGGCGCCACCGCAGATGCCTTTACCTTGTTTGAGCGTTTTGAAGCCAAACTGGAAAAGCACCAGGGCCATCTGGTGCGCGCTGCCATCGAACTCACCAAGGACTGGCGCACCGACCGCGTGCTGCGCCGCCTGGAGGCTATGCTGGCGGTCGCCGACAAGGAAGCCTCGCTCATCATCACCGGCAACGGCGACGTGCTGGAGCCGGAAAACGGTATCGTCACCATCGGCTCCGGCGGCGCCTACGCACAGGCCGCAGCCATCGGGTTGCTGAACCACACCGAACTGGATGCAGCAACAATAGTTAAGCGCTCGTTGGAGATTGCCGGTGAACTGTGCACCTACACCAATATGAACCACACCATTGAGACGCTGGACTGAAGTCCGGCGTCCGCACATTCCCATGACACCCCAAGAAATCGTTGCCGAACTGGACAAGCACATCGTGGGCCAGGGCCAGGCCAAGCGCGCCGTGGCCATTGCCTTGCGCAACCGCTGGCGCCGCCAGCAGGTACAAGGCAGCCTGCGCGCAGAAATTACGCCCAAGAACATTCTCATGATCGGGCCCACAGGCGTTGGCAAAACGGAGATCGCGCGGCGTCTGGCACGCCTGGCCGATGCGCCCTTTATCAAGGTCGAGGCAACCAAGTTTACCGAGGTCGGCTACGTGGGCAAGGACGTGGATTCCATCATCCGCGACCTGGCCGAAATTGCGGTCAAGCAGACCCGCGAAGCGGAAAAGATCAAGGTGCGAGCAAGGGCTGAAGACGCGGCCGAGGAGCGCATACTCGACATCCTGATTCCCATGCCGCGCAACGACTTCGGCTTTGCCTCGGCAGAGCAGACGCCGGAAAGCACCGCCCGCCAGACGTTCCGAAAGAAGCTGCGCGAAGGCCTGCTGGCGGACCGCGAGATCGAAATCGATGTAGCCGTGTCCGCGCCCCAGCTTGAAGTCATGGGCCCTGCCGGCATGGAAGAAATGACCGAGCAGTTGCGTGGCATGTTTGGCCAGATGGGGCAAAACAAGCGCCAGGCGCGCAAGCTCAAGATCAGCGAGGCGCACAAACTGTTGGTGGATGAAGAAGCCGCCAAGCTGGTGAACGAAGACGACATCAGGCGCCAAGCCATTCATATGCTGGAGCAAAACGGCATTGTGTTCATTGACGAGATTGACAAGGTTACCTCCCAAGGTGAGGGCAGCGGGGTTCAGGTGTCGCGCCAGGGCGTGCAGCGCGACCTGCTGCCGCTGGTGGAGGGCACCACGGTGTCCACCAAGTTCGGCATGGTCAAGACCGACCACATCCTGTTTGTGGCCTCGGGCGCGTTTCACCTGAGCAAGCCCAGCGACCTGATTCCCGAGTTGCAGGGACGCTTTCCCATCCGCGTGGAGTTGCAGTCGCTCTCCGTCCAGGACTTTGAAGCCATTCTGACGCAAACCCACGCCTCGCTGACGCGCCAGTACCAGGCCTTGCTGGCCACGGAAGATGTGACGCTGCACTTCACGCCCGAGGGCATTACCCGGCTGGCGAAGATTGCATTTGAGGTCAATGAGCGTACCGAAAACATTGGTGCGCGCCGCCTGGCGACGGTGATGGAGCGGCTGCTGGATGACGTCAGCTTTGATGCAGCCGCGCTGGCGGGGCAGACGGTGGACATCGACGCCGCTTATGTGGATCAGCGCCTGTCCGAGTTGAGCCAGAACGAAGATTTATCCCGTTACATTCTGTAAATTGGTGAAAGTACGCGCCTGAACAGTTGCTTCGCGCATCACTTTCACACCCTCTGCTAAGTGCTTCATTCACAACATATTTTGGTTTGTTGTGACCTGCAGTATCAACGCTAAGTCCTTGATTCCATTGGAAATTTTTGTTACGAGCCTGCTTGCAGGATGAGCTTTTGCTGATACAGTGCAAAAAAGTGGAATTAAGTGGTAATTGTTGCCCTTAATCAGCCACTGTCCCACCGTTTCATAAGAAGGGCGTGTTGTCGTGTTTCAAGGTGCTTCGTCTCTCAGTCTGGATGCAAAAGGTCGGCTTTCCGTGCCGACCCGGCACCGCGACGTCCTGAGCGCCACTGCCCATGGTCAACTGACCATTACCAAGCACCCGCATGGCTGTCTGATGCTGTTCCCCCGCCCCGAGTGGGAGAAGTTCCGTGAACGCATTGCCAATCTGCCCATGTCAGCCCAGTGGTGGAAACGCATCTTCCTGGGCAATGCCATGGACGTGGAGATGGATGGCACCGGGCGCGTGCTGGTGTCGCCTGAACTGCGTGCGGCCGCCGGCATCAGCCGCGACACCATGTTGCTGGGCATGGGCAACCACTTCGAGCTTTGGGACAAGGCCCTGTACGACGCCGAAGAGGCCAAGGCCATGCAGGGCGACATGCCCGATGTGTTCAAAGACTTTTCTTTTTAAGGCCGCCAGTGGAAACAACATGGAACCACGCCACCGTGCTATTGAACGAGGCAGTAGACGCTTTGTTCAAGGACGCACGTGCGCCTTATCCCGATGCGGCAGATGGCACCTATGTCGACGCCACTTTCGGACGTGGCGGACACGCGCGCCTGATTCTGTCGCAGTTGTCGCCTGCCGGGCACCTGATCGCTTTCGACAAGGACCCGCAAGCCGTGGCCGAATCCGCGTCGATTGACGACGCCCGTTTTTCCATCCGCCACCAGGGCTTTGCCAATCTGGGCGAGCTTGCGCCGGCCAGCGTCGCCGGCTTGTTGATGGATCTGGGTGTGAGTTCGCCGCAGATCGACAACCCGGCGCGGGGCTTCAGTTTTCGGAACGAGGGGCCACTTGACATGCGCATGGACACCACGCGCGGGGAGAGTGTGTCCCAGTGGCTGGCAACAGCAGAGATCAATCAAATCACGGAGGTGATACGTGAATATGGTGAAGAACGGTTTGCTGGGCCAATTGCAAAGGCGATTGTTGCTCGCCGACAGGAACGGGGCCCTCTTACAACCACCACCGAGCTGGCCCAGCTCGTGGCTGAGCAGGTCAAAACCCGCGAGCCGGGCAAGGACCCTGCAACGCGTACATTTCAGGCTTTTCGGATTTTCATCAACGCCGAGCTTGAAGAGCTGCAGCAGGCGTTAGAAGCCAGCCTGGGTGTGCTGCAGCCCGGTGGGCGTCTGGCGGTCATCAGCTTCCACTCGCTGGAAGACCGCATCGTCAAGCAATTTATTGCCAAGCATTCGCGCGAGGAGTACGACCGCCGGGCGCCTTTTGCCGCGCCCAAGGTGATGCAACTGGTATCGCTGGGCCGCGTCAAGCCCAGCGAAGCGGAAATCAAGGGCAACCCGCGCTCGCGCAGTGCGATCATGCGCGTGGCGCAAAGGACTGCGGCATGAGCAGGACCAACCTGGTCTTGCTGCTGGCCGTGGTGTGCAGCGCGATTTATCTGGTGAACGTCCAGTATGAATCCCGTCGCTTGTTTACTGAGCTGGACAAGGCGCAGAGCGAAGCGCGGCGCTTGGGCAGTGAGCTGGAGCGCCTCAAGGTCGACAAGCGTGCTCAGGCCGCCTCCGCACGCGTGGAAAAGCTCGCGCGCGAGAAGCTCCAGATGCGTGTGATTTCGCCCGCTACTACAACCTATGTGGGTTACACCGGACCTGCTGAATCCGCAAAGGCCGCAGGTGCTGCGGCGCACGCCGTAGCGCCGGGGGGAGCCAAGCCGTGAGCCGCAGTGTGCGCTACACCTCCAGCCCGCTGCTGGCCAGTCGCACGCCCTTGTGGCGCAGCAAATTCATCGTGGCGGCCATTGCTTTGGCCTTCGGCGCGCTGGCAGCGCGGGCTGCGTACATCCAGGTGTTTGCCAATGACTTCTTCCTGCGCCAGGGCGAGGTGCGCTTTGGCCGCACCTTGGAACTGCCTGCCTACCGCGGCCGCATTCTGGACCGCAACGGCCTGATCCTGGCGTCCAGCGTGCTGGCACCCAGCATCTGGGCCATTCCCGACGATGTGGATACCGACGGTGAGCAACCCAAGTTACAGCAGCTCGCCAAGCTGCTGGAAATGCCGTATCCCGAGTTGGCCAGGAAGCTGGGCGAGGACAAGTCCTTTGTCTGGATCAAGCGCCAGGTGGATGCCGATACCGCCAAGGAAATTGCCGCTTTGAACATCAAAGGCATCTACCAACGCAAGGAATACAAGCGCCAATACCCTGAGGGCGAAGCTGCTGCGCACGTGGTGGGCTTCACCAATGTGGAAGACAACGGCCAGGAGGGCGTGGAGTTGCTCTATAACAAGCGCCTGCTAGGCAAGCCCGGCCTGCGCCATGTGATCAAGGACCGCCTGGGCCGTGCGGTCGAAGGCGTTGGCGAGATCGTGCCGCCGGTGGACGGTCAGGATTTGCAACTCAGCATCGACAGCAAGGTGCAGTACTTTGCCTACCAGAAGCTCAAAGAGGCCGTGGTGACCCAGCGCGCGCAGGCCGGCAGCATCGTCGTGCTGGACGCCGTCAGCGGCGAGGTGCTGGCCTTGGCCAACTACCCCAGCTATATCCCCGACAAGCGCCAGAACCTGAGTGGCGCGCAAACCCGCAACCGCGCGCTGACCGACACGTTTGAACCCGGTTCGGTGATGAAGCCGTTTACCGTGGGTCTGGCGCTGGAGAGTGGCCACGTCAAGCCGAACACCGTCATCGACACCACCCCAGGCTCCTGGTCCATCACCGGTGTCACCATCCACGACTCGCATGCCCATGGCGCGCTGACGGTGGAGCAGGTGATTCAGGTCTCCAGCAATGTGGGCACGGCCAAGATTGCCATGGGCATGCCGGCCAGCGCGATGTGGGAAACCTTCTCCGCCGCCGGCTTCGGCCAGAAGCCGCAGATTGAATTCCCCGGCGTGGTCTCGGGGCGCCTGCGCCCCTGGGCCAAATGGCGCCCGATCGAGCAGGCCACCATGTCCTATGGCTACGGCCTGTCGGCCTCGCTGTTCCAGATGGTGCATTCGTACACCGTGTTCTCGCATGACGGTCAGATCATTCCGGCCACGTTGATGAAAAGCACCGAGCCCGCCGTCGGCGTGCGTGTGTTTTCTGCCGCTACCGCCAACGAAGTCCGCAAAATGCTGCAGATGGCGGCAGGCCCCGGCGGCACCGGCCCCAAGGCACAGACCCTGGGCTATTCGGTGGGCGGCAAGTCCGGCACGGCCTACAAGCAAGTCGGCAAGGGCTACGGCAGTGAAGGCAACCGCAAGTACCGCAGCTGGTTTGTCGGCATGTCCCCCATCGACAAGCCGCGCCTGATCGTAGGTGTGATGCTGGACGAGCCCAGTGCCGGCCATTACTTCGGTGGCGATGTGGCTGCGCCCGTGTTCAGCGACACCGTGCAGCAAACGCTGCGCCTGCTCAATGTGCAGCCCGATATGGCAGTGCGTCCCACTATTGTGGCCAGTGCCGTCGAGGAGAGCTTCTGATGCTGCACTCCAGCACCCAAGCCGCGCAGTGGCTCAAAGCCCACGTCACCGGCACCTTGCGCACCGATAGCCGCAAGGTCCAGCCGGGTGACGCCTTTATTGCCTGGCCCGGTGCTGCGGTGGACGGCCGCGCCTTTGTCGCGGCCGCCTTGCAGGCCGGTGCTGCGGTGTGCCTGGTGGAGGCTGCGGGTGCGGCTGCCTTTGATTGGCCCGCAGGCCGCGTCGAACAGTTTGAAGGCTTGAAGGCCGCTACCGGCCCGATTGCTGCCGAGTACTTTGCCCACCCCTCCAACGCGGTGGCCGTGCTGGCCGTCACCGGCACCAATGGCAAAACCTCCAGTGCATGGTGGCTGGCGCAAGCCCTGTCGGCCCTGGATGCGGGCAGGTCCATGCCTTGCGCCATGATTGGCACGCTGGGTGTCGGTCGCCCTCCCGCAGCCGCTGCGCAGGAAAATGCCGCCACCGCCGGGGGCGATGTGGTGTCCACCGGACTCACAACCCCCGACCCGGTACAACTGCAAAGTGCGCTGCGCCGCTTTGCCGATCAGGGGCTCAAAGCCTGCGCCATCGAGGCCTCCAGCATCGGCATTGAAGAAGCCCGCCTGGATGGCACGCAGATTCGCGTGGCCCTGTTCACCAACTTCACACAAGACCATCTCGACTACCACGGCAGCATGGAGGCCTACTGGCAGGCCAAGCGCCGCCTGTTTGCCTGGCCCGGTCTGCAAAGCGTGGTGCTGAATCTGGACGACGTGCGCGGAGTGGAGCTGGCTGCGGCATTGCAGGGCCGCGCGCTGGACCTGTGGACGGTGTCCACCGTGCGGGCTGCCCGATTGCAGGCGCGCCATATCCGCTACCTAAGTGCCGGTGTAGGTTTTGAGGTGGTGGAGGGCGAAACCGCCCTGGCTGTGCAAACCCAGGTGATCGGCAGCTACAACGTCTCCAACTTGCTGGGCGTGCTGGCCGCCATGCGCGCCCTGGGTGTGCCGCTGGCCGATGCTGTGCAGGCCTGCAGCCACTTGCACGCCGTTCCCGGCCGCATGGAGTGCCTGGGCGGTACCGATGCGCCGCTGGTGGCCGTGGACTACGCCCACACCCCCGATGCCCTGGACCATGCCTTGCACGCCTTGCGCCCCCTGGTGCAGGCCCGCGGCGGCAAGCTCTGGTGCGTGTTCGGTTGTGGTGGTGACCGGGATGCTTCCAAGCGCCCGCTGATGGGTGCCATCGCCGCCAAGTTGGCGGACCAGGTGGTCGTCACCAGTGACAACCCGCGCAGTGAAAAACCCGAAGCCATCATTGCCCAGATACTGCTCGGTCTGCCGTCCTGCAACACCCTGGTGGTGCAAGCGGACCGGGCCGAGGCGATTGCTGACACCATTGCCCGCGCTGCGGCACAGGATGTGGTGTTGCTGGCCGGCAAGGGCCACGAAGCCACGCAGGAAATGGCCGGCGTGAAGGCTGCGTTTTCCGATCGCGCCCATGCCGCATTCGCCTTGCAGCAATGGCGCCAGCGCGCGCCGGGAGCTGCGGTATGAAGCCCATGATGCCCTTGCACACCGCACTGCAATGGCTGCCCGGCGCCACCCTGGTGGGTGATGGCGCGACCGCCGTGCTGCGCGTACACACCGACACCCGCAGCGTAGAGCAGGGCGATCTGTTCCTGGCCCTCAAGGGCGAGACCTTCGATGCCAACAGCCTGTTGCACCAGGCCTGTGCCCAGGGTGCTGCCGCCCTGATCTGCCATGCCGGCCTGCCGGCCGAAAGTTACCCCGTTGGCATTCCCCGCATCGAAGTGGCGGATACCCACGCAGCGTTGACGCAACTCGCCACCGGCTGGCGCGCGCAATTCCATGTGCCTGTGATTGCAGTGACTGGCAGCAACGGCAAGACCACCGTCACGCAGATGATCGCCAGCATTCTGGCGGCCGCCGCCGGCGAGGATGCGCTGGCCACACGCGGCAACCTGAACAACGAGATTGGCGTGCCGCTCACCGTGTTGCGCCTGCGAGCGCACCACCGCATTGCGGTGGTGGAACTGGGCATGAACCACCCGGGTGAAATCGACGCCTTGGCGGCGGTTGCCCAGCCCACCGTGGCCCTGGTGAACAACGCCCAGCGCGAACACCTGGAATTCATGCAGACCGTGCAAGCCGTTGCCGAAGAAAACGGCGCTGTGATCGGCCGGTTGTCGGCCAGCGGCACGGCGGTGTTTCCGGCCGATGACGCCTTCACCGGACTCTGGTCCGGGTTGGCTGCACCACGCCGCACGGCACGCTTTGCGCTGGAGCCCAACGGCAGCGCGCAGGATCTGGTGTGCCACGCTGCCCACTGGAGCGATGGTGCCTGGTCGGTGCAAGCCCATGGCCTGGGTTGCGAACTGACATTCAGCTTGCACATTGCCGGGCGCCACAACGTCAAAAATGCGCTGGCCGCTGCCGCCTGTGCACTGTCTGCCGGCGTGCCGGCGGATGCCGTGGTGCAGGGCTTGCAGTCCTTTGTGCCCGTCAAGGGCCGCTCCCGGGCCGTCGCTTTGCAGTGGCCGGACGGAACCCGCACGCTGGTGGACGACACCTACAACGCCAATCCCGACTCGGTGCGTGCCGCTATTGCGGTGCTGGCCGAACTGCCGGGTCCTCGCCTGCTGGTGCTGGGCGACATGGGCGAGGTGGGTGCGCAGGGCCCGGCCTTCCATACAGAAGCCGGTACCGAAGCACGGGCCGCCGGCATTGAGCATTTCTTCGCGCTGGGGGAACTGGCCCGGTCCGCTGTGGCCGCTTTTCCCGGCGCACAACACTTTGCTTCGATGGACGACCTGAACGCTGCCGTAGTGCAACTTCTGCCGCAAGTAGGCAGCCTGCTGGTCAAGGGCTCGCGCTTCATGCGCATGGAGCGCGTGGTGGAAGCGGTGTGCAATGCCGCCCCAGCGCAGGGCACGCCATGAACCCAGACAACAAGAACGGATCCACCTCATGCTTCTAAGCCTGGCCCAATGGCTGCAAACCCTGTCGCCGGAATTCGGTTTCTTCCGCGTATTCCAGTACATCACCTTTCGTGCGGTGATGGCTGCCCTGACAGCCTTGCTGATTGGCTTGGCCGCAGGCCCTGCCGTTATTCGCCGGCTGACCGCGCTCAAGATCGGTCAACCCATCCGCGGCTATGGCATGGAAAGTCACCTCAGCAAAAGCGGTACGCCCACCATGGGTGGCGTACTGATTCTGTTGTCGATCGCTATTTCCACCCTGCTGTGGTTTGACTGGAGCAACCGTTTTGTCTGGATCGTGCTGATCGTGACCCTGGGCTTTGGCGCCATCGGCTGGGTGGACGACTGGCGCAAGGTGGTGCGTAAAGATCCCGAAGGCATGCGCTCACGCGAGAAGTATTTCTGGCAATCGGTGATCGGCCTGATTGCAGCGCTGTACCTGGTGTTCAGCATCTCCGAAAGCTCCAACATACGCGTTATGCAACTGTTCTTCCAATGGGTGAGCTCCGGCTTTGATGTGAACCTGCCGCCCAAGGCCGGGCTCTTGCTGCCTTTCTTCAAGCAGGTGAGCTATCCGCTGGGCGTGCTGGGCTTTGTCATCCTCACCTACCTGGTGATCGTGGGCTCCAGCAATGCGGTCAATCTCACCGATGGCCTGGACGGCCTGGCCATCATGCCGGTGGTGCTGGTGGGCTCCTGCCTGGGTATTTTTGCCTATGTCACCGGCAGCGCGGTGTTCTCCAGGTACCTGTTTTTGCCCTATATCGCCGGTTCCGGCGAACTGATGATTTTTTGCGCGGCCATGGCCGGTTCCGGGCTGGCCTTCCTGTGGTTCAACACCCACCCGGCGCAGGTGTTCATGGGGGACGTGGGCGCGCTGGCCCTGGGTGCAGCACTCGGTACGGTGGCCGTTATCGTGCGCCAGGAAATTGTGCTGGCGATCATGGGCGGCATCTTCGTGGTGGAAGCCCTGTCGGTGATGCTGCAGGTGAGCTACTTCAAATACACCAAGAAGAAGTTTGGTGCCGGTAAACGCCTCTTGAAGATGGCGCCGTTGCACCACCACTTTGAAAAGCATGGCTGGAAGGAAACGCAAGTCGTCGTGCGCTTCTGGATCATCACCATCCTGCTGTGCCTGGTGGGCTTGTCCACGCTGAAGCTGCGCTAAAAATGTCTACCCCCACGATTGCTGCTGCGCAGCTGCTCTGCCCCCCGAGGGGGCCGTTCGCCTCCTTGGGGCGGCCCGGCGGAAAAATGTCTACCCCCACGTTTGCTGCTGCGCAGCTGCTCTGCCCCCCGAGGGGGCCGTTCGCCTCCTTGGGGCGGCCCGGCGGAGGCTTGCCATGAACAATCTGCGCGATCTCCACGTCTTGGTCCTGGGCCTGGGTGCCTCCGGCCTGGCCATGGTGCGCTGGTGCGCGCTGCACGGCGCCGTGGTGACCGTGGTGGACACGCGCGAGGCGCCGCCGCAACTGGCCGTGCTGCGCCAAGAGCTGCCCACCGTGACCTTTGTGCATTCCGATTTCAACGCTGCACTGGTCGAAGGCACGGAGATTCGTGCCGTCTTCAAGAGCCCGGGTCTGAGTCCTGCCGAAACCGCCGGCGTGATGGACGCCGCCCAGGCGCTGGGCCTGTGGGTGGGCGGTGAACTCAGCCTGTTTGCGCAGGCGCTGAAAGACCTGGCACACAGCCCGGTGCCGATGCGCAACGCCTTGTATGCGCCAAAGGTGCTGGCCATTACCGGCACCAACGGCAAGACCACCGTCACCTCGCTCACCGGGCACCTGGTGCGCTGGGCCGGAAAAAGTGTGGCCGTGGCCGGCAACATCGGCCCGACGCTGCTCGACACCCTGGCGCAGGCCCTGGCAGCCAACGCATTGCCCGAAGTCTGGGTGCTGGAGCTGTCGAGCTTCCAGCTCGATCTGCCCAGCGGCCTGGAGCCGACCGCTGCCGTGGTGCTGAATGTGACCCAGGACCATTTGGACTGGCACGGCACTATGGCCGCCTATGCCAAGGCCAAGGCCCATATTTTTGGCACCACCGGTTTGCTGGTGTTGAACCGCGAAGACCCGGCTGTCATGGCCATGCGCCCCGCACCGATTCGCGCGAAATTGCAGAAGCCAGTCGAGCGCGAATACCTGTCCTTTGGTACCGACATGCCGCAGCGCCCCGGTGACTTCGGGCTGGAAGCCATGAACGGCATGGTCTGGCTGGTGCGGGCGTTGGAAGCCGATGAGACGCGCAAGAAATACCAGCATCTCGAAGAACTGCACATCCAGCGCTTCATGCCGGCTGATGCGTTGCGCATTCGCGGTCGGCACAACGCCAGCAATGCGCTGGCCGCGCTGGCGCTGTGTTCGGCGGCCGGTTGCGCCCTGGGCCCCATCCTGTTTGGCTTGCGCGAGTACCGCGGCGAGCCGCACCGCGTGGAGAGTGTGGGCATTCTCAACGGCGTGGAATTTTTTGACGACAGCAAGGGCACCAATGTGGGCGCCACCGCCGCCGCTTTGAGCGGTCTGGGCGAAGACCGCAAGCTGGTCCTGCTGCTGGGGGGTGAAGGCAAGGGGCAGGATTTCTCCCCGCTGGCCGCGCCGATTGCCCGCTATGTGCGCACCGTGGTGCTGTTGGGCCGCGATGCGCCACTGATCCGCGCAGCCCTTGAAGGCACCGAAGTGCCGCTGCTGGACGCCGTTTCCATGGAAGACGCCGTAGCGCAGGCAAACCGTGCTGCCCATGCGGGGGACGCCGTCTTGCTGTCGCCGGCTTGCGCCAGCTTTGACATGTTCAAGGACTATGCCCACCGCGCGCAGTGCTTTATCGAGGCAGTGCGCACGCTGGCGCTGGACAGCGGCTCGGATCTGGAGTCCCGCACGTGATCACTCTGGCCAACACCATGGGCTGGTTCTCGCGCAAGCCCGGGGCTTCGGTGTCTGCGGTATTGCCGGTGCGTTTGGGTGCCCGGGGTTCCTTCGCCACGCGAACGCCCATGGCGCAGGTGCGCGGCATTGACCAGCCGCTGGTCTGGGTCACGGTGGCGCTGCTGTTGTGGGGGCTGGTGATGGTGTACTCGGCATCGATCGCCATGCCGGACAACCCGCGCTTCGCCAATTACGCGCACACCCACTTTCTGATGCGCCATGTCCTGTCCATCGGCGTGGCTTTTGTGGCCGCGCTGCTGGCGTTTCAGGTGCCGGTGGCAACCTGGGAAAAGGTGGCGCCCTATCTGTTCCTTGTCTCGCTGTTCCTGATGTTGGCGGTGTTGGTGCCTTTTATTGGCAAGGGTGTGAACGGTGCTCGGCGCTGGATTGCGCTGGGCCTTCTGAACTTTCAGCCCTCCGAGTTGGCCAAGTTCGCCGTGGTGCTGTACGCGGCAGACTACATGGTGCGCAAAATGGAGGTGAAAGAGCGCTTCTTTCGCGCCGTACTGCCCATGGGTGCTGCCGTGGCGGTGATGGGCATCTTGCTGCTGGCCGAGCCCGATATGGGAGCCTTCATGGTGATTGCCGTCATTGCCATGGGCATTCTGTTTCTGGGCGGCGTCAACGCCCGCATGTTCTTCCTGATCGCCGCCATTCTATTTGTGGCCTTCGCGCTGATGATCGCGCTTTCCGACTGGCGGCGTGAGCGCATTTTTGCCTACCTCAACCCCTGGGATGAGCGCTACTCCATGGGCAAGGGCTACCAGCTCTCCCACTCGCTGATCGCCATCGGCCGCGGCGAAATTTTTGGCGTGGGGCTGGGCGGCAGCGTGGAGAAGTTGCATTGGCTGCCGGAAGCACATACCGACTTTTTGCTGGCCGTCATCGGCGAAGAATTCGGGCTGATGGGCGTGCTGGTGGTGATCTGCATGTTCCTCTGGCTGACCCGCCGCCTCATGCAAATCGGCCGTCAGGCCATCTCCCTGGACCGGGTTTTTGCCGGTCTGGTCGCGCAGGGCCTGGGCATCTGGATGGGTTTTCAGTCCTTTATCAATATGGGTGTGAACCTGGGTGCGCTGCCCACCAAGGGCCTGACCCTGCCGCTGATGAGCTACGGCGGCTCTGCGATTTTGATCAACCTGGTCGCCATCGCGGTGGTGCTGCGCATCGACTATGAAAATAAGCAACTCATGCACGGAGGCCGTGTATGAGTTGCTTGTTTCGCCAAAACAAGCACAGCGCGCAGCGCTGCACGGCGAAGCCGTGGTGGATGCACGGAGGCCGTGTATGAAAAAACAACCCTGCGCGCTCGTCATGGCGGGTGGTACCGGCGGCCACATCTTCCCCGGCCTGGCTGTGGCCGAGGCCCTGCGCGCCAAGGGCTGGCGCGTGCACTGGCTGGGCGCACCCGGCAGCATGGAAAGCCGTTTGGTGCCTGCCCGCGGTTTCCCGCTGGAAACCATTGAATTTGGCGGGGTTCGCGGCAAGGGCCGCATGACCTTGCTGCTGCTGCCGCTGCGCCTGCTGCGCGCCTTCTGGCAAAGCCTGCAGGTGATGCGCCGTGTCCAGCCCGACGTGCTGGTGGGCCTGGGTGGCTACATCACCTTTCCCGGCGGCATGGTGGGAACACTCATGCGCAAACCGCTGGTGCTGCATGAACAAAACTCGGTGGCCGGCATGGCCAACAAGGTCTTGGCTTCTGTGGCCAAGCGGGTCTTCACTGCGTTCCCCAACGTGTTTGCCAAAGGCCGCTGCGTGGGCAACCCGCTGCGCGCCGAGTTTCTGACGCAGGCCGAACCGCAAGACCGCTTTGCCGGCCGATCCGGCCCCCTGCGCCTGCTGGTGGTGGGTGGCAGTCTGGGCGCGCGCGCACTCAACAGCATCGTGCCGCAAGCCCTGGCCTTGATCCCCGAGTCGCAACGCCCCACAGTGCTCCACCAAAGCGGCGAAAAACAGATTGATGCATTGCGCGCCAACTACGCGGCCAGCGGCGTTCGCGCTGAACTCACCCCCTTTGTCAGCGACACGGCGCAGGCCTTTGCGGATGCCGACCTGGTGCTGTGCCGCGCCGGTGCCAGCACCGTGACCGAATTGGCAGCCGTAGGAGCCGCTGCCATGTTTGTGCCTTTCCCCTCTGCCGTGGATGACCACCAGACCCACAACGCCCGTTTCCTGGTGGACCAGGGCGCGGGCTGGCTGATGCCCCAGGGCGAACTGACGCCTGCGCGCCTGGCCGACTTCATCACCACCACCGACCGGGCCGCGCTTCTGCAGCGCGCCCTGGCCGCCAAGAACATGCAGCAATTGCGCGCCACCGATGCGGTGGTCGCCGCCTGCGAGGAACTAGCCCCATGAAACACGCCATCCAACAAATTCACTTCGTCGGCGTGGGCGGCTCCGGCATGTCCGGCATCGCCGAAGTGCTGAGCAACCTGGGCTACACCGTGACGGGTTCGGATCTTGCCGACAATGCCACCACCCAACGCCTGGCGTCACTGGGTATCAAGATTTACGTGGGCCACTCCGCCGCCCATGTGGAGGGTGCTGATGCGGTCGTTACCTCCACGGCGGTGAAGCAAGACAACCCCGAGGTGATCCGCGCCCGCGAGAGGCACATTCCCATCGTGCCGCGCGCCCTGATGCTGGCCGAACTGATGCGCCTCAAGCAAGGTATCGCCATTGCCGGTACCCACGGCAAGACCACCACCACCAGCCTGGTGGCCAGCGTGCTAGCACAGGCCGGCCTGGACCCTACCTTTGTGATTGGCGGACGGCTCAACAGCGCGGGTGCCAATGCGCGTCTGGGCAGCGGCGATTACATCGTGGTGGAGGCCGATGAATCGGATGCGTCCTTCCTGAACCTGCTGCCGGTGATGGCGGTGGTGACGAATATCGATGCCGACCATATGGAAACCTATGGCCACGACTTCAACAACCTGAAAAAAGCCTTTGTCGATTTCCTGCACCGCATGCCCTTCTACGGCACGGCCATTTTGTGCACCGATGACGCAGCGGTGCGCGACATCGTCAACGACGTCACCTGCCCGATTACCAGCTACGGCCTCAACGAAGAGGCCCAGGTGCGCGCCGTCAACGTGCGCGCGGTCGGTGCGCAAATGCACTTCACGGTGCAGCGCCGCAACGGTGTGGTGATGCCGGATATGGACGTGGTGCTGAACCTGCCCGGCCTGCACAACGTCCTCAACGCCCTTAGTGCCATCGCAGTGGCTGTGGAACTCAACATTGAAGACGCCGCAGTACAAAAAGCCCTGGCCGAATTCCGCGGCGTGGGCCGGCGCTTTCAGCGCTATGGCGATTTGCCTCTGCCCCAGGGCGGCACGGTCACGGTCATTGACGACTATGGCCACCACCCCGTCGAGATGGCCGCCACCCTGTCTGCTGCGCGCGGCGCCTTCCCGGGTCGCCGTCTGGTGTTGGCCTTCCAGCCCCATCGCTATAGCCGCACGCGCGACTGCTTTGACGACTTCGTCAAGGTCATTGCCCTGTCGGACTCGGTGCTGCTGGCCGAGGTCTATGCCGCCGGCGAAGCCCCCATCGTCGCCGCCGATGGCCGCGCCCTGGCGCGCGCCTTGCGGATTGCCGGCAAGGTGGAACCCATTTTTGTAGACGACATCCTCGCCATGCCCCAAGCCGCCATCGACAACGCCCGTGATGGCGACGTGCTGGTGTGCATGGGCGCGGGCTCCATTGGCGCTGTGCCCGGAAAGATTGCAGATATGTTGACCGTGAAAGGCGCACGCGTATGAATGCGCAGGAAGCAGCAAATATGAGTGCCGCCGGGCCGCCCCAAGGCGCGAATGCCTCCTTGGGGGGCAGCGCAGGACACGCAGTGACAAGCGTGGGGGCCCTATCTCAGTCAGAGTTTGGCAAAGTCGCGGTCCTGATGGGCGGCGCTTCGGCCGAGCGCGAAGTGTCGCTGATGTCCGGCCGCGGTGTGCTCAAGGCCCTGCTGTCGCGGGGTGTGGATGCCCATGCCTTTGACCCCTCTGAGCGCGCGCTGGACGAGCTCAAACGCGAAGGCTTCGCGCGCTGCTTCATCGCGCTGCACGGCCGCTTCGGTGAAGACGGCACGGTGCAGGGCGCACTCGAATTGCTGGGCATTCCCTACACCGGCTCCGGCGTCATGGCGTCTGCCATCTCGATGGACAAGGTCATGACCAAGCGCATCTGGCGCTTTGAGGGCCTGTCCACCCCGGCCTGGGCCCAGGTCAGCAGCGCCGCACAGACCCACGCGGCCTTTGCCGAACTGGGTGCGCCCATGATCGTCAAGCCGGCACGCGAAGGATCCAGCATCGGTTTTACCAAGGTGCTGAGCGCAGACCAGTGTGACGCGGCCTATGCGCTGGCAGCGCAGCATGATGTCGAGGTGTTGTGCGAACAGTTCATTGCCGGCGACGAAGTCACCTGCCCGGTGCTGGGCCCGGCCGATGCACCGCAGGCACTGCCTCTCATCCGCATCGTGGCGCCCGATGGCAACTACGACTACCAGAACAAATACTTCACCGATGTCACCCAATACCTGGTGCCCGCCGGATTGCCGGCCGGTGAAGAAGAGGCCATTGCGGAGCTGGTGTGCCGTGCCTACCAGGTGCTGCGCTGCCGCGGCTGGGCCCGTGCCGACGTGATGATTGACGCCATCACCCGCACGCCCTACCTCCTGGAGATCAACACCTCGCCCGGCATGACCGGGCATTCCCTGGTGCCCATGTCGGCCAAGGCGGCCGGCACCAGCTACGAAGAATTGTGCGTGCAACTGCTGCGAAGCGCTACGCTGGATGCGAGGTCCATTCCATGAAGCCTGCGGTGGTCACGCCCATGGACGTCAAACTCATGAACCTCACGGGCGCCGTGCTGGTTCTGGTGTTTGTCGTCCTGTGCGCCATGACCACCGTGCGGACGGTGGCGCGTGCCCGTGCCTTCGACATCCAGGGGATTACGGTCACCGGTGACACCCGCCACAACAACAGTGTTACCTTGCGCGCGAACGTGGAGCAACGCATTGCGGGTACTTTCTTTACCGTCGATCTGGCGCGCGTGCGCGCCGCTTTCGAGTCCGCACCCTGGGTGCGCCAAGCGGTGGTGCACCGTGAATTTCCGAATCGCTTGCGTGTCAGCCTGCAAGAGCATCAGCCCGTGGCCCTGTGGGGTGGCGAGGGCGATCCGCGGCTGATCAACAGCTTTGGCGAAGTGTTTGAAGCCAACCTGGGTGAGGTGGAGCAGGACGGTCTGCCAACACTCAGCGGCCCCGAAGGCCAGGGCCCCGAGGTGCTGGCGATGTACCGCGTCATGGAACCCATGTTCCGTGCCGTGGATATGCCGATTGAACACCTGGACCTGTCCGCTCGCGGCAGTTGGAGCGTGCATCTGGAAGCGGGCGCTTCCATGGAACTGGGACGCGGCAATGCGGAAGAAGTGCTGCCCCGAATAGAGCGCTTCCTGAAGACCGTGAACCAGGTCGCGTCGCGCTACGGGCGCGAACCCGGCGCCATGGAGTCGGCTGATTTGCGGCATGAAAACGGATATGCCATCCGTCTGCGGGGTGTCAGCACCCCGCAGACGGATGCTTTGAAAAAATAATGGACAACTCGATCAGGTGAACCTATGGCAAAAGAGTACAAAGATATGGTTGTAGGCCTGGATATCGGCACCTCCAAAGTGATGGTGGTGGTGGCCGAGATCCTGCCTGGCGGCGAGCTCAAGCTGGCCGGCCTGGGCGTCTCACCCAGCAACGGGCTCAAGCGCGGCGTGGTGGTGAACATTGACGCCACCGTGCAGAGCATTCAGGCCGCGCTGAAAGAAGCCGAGTTGATGGCCGACTGCAAGATCACCCGCGTCTACACCGGCATCACCGGCAGCCATATCCGCGGCATCAACAGCAGTGGCATGGTGGCGGTGAAAGACCGCGAAGTCACCCAAGCCGATGTCGCGCGCGTGGTGGAAACCGCCAAGGCCATCAACATCTCCACCGACCAGCGTTTGCTGCTGGTGGAACCGCAGGAATTCATCATCGACGGACAGGATGTTCGCGAGCCCATCGGCATGAGCGGCATCCGCCTGGAGGCCAAGGTGCATATCGTGACTGGCGCGCAGACGGCCGCCGAGAACATCATGAAGTGCGTGCGCCGCTGTGGCCTGGAAGTGGACCACCTCATGCTCAACCCGATGGCCAGTAGCCTGTCGGTGCTGACGGCTGACGAACGCGAACTCGGTGTGGCCATGATTGACATTGGCGCAGGCACCACCGATGTGGCCATATTCACCAATGGCGCCATCCGCCACACGGCCGTGATTCCAATTGCCGGTGACCTGATCACCAGCGACATCGCCATGGCCCTGCGCACACCCACCAAGGACGCAGAGGACATCAAGGTCGAGTCCGGTCACGCCAAACAACTGCTGGTGGACCCCGAAACGCAAGTCGAAGTCCCCGGCTTGGGAGACCGCGGCCCGCGCATGCTCAGCCGCCAGGCGTTGGCCGGTGTGATCGAGCCGCGCATTGAAGAAATCTTCTCATTGGTGAACCAGGTGATGCGCGAGTCTGGCTTTGAAGAAGTACTGTCCAGCGGCATTGTGCTCACCGGCGGCAGCTGCGTCATGCCCGGCATGGTGGAACTGGCGGAAGACATTTTCTTGAAGCCCGTGCGCCGGGGCATTCCGCAATACCGCAGTGCCCTGTCTGACATGGTGGGTCATCCGCGTGCCTCTACCGTCATGGGCCTGCTGGAGGAAGCGCGCCTGGGCCGCATGCGTGGTTACAAGGTGGCGCAAAAACAAGGGTCCATGAAGACTGCCTTTGGCGGCATCAAGGACTGGTTCATCGGTAATTTTTAAGCATGAACAACAAAATTTGGCTGGCGCGGGGAAGCCCCCCGAACGATGGCGGTGTGTAGCCCCACCTGCATGATCGACCAAGGGACAAGCGGATCAAAAACAATATTTATTCACATACGTTGGACAACTCAGGAGTAATAAACATGACCATTGAAATGATAGAAGAACAAGGTTTTAACCAGGGCACGCAGATCAAAGTCATTGGCGTGGGCGGTGGCGGTGGCAATGCGGTCGAGCACATGATTCGCTCCGCCGTAGGCGGTGTTGAATTCATTTGCGCCAACACCGATGCACAAGCCCTGTCACGCAGCACCGCGCACAAGGTCATCCAACTCGGTGGTACGGGTCTGGGTGCCGGCAGCAAGCCGGAAAAAGGCCGCGATGCTGCAGAACTGGCCGAGGCCGAAATCCGTGAAGCGATCCGGGGCGCGCACATGCTTTTCATCACCGCAGGCATGGGCGGCGGCACCGGAACCGGCGCGGCACCCATCATCGCCAAAGTGGCCAAGGACATGGGCATTCTGACCGTGGGTGTCGTCACCAAGCCCTTCGACTTTGAAGGCGGGCGCCGCATGAGCAATGCCGACGCGGGCCTGGCCGAACTCGAAGCCAATGTCGATTCGCTGATCGTGGTGCTGAACGAGAAGTTGCTGGAAGTGCTGGGTGACGACATCAGCCAGCAAGACGCATTTGCGCAGGCCAATGACGTGCTGAAAAACGCCGTGGGTGGCATTGCAGAAATCATCAACGTGCCGGGCGACATCAACGCCGACTTTGAAGACGTGCGCACCGTCATGGGCGAGCCCGGCAAAGCCATGATGGGCACCGCCATGGCCAAGGGTCCGGACCGCGCCCGCATTGCATCCGAGCAGGCTGTGGCCTGCCCGCTGCTCGAAGGCATTGACCTGTCCGGGGCCAAGGGTGTGCTGGTGCTGATCTCGGCGGCCAAGGGTTCGCTCAAGCTCAAGGAATCCAGGATGGCCATGGAGACCATCCGCGCCTACGCCTCGGCCGATGCGCATGTCATTTACGGCACCGCCAACGACGAAAGCCTGGGTGAGGAAATCCGCGTCACCGTGATCGCTACCGGCCTGAGCAGTGGTCAACGGGTGCGTCCACCCATTCAGGTAGTGCAAACGGTGCAGCGCACCGGTACCGACAACGTGCCGATTCATATGCCTACGCTCAACAGTACAACCGGTGTTCAGAACACAACACCGGCCAGCATCGGACACAGCCAGACCGACTATGCCGGACTGAACACGCCCAGTGTCTGGCGCACCAACCGCACGCAAGCGGCAGCGCGTGTGGATGCGCTCTCCAGCGGTGGCATGGACGACTACGAGATTCCGGCGTTCCTCAGAAAGCAGGCAGACTAAAATCTCCCAGTGCTCAAACAAAGAACCCTCAAATCCCTCACCCACGCCGTCGGCGTGGGCCTGCACAGCGGGCAGCGTGTGGAAATCACGCTGCGTCCGGCTGCACCCGATACCGGTATCGTGTTCCGGCGCATCGATTTGCCGCAGGTGGTGGAGATTGCCGTGTCGGCCGAGGCGGTAACGGATACGCGCATGGCCTCCACCCTGTCCAAGGGCAACGCCAAGGTCTTGACGGTGGAGCACCTGATGTCGGCCTGCTGTGGCCTGGGCGTGGACAACCTGTATGTCGACATCACGGCCGAAGAGATTCCGATTCTGGATGGCTCGGCCGCCTCCTTTGTGTTCCTGCTGCAAAGCGCGGGCATTGAGTTGCAGAACGCGCCGCGCCGCTTTATCCGGGTCACCCATCCGGTGGAGGTGCGAGAGGGCAGTGGTGCGAACGAGAAGTGGGCGCGCCTGGACCCGTACCACGGCTACAAGCTCACGTTTGAGATCGACTTCAACCACCCGGCCGTGGACTCCACCGGCCAGTGCGTGGAGTTTGACCTGAGTACCGGCTCCTATTCGCGTGATATCGCACGTGCGCGCACCTTCGGCTTCACCAAGGATGTGGAAATGATGCGTGCCAACGGCCTGGCCTTGGGCGGCGGTCTGGACAACGCCATCGTGATGGATGACTACAAAGTCTTGAACGCCGATGGCCTGCGCTATGACGACGAGTTCGTCAAACACAAGATTCTGGACGCCATGGGCGACCTGTACCTGGTGGGCAAGCCGCTGCTGGCCAGCTACTCGGCCTTTCGCTCTGGCCACGCCATGAACAACAAGCTGCTGCGCGAGCTGCTGGCCCACCCGGAGTGCTGGGAAGTGGTCACCTTCGAAGACGCCAAGCAGGCACCGGCCGGTTTCGCGCAGCCGGCGCGTGCCTGGTAAACAGGGCACGACCGCATGCTGTTCTTCCGCTGGCTGGCCATGGTGTTTGCGCTGGGCATCATCGCCAGCTTCGGCCTGTATATCGCTACCGGCCAGGAGCGCTACAAGCGCATAGGCCTCATGGGCCTGAAGTGGGTGGTGCTGGCTGGCCTGGGGTTTTTCGCGGTGCTGGTTCTGGAGCGGATTGCGTAAGGCCCTTGCAGCCCTGCGCAACGCCGCCTGGTCGCTCAGCCCTCGATTTCCAGCGCCGGGCTGTTCCAGATTTTTTCGGCGTATTCGCCAATCGTCCGGTCCGATGAGAACGGGCCCATGCCTGCGACATTGCGCAAGGCCTTGATGGCCCAGTCGTTCGGGTCCTGATAGGCCAGGTCCACGCGTTCCTGGGCAGCCAGGTAGCTGGCGTAATCCGCGAGCAGCAGGTAATGGTCACCCCAGGTGACCAGCGTGTCATAAATGCCCTGGTAGCGCCCGGGCTCGTCCGGGCTGAACAGCCCGGTGCGAATGGCTTGCAGCACCGCATTCAGCTCGGGGTTTTGCTCCATCACGCGGACCGGCTGGTAACCCGCAGCCCGTGTGGCAGCCACTTCGGGGGTGGTCATACCAAAGATGAAGATGTTCTCGGCACCCACGTTTTGCAGGATTTCCACATTGGCACCGTCCAGCGTGCCAATGGTCAGCGCACCGTTGAGCGACAGCTTCATGTTGCCGGTGCCCGAGGCCTCGGTGCCGGCAGTGGAGATCTGCTCCGACAGGTCGGCCGAGGGAATGATCATCTCGGCCAGGCTGACGCTGTAGTTGGGGATGAACACCACCTTGAGTTTGTCGCCCACGCGCGGGTCGTTGTTGATGACCTTGGCCACGTCGTTGATCAAGCGGATGATGAGCTTGGCCATATGGTAGGCCGAGGCGGCCTTGCCGGCGAAGACCACCACGCGCGGCACCACGGCCGCCTCGGGGTTGGCCAGGATGCGCTGGTAGCGCGTAACCACATGCAGCACGTTGAGCAACTGGCGTTTGTATTCGTGGATGCGCTTGACCTGCACATCAAACAGCGCGTCGGTCGGGATTTCCAGGCCCATGTTCTTGTGCACCCACGCCGCCAGCCGGCGCTTGTTGGCCAGCTTGGCCTGCTGGAAGCCGGCAAGCACTTTTTCCGTGCCCAGCAGCGGCATCAGCCCGGACAGTTGGGTCAGGTCACGCCGCCAGCCGGTGCCGATGTGCTTGTCCAGCACGGCGCTGAGGGCCGGGTTGGCCTGGGCCAGCCAGCGCCGTGGCGTGATGCCGTTGGTCTTGTTGTTGAAGCGATCGGGCCAGAGCCGCGCAAAGTCAAAAAAGATGGATTCCTTCATCAGCTCGGAATGCAGGGCCGACACGCCATTGATGCTGTGGCTGGTCAGCACCGCCAGATAGGCCATGCGCACACGGCGGTCGCCGTGCTCGTCCACCAGAGAGACCTTGCGCAGCACCTCGGCATCAAACCCGGCCTGGGCCAGGCCGGTGAGGAAACGGTCGTTGATGTCGTAAATGATTTGCAGGTGGCGCGGCAGGATGCGCTCCAGCATCTTGACCGGCCAGGTTTCCAGTGCCTCGTGCATCAACGTGTGGTTGGTGTAAGAGAACACGCCCTGGCACAGGCGCCAGGCGTCGTCCCAGGGCAACTGCTGTTCGTCCAGCAGCAGGCGCATCAGCTCAGGGATGGCCAGCACCGGGTGCGTGTCATTGAGGTGGATGCTGACCTTGGCGGGTAGCTCCTCAAAACCCGCGTGGCGGCTCATGTAGCGGCGCAGCAAGTCCTGCACACTGGCGCTGCAGAAGAAATACTCCTGGTGCAGACGCAGCTCGCGGCCGGACTCGGTAGAGTCGTCCGGGTACAGCACGCGCGAGACGTTTTCGCTGTGGTTCTTGCTCTCCACGGCTGCAAAGTAGTTGCCCCGGTTGAAGGCGTTCAGGTCGATCTCTTGCGTCGCCTTGGCCGACCACAGGCGCAGCGTGTTGGTGGCCATGGTGTCGTAGCCGGGGATGATGGTGTCATAGGCCATGGCCTGCACGTCGTGCGAGTCCAGCCATTCGTACACCCCGGCTGCACCGTCCTGCTTGACGACATGGCCGCCAAAGCGCACGCGGTAGGTCACCTCGGGGCGCGGAAACTCCCAGGGGTTGCCACGGGTCAGCCAGTAGTCGGGCACTTCCACCTGGCGGCCGTCGACGATGGTCTGGCGGAACATGCCGTAGTCGTAGCGGATGCCGTAGCCAAAGCCCGCAATATTCAGCGTGGCCATGGAATCCAGAAAGCAGGCGGCCAGGCGGCCCAGGCCGCCGTTGCCCAGGGCTGCATCGGGCTCCAGTTCGGTAATGGCGTCCATGTCCACGCCGAAGTCCAGCAGGGCCTGGCGCACGCGGTCGCGCAGGCCCAGGGCCAGCATGGCGTTGCCAAAGGTGCGCCCGATCAGGAACTCCATGGACATGTAGTAGACGCGCTTGGCATCTTGCGCGTACTGGGCGCGCGTGGTTTTCATCCAGCGTTCCACCAACTGGTCGCGCACGGCAAAGGCGGCGGCATTGAGCCAGTCTTCCGCGCGCGCCGTCTTGGGGTCTTTGCCCACGGTGAACATCAGCTTGTTGGCGATGGCGTGCTTGAGCGATTCCAGGTCGCGTCCGGGTGCATCAAAGGGAAAGTCGGCTGCCGCGTTCATGGCAGGAATCGGGGTGGTGGAGTTCAAATCAGACTCTTGTAAAGGTTGGTGTAGTGTTGTGCAGCGCTCGCCCAGTCAAACGCAATTCGCATGCCAGTCTGGCGCACGCGGTTCCAGTCGGAACGCCTGCGGTACAAAGCAAAGGCGCGACGGATGGCACGCCCGTAATCATCCGCATGGAAATCATCGAAGACAAAACCCGTGGCGCTCTGGTCGTCCAGGGTTTCCAGATCGGTGTCGGTCACGGTATCGGCCAGGCCGCCTACGCGACGCACCAAGGGCAAGCTGCCGTATTTTAGGCCGTACATCTGGGTCAGCCCGCAGGGCTCAAAGCGCGAGGGCACCAGGGTGACGTCGCTGCCCGCAAAGATGCGGTGGGCAAAGGCCTCGTCATAGCCCATGCGGAAGGCTACTTTCTTGGGGTGGGCCTTGGCCTGCAGTGCAAAAGCCTGCTCTAGCTGCGTGTCTCCGTTGCCCAGCACCAGCAACTGGCCGCCGCGCGACAGGATTTCGGCCAGGCCGGACAGCACCAGCGGCATACCCTTTTGCTCGGTCAAGCGGCTCACCACGGTGAACAGCGGTGCCTCGGCATCCACCGTCAGGCCGACCTCGGCTTGCAGTGCGGCCTTGTTGCGCGCTTTGCCCGTCATGTTGCGCACATCAAAGTGGTGTTCCAGCTGGCTGTCGGTGGCCGGGTTCCAGACATGGTCGTCCACCGCATTCAGGATGCCGCTTAGGCTCTGGGCCCGCCCACGCAACAGGCCGTCCAGGCCGCAGCCCTGTTCGGGCGTCTGGATTTCGCGCGCATAGGTGGGGCTGACGGTGGTGATGTGGCTGGCGTAAGAAAGGCCGGCCTTCATGAAGGAAATCTGGCCGAAATATTCCATGCCCTGCACGCTGAAAACATGGCCGGGCAGACCCAGGTCGCCAAAGTGCTGCGGCCAGAACACGCCCTGGTAGGCCAGGTTGTGGATGGTGTACACGCTGGGCACGCGCGGCCCCATGCCAGCGTTCCACACGGCCAGACAGGCCGGTGCCAGGGCGGCATGCCAGTCGTGGCTGTGCACCAGTTCGGCGCGCCAATGCGGATCGAGCCCGTGCGCCAGGTGGGCAGCACCCCAACCGAGCGCGGCAAAGCGCCTGTGGTTGTCCGCATAGGGGTGTTTGTTGGCATCTTCATAGGGATTGCCCGGCCTGTCGTACAGGCCGGGTGCCACCAGCACATAGGCGTACACGGTCTGGTCGTTTTGCGAGATCGCAGGCAAGGCTCCGTACCGCACTTCCACGGCTTCGCCCCAGGGCGTACCGAAGACGCCCACGCGCACCGGCTCTTTCAGGCCCGCCAGAATGGCTGGAAAGCCGGGCAGCAGCACGCGCACGTCACAGCCCTGGGCCTGCAGCGCAGTGGGCAGCGCCCCTGCGATGTCGGCCAGGCCGCCGGTTTTCAGGAGGGGAAATATCTCGGCACTGACCTGCAGTATGCGCATGGGGCTTGGGTTCCGGGGTTGGAGGTTGAGGGGCTTATCGGGGCAGGCGATTGAGCATATCGCGCGTGACCAGCACCACCCCATTTTCGCTGCGCTCGAACCGCGCTGCGTCCAGTTCCGCGTCTTCGCCGATCACCAGCCCCTCGGGCAGGTCGCAACCGCGGTCCACCACGATCTTGCTGAGGCGGCAGTTGCGGCCAATGGTCACCTCCGGCAACAGCACGGCCTGGTCGATCGTGCAATAGGAGTGGATGCGCACGCTGGAGAACAGCACCGAATTGCTGACCACCGAGCCCGACACAATGCACCCGCCCGACACCATGGTGTTGATGGCCTGCCCGTGCTTGCCGCCGGCATCCTGCACAAACTTGGCGGGGGGCAACTGGCGCTGGCTGGTCCAGATCGGCCAGCTGGTGTCGTAAATATCGAGCTCCGGTGTGACCGAGGCCAGGTCCAGATTGGCTTCCCAGAAGGCGTCAATCGTGCCCACATCGCGCCAGTAGGGGAAGGCGTCGGGCGTGGACGACACGCAGGACATGGAGAAGGGGTGGGCCACGGCACGGCCTGCGGCCACTACCTGCGGAATCACATCCTTGCCGAAGTCGTGGCTGGAGTTGGGGTCGGCAATGTCGGCGTCCAGCAGGTCGTACAGGTACTGGGCGTTGAAGATGTAAATGCCCATGCTGGCCAGGGACACGGCGTCATTGCCGGGCATGGGTGGCGGGTTGTCCGGCTTTTCCACAAACTCCATGATCTTGCGCTGGTCGTCCACCGCCATGACGCCAAAGGCCGAGGCCTCATCGCGCGGCACTTCGATGCAACCCACGGTGCAACCGGCGCCACTGGCCACATGGTCAGCCAGCATTACCGAGTAGTCCATCTTGTAGACGTGGTCGCCTGCGAGCACCACGATGTACTCGGGGTTGCTGCCCTGGATGATGTCGATGTTCTGGTAAATGGCATCGGCTGTGCCGCGGTACCAGTGTTCTTCGTCCAGGCGCTGCTGGGCCGGCAGCAGGTCCACCATTTCGTTGAGTTCAGCGCGCAAAAAGCTCCAGCCGCGCTGCAGGTGGCGCAACAGGGAGTGCGATTTGTACTGGGTGATGACGCCGATGCGGCGGATGCCGGAGTTCACGCAGTTGGACAGTGCAAAGTCAATGATGCGGAACTTGCCGCCGAAGTACACCGCCGGCTTGGCGCGCTTGTCGGTCAGCTGCTTCAGGCGCGAGCCGCGCCCCCCGGCCAGCACCAGGGCAATGGTGCGGCGTACCAGCATGTGCGGCTGCATCATGCGGTCATGCGGGTTGTTATGGGTTGTGTCGACCAGGTTCATAAAAGACTCCTTTTTTTGATTCGTTTGCTTATTTTGAAAAACGCGGGTTCAGGTCATGACAGTCGGCTGTTCCATGCCGGTCAGGGCACGGATAGAGGCCAGGGTTTCGGCCAGCTCGACCAGCGGCTTGAGGGCCTGCTGGGCATCGATATCGTGGCGGCTGGCATCGGGCTCGTGGCGCTCCAGATAGACGCGCAGCGTGGCGCCTTCGGTGCCCGTGCCCGAGAGGCGGAACACCACGCGCGAGCCGTCGGTCAGGATCACACGCACGCCCTGCTTGTTGCTCACACTGCCGTCCACCGGGTCGGTATAGGCAAAGTCATCGGCCAGGGCAATGGCGCAGCCGGCCACCGTGGTGCCGGCCAGCGTGGGCAGTGCGGCGCGCAGGCCGGCCATCAGGGTCTCGGCCTTATCGGAAGGAATGGCCTCGTAATCGTGGCGCGAGTAAACGCAGCGGCCATGCGCGGCCCAGAGTTCGCGCACCAGGGCTTCCACCGACTTGCCGCTGACGGCCACCAGGTTGATCCAGAACAGCACGGCCCACAGGCCGTCTTTCTCGCGTACATGGTCGGAGCCGGTGCCATAGCTTTCTTCGCCGCACAGCGTCACCCGTCCGGCATCCAGCAGGTTGCCGAAAAACTTCCAGCCGGTGGGGGTTTCAAAACAGGGAATGCCCAGGGCTTTGGCCACGCGGTCTGCCGCAGTGGAGGTGGGCATGGAGCGCGCCACACCGGCCAGGCCTTTGGCATAGCCGGGCACCAGGGTGGCGTGTGCCGCCATCACCGCCAGGCTGTCGGAAGGCGACACCACAAAGCGGCGACCGACCACCATGTTGCGGTCGGCGTCGCCGTCAGACGCAGCCCCCATGTCGGGCGCGTCAGCGGCAAACATATGGGCAATCAGGTCTTCGGCGTTGACGGGGTTGGGGTCCGGGTGCAGGCCGCCAAAGTCTTCCAGCGGCACGGCATTCACCACCGTGCCCGCGGGGGCGCCGAGCTCGCCTTCCAGCAGGGCCTTGGCATAGGGGCCGCCCACGGCGTTCATGGCGTCAAAGCGCAACCGGAAGCCACTGGCAAACAGCTGGCGGATGGCCCCGAAATCGAACAGCGTGCGCATCAGTTCGGCATAGGTGGCCACCGGGTCGATCACGGTGACCTGCATGCCGTCCAGCAGGTAGTCGCCCAACACATCGAGCGGCACGTCCGCGCTGTCGCTGATGCAAATCTGGCTTAACTCTTTGGAGCGCGCAAACACGGCCTCGGTGATTTTCTCGGGCGCCGGGCCGCCATTGCCTATGTTGTACTTGATGCCGAAGTCGCCATCCGGCCCGCCGGGGTTGTGGCTGGCCGACAGAACGATGCCCCCGCTGGCCTTGCCCGCGCGGATCACGGCGCTCACTGCCGGGGTAGACAGAATGCCGCCCTGGCCCACCAGCACCCGGGCATAGCCCTTGGCAGCTGCCATGCGCAAAATGGTTTGCACCGCCACACGGTTGTAGTAACGCCCGTCGCCGCCCAGCACCAGGGTCAGGCCAGCGGCAGCGGGCAGCACATCAAACAGCGCCTGGACAAAGTTTTCCAGGTAATGCTTTTGTGCAAAGACAGTCACCTTTTTGCGCAAGCCCGAGGTGCCGGGGCGCTGGTCGGTAAACGGGGTGGTCGGCAAGGTTTGAATCGTCATGGTCGCTGGCTGTTGAATTTGGGGTGTTGGCTGATGGACGTGGACTTCAGGTGCTGAACAAGGGGCGCGTGCTGGCCAGCCACAGGCATCCGGCGGGCAGGGACTCTTGCGGCGCCAGGGCCTGGTCTGCACTGCTGCCGCTGCAGGTGTCTATGTGGCGCAGCCAGTTGCCGGGTGGCAAGGCAAAGCGCACCGCTTGATCGGAGGCGTTCATCAGCAGCAGGCAGTCGGCGTTGGCTGTGCTGTGCTCTGCGGAGCTCCTGCGTTCAGACGCTGCCAGTGACAGGTGCAAGGCCAGCGCGCGTTGCTGCGGGTTGTTCCAGTCGGCATGCGATAGCGGTGTGCCTGCCGGCGTACACCAGTGCGCAAGCACGGCGCCCGGCGCATCCACGGCCTGCCACCAGGTGCGGGCCTGCAACACCGTGCGCTCTTTGCGCGCGCGCAGCAGGCGGGCCACAAAGCGGCTGAGTGCATGGTCTGCATCCGGCCAGTTGAGCCAGGTGCCGGCGTTGTCCTGGCAATAGGCGTTGTTATTGCCCTGCTGGCTGTGGCCTATGTCGTCCCCGGCCAGCAGCATGGGCGTGCCCAGCGAGAACAGGGTGGCTGCCAGCAGTGCGCGTTTGGATTGCAGCCGCCGGGCCTGTATGTCCGGGTCGTCCGTGGCGCCTTCCCAACCGAAGTTGTGGCTCAGGTTGTGGCCGTGGCCGTCGCGGTTGTTCTCGCCATTGGCTTGGTTGTGGCGCTCGTTGTAGCTCACCAGGTCGCTCAGGGTGAAGCCGTCGTGCGCGGTGACAAAGTTCACGCTGCTGCCTGCCGCGCGGCCCTGCGTGCCAAAGCAATCGCTGGAGCCGGCCAGGCGCTGTGCCAGGGCTCCGGGCTGTTCCTGGCCGCACAGCCAGAAGGCGCGCTGGGTGTCGCGGAACTTGTCGTTCCACTCCAGCCAGCCGCTGGGGAAGGCGCCCAGCTGGTAGCCGCCGGGCCCTATGTCCCAGGGCTCGGCCACCATCAGCTTGTCGCGCAGCACCGGGTCTTGCGCCACTGCCATCAAAAACGGCGCGTTGCCAGCGAAGTGGTAGTGCGTTCTCAGGTCGCCACGGGCCAGCACCGGCGCC
>CANCER010000001.1 GCA_947375135.1 Comamonadaceae bacterium | reverse complement strand
CACTTTGGGAGGTAGATCATCTGTCCCAGCGTGGTGGCAGGAGGCACGGCAAGCCCGCTGGATGCACTCAGTAGCCTGGCGCTATGAATGTCTGCAACCGCGGCGCACTTGACTTGAGATGGTATGGCGTGAAAGACCGCAGTCAGCCTTAATCACCCCCGGCCCTATGCGGACACCACAAGCAGGCCATTCAAAGGTGCTACGCAGTGATGTCAACTGAGTCCATCACACGCCGCAAATAGCCAACCGTGAGGTAACAGCTGTGTTGGCGCCTTATTCCACTTCCGCAATCATCTCGATTTCGACGCAGCAGCCCATGGGGATTTGGGCCACACCAAAGGCGCTGCGGGCGTGTGCCCCTTTGTCGGCACCAAACACCTCGCCGATCAACTCGCTGGCGCCGTTGGTGACCAGGTGCTGCTCGGTGAAGTCGCCGGTGGAGTTGACCAGGGACATCAGCTTGACGATGCGCTTGACGCGGTTCAGGTCGCCCACGGCGGCGTGCAGCGTGCCCAACAGGTCGATGGCAATACCGCGTGCGGCCAGTTTGGCTTCATCGGTGGTCATGTTCTTGCCGAGTTGGCCGACCCAGGGCTTGCCATCTTTTTTGGCGACGTGGCCGCTCAGGAAGACCAGATTGCCGGTCTGCACAAAGGGCACGTAGGCCGCAGCAGGAATGGCCACCGGGGGCAGGGTGATGTTGAGTGCGGTCAGTTTGTCGTAAACGTTCATGGTGTTTCCTTTAATTTTGAGAGGGGGATTGCGGATTGCCAAAGCCTTGCGATTGGCTCTGCGACTGCGCGGCATGGGGTGATCCGGATGGTGTCTGCGTTTGTCGCATAGGCACTTGCGGCGCCGGATGTTCGCCCACGGGCGCCACCGTCACGCCGACGGTCAGCGTGTGGCTGGCGCCGCCGTGGATCACGCCGCGCAGGGGCGAGACATCGCCGAAGTCGCGGCCCGTGGCCACAGTGACATAGTCTTCGCCGGGTGCATGCCAGCCCCAGCGCTTGTTGGTGGGGTCGAAGTCGACCCAGCCGGCACCCTCGGGCAGGTCCGGCAGGAACACGCTGACCCATGCGTGCGATGCGTCACTGCCCACCAGGCGCGGCTGGCCTTCCGGCGGGTGCGTCAGCATGTAGCCGCTGACATAGCGTGCCGGCAGGCCCAGCGTGCGCAGGCAGGCAATCATGATGTGCGAGAAGTCCTGACACACCCCCTTGCGCTGGGCCAGCGCCTCCAGCGCAGGGGTGTTGATCTGGGTGCTCTGGCTCTCGTAGGTGAATTCGGTGTGGATGCGCTCCATCAGGTCAACACAGGCACTCAGCAGGGGCAGGCCGGGGGTGAAACTGGCCCGTGCGTAGGCCGAAAATTCGATGTGGCGCGGCACAAAGGGGGATGGGTAGACAAACTCCGAGGCCGGGTCAAAGCGGTTGCCGGCCCGGTAGCGGAATAACTCGCGTACCTTTTCCCAGGGCATGACGCTGGTGACGATCGGGCTGGGCCGTGTGGAGACCAGGCTGTGCGCGACCACCGACAGCACTTCGTGCGGCGTTTGCAGCGAAAAAAAGCAACGCGTGTTGCCGTAGACATCGTCTATGTTGCGCATCAGTGCGGGTGTCGGGCTGATCTGCAGCACAAACTCCAGCACCGTTTGCGACGCATGCGCGCGTGGCTGCATATACGCCATGTGCTGGGCGGTTTCCACCGTCGGCATGTAGCGGTAGCGGGTGTCGTGGGTGACTTGCAGCAGCATCAGGTGGCCACGCTCTGGTTGGTGGCTGAGGAATGTGTGAAATAGGTTGTGCTGATTTCTTCGGACACATGGAAGGCACTGGCACGCAGGGTGCGCAGCAGCTCCAGCAGGGTTACCGGCTCCAGCAATTCGGACCGGTTCTCCCAGTCGCTGTCGAAGTCCCAGTCCTCCGGCGCCGGCACCTTGCGTGAGAGCGGGCTGAGCACGCCCGCCGGGCTGCCCGCCAGCTTGGCCAGGCGTCCGCGCAGGGTGTGGGCAACCCAGGCCAGGGAGCGGGGGTTGTCCAAGTCCAGCACCAGCAGATCGGTCAGTGCGGCGATGTCGCGGCTTTGCTGGTACTGCGCGCGGAACGTGATGGTGCTGTCAAACAGGTCCAGCATGGCTTCAAAGCCGCCGTCTCCTGCCAGCGTGCCGAGTTCCAGCGCGCGCTCCAGGGCACCGGCCAGAAACGCCATGCGCTCCACGTGGCGGCCTATGCTGAGCAGGCGCCAGCCATCGTCGCGCGTCATGCGGTCGGTCTGCGCGCCGGTGATGGCGGCCAGGTAGTCGCTGCTGGTTTTGAGCACACGCAGTGCGGCCGAAGCCGAAAAGTCGCCCCGGGCGGTGTGCTCACGGCAGCGCACAAACATTTCATCCTCGCAGCGCACGATCATGCTCCAGTGCTCCTGCGACAGGCGCTCGCGCACGGTGGAGGCGGCCATTTTCAGGGCGCGCAGGTTGTAGCCCACACTGGTGGCGCCGCTGGTGGTGCCCAGGCTGGCAATCAAGGAGCGTTCGAACACGCGCCGGGCCTGCGCCGCGGAGGGCACACCGGGCAGCACCAGCGTGTTGCTGACAGCCATGTGCGTGAGCCACTGTTGCAGGGGGGCCGAGGTCTGGTGCTCGCCGCCCAGGCAATCGAGTGTCAGGCGGGCCAGGCGTACCGAGTTTTCGGCGCGCTCGGTGTAGCGGCCCAGCCAGTACAGGTTTTCGGCGGCACGGCTGGTGACCAGGCGCTTGCGCCGGGCGGGTTGGCTGGCTTGGTGGGCAACGGTCAGCAGCGGGCTGGTGTCGACGGCGGCGTCGGTCAGCGCCCAGACATCGGCACTGCTGCCGCCGCGCTGCATGCTTGCGATGTCCACGCTGGCGCCGGCCACGCGCGCCAGGCCGCCGGGTAGTACGCGCCAGCGGGGCTTGCCATCCGGGCCCAGGCCGTCGGACACGGCAAAAACGCGCAGCACGGTGGAGCGCGAGGCCATGCGCCCGGGCAAGCCGGCACTGCCGGGCTGCCAGGTGGGCAATTGGGAGAGCGGCAAATAGGCTTGTACGGTGTGCTCCTCGCCTTGGCGCAGAATGCGGCCGGCCCAGGCATCGCGTTGCATGCGGCTGAGGCGGCGTGCGATCACCGGATCAAACGATTCGTGGATGCTGGAGCCCGGGTAGGTGGGCTTCAGGGTGTGCTCGGCCATGTAGGGCAGCACTTCTTCCATGGCACTGTGCTCGCCGCACCACCAGGTGGCCAGGGCCGGCAGTTGCAGCTCTTCCCCCAGCACATGGCGTGCCAGCGCCGGCAGGAAGCCGAGCAGCGCCGGCGACTCGACAAAGGCCGAGCCCGGCGCATTGGCGACCAGCACATTGCCTGCGCGTATGGCTTGCAACAGGCCGGGTACGCCCAGGGTGGAGTCGGCCCGCAGTTCCAGCGGGTCCATGTACTGGTCATCCACGCGCTTGAGCAGGCCGTGGATGGGCACCAGGCCTTGCAGCGTTTTGAGGAACAGCCGCTCGTCGCGCACGGTCAGGTCGCTGCCCTCCACCAGGGTCAGGCCCAGGTAGCGTGCCAGGTAGGCATGTTCGAAATAGGTTTCGTTGTAGGGGCCTGGCGTCATCAGCGCGATGTGCGAGTCGGCACCGGCCGGGCTCAAGGCCTTGAGGCTTTCCATCAGCGCGCGGTAGGTGGCGGCCAGGCGCTGCACCGGCATGTTTTGGAAGGCCTGCGGGAACTGGCGCGACACGGTGAGGCGGTTTTCCAGCAGGTAGCCCAGGCCCGAGGGCGCCTGCGTGCGCTGCCCCATTACCCACCACAGGCCATCGGGCCCGCGCGAGAGGTCAAAGGCTGCCACGTGCAGGTGAACGCCACCGGCCGGTACGACGCCATGCATGCTGCGCAAATAGCCCGGATGGCCATGCACCAGCGCGCCGGGCAGCAGTCCTTGCTTGAGGAATTTCTGCGGGCCGTAGACATCGGCCAGCACGGCCTCCAGCAGGCGCATGCGCTGCAGTACACCCGCTTCAATATGGGCCCAACTGGGCGCATCCACAATCAACGGAAACAGATCCAGCGACCAGGGGCGCTGCGGCCCTTCCTCGTCGGCATAGACGTTGTAGGTGACCCCGTTGTCGCGGATCTGGCGCTGCAGGCTGGCATAGCGCCGGTCCATCTCTGCTGCAGTGCGTGCATCGGACTGTGCAAAAAACTCCTGCCAGTGGCGCGTCAGACCGTACTTTGCGATGTGGCTGCCGTCGGCCGCAGCCACGCAGCCGCGCAACTCGTCAAAATGTCCGGCCTCCGCCGCGCAGGCTTGCGCCTGGGCCTGCATATCCAATGCCGCGAGGGCCGTTGCGGGGGAGTTGGGATCAGTCGTTGCGTTCAAGGCTTAGAGTATGCCAGCGGCTTCGCGTGGAAAAGACTCAATCCAGGGGCAAGGTGTCAAACGTTGCGTAGGCGCCTTTGAGCCAGCTTTTGACGCGCTGGCGCTCCAGCAGGCCCAGTGCATCTTCGCCGGACCTGGTGTTGACGGCGGCCCAGAAGCTGGCATTTTGCCGGTCTATCTTGCGCATGCTGGCTTCGTGCAACTGCGCCAGGGTAATGACCCGGGCACCCAGACCCAATGCTTTTTGCATGGCGGCGGATTGGTCGAGTTGTGAGAAGTCGGAACCCCGCCCCAGGTTTTTGACCACGATGTAGTTGGGCCCTTCGCCGTAGGTGCTGACCAGGCGGCCCAGCAGATCCACGGTGTCTTTGCCGGCATCGGCCAGGTGCCAGAAGTTGACGGTAATGCCCATTTCAGCCATCAAGGGGATCAGTTCGGATTCGCGAATCCAGCGCGACAGCGGGGCTGCGGTTTGCGCCGCCAAATCGACGATGACGCTGTGGGTGTGACCGTCGTCGGTCGGGGCTTCAAATTCGCCGACGATCATGTCCAGCCCTTCGTAGCTATCCACGACCACGGGCGAGGCGTAGTCCGCATAAAAGCGGGTGAACGAGGTGTGCGAGCGGTCGGTGTCAAACCCGGTAAAGGGCTGCTCTTTGTCAATGAAGTACTGCGCCAGCAGGCGCGCAGCTACCGATTTGCCGACGCCGCCTTTTTCGCCGCCGATGAAGTTAAGTGAGGGCATGTGTTTTCCTGTGTGCTGAAAGAATGTTGGAATGGAAAGCAAGTACCGTGCAAGGTTAACCCCGCCTCAGGGCCGGGGGAGACAACCGTGCTGGCTGGCAAAGGCACGCAGGCTGGCGGCTGCCTGTTCAAATTCCAGGGCGCCGAGTTGCAATGCCACAGGCTCCAGAGCGGCTGCTGCCGGGTTCCCGGTCAACGCTTCGCGCAGGCGGTGAAAGTGCTGCATGGCGTCAAACATGTGTTGGTCCAGCAGGGGGAGCAAGTCATGCAGGATGTCGGTCACGGCCTGCCGCTGCGCCACGGCCATGGCGTGGCTTACCGCGTTGGCCGCTCCTGAGCCTGTGGCGTCGGGCAGCCAGCGCGCCAATACGCGGGTCAGTTCCTTGAAGTTAAGCGGTTTGGCCAGAAAGTCGTCCATACCCGCCTGTTCGCATCGCGAGCGGTCTTGCGCGTACGCATTGGCGGTCAAGGCCACGACGGGTAGTCTGGGCCAGCCGCGCTCGGCTTCCAGTGCACGTATGGCTCGTGTGGCCTGCAATCCGTCCATCTCCGGCATGCGCAAATCCATGAGTACCAGATCAAAGTGCTGGCCCGAGGCGATCAACTCGAGCGCCTGCCGGCCATCGGTCACAAATTGCGCTTGCGGCCCCAGTTTGGCCAGCGCCAGTTCCACAATCCGGATGTTCAGGGGGGTGTCTTCTGCCACCAGAATACGGCCGGCAAACTGGCTAGGCTGCGGCAAGGGGCCGTGTGTTTCGGTCGCCTCAACCGGCTCGCTAAAGGCATGGCGAGTGCCGTCCGCAAGTGCCTCGGTGATGGATTCTGCCTGGACGCGAAACCAGAAGCGCGAACCTTCTCCGTCCCGGCTCTCGACGCCGGTTTCGCCTTGCATCAACTCCGCCAGGCTGTGCACAATCGCCAGGCCCAGGCCGCTGCCGCCATGCTGGCGCGTGCTGGAGTCGTCCATCTGGGAAAACGGTTTGAAAAGTATGTGCAGTTTGTTGGCGGGAATGCCCTTGCCAGTGTCGCTTACCGAAAATTCCAGTGTCGCGCTGCTGCCGATGCGGCTGACTTCGCGCACCGCCACCCGCACGACGCCGCTGCTGGTGAACTTGATGCTGTTGCTGACCAGGTTGGCGAGCATCTGGCGCAGGCGCTCCGGATCGGCCAGGTAGGCAGCATCGTCAGGCAACTCTTGCTCAATCTGCAGGTTCAGCTGTTTGTTGCGTGCGGTTTCCGCGAACAGTTCTACCGATTCGCGCAGCAAACGGTTCGGATGCGTAGGCACATTTTTCACCGTGAGCTTGCCGGCCTCCACCTTGGACAGGTCCAGGATGTCATCGAGCAAGTTCAGCAGGGTCTGGCCTGAACTCATCAGCACCCTGGTGCAATCTTTGACTGCGGATTCCGAGAGTTTGTGGCCTTCCAGAATCTGGGCCATGCCCAGGATGCCATTCATGGGCGTACGGATTTCATGGCTCATGGTGGCCAGAAAGCGGGACTTGGCAATGTTGGCGGACTCTGCCTGCTCTTTGGCGCGTTCGAGTTGCTGGTAGGCGCTCCTGAACTGGCGCGAGAAGTACAAGCCCATGCCCATCACCGAGAACACCACCACCAGCACCATGGCCCACTGCGTACGCCGCAGGTTGGATTGTTGTTGTTCCAGCAGGTCTTCCAGGACGCTGAGCTGGCTCTGGCTTTCAAAAAACTGCCGGTTGGCGTTTTCATTCATGCGAAAGAAGAACGAGGGCAGCACCTTGTAATGCGCGTTGACTGCCTCTTGCGCCTGTGCCAGACAAGGCAGGGGGGGGTCTGAGCAGGCGTCACGCCGGCTCAGCAAGGCGCGCGTTAGCTCCGCACGCGGGCGAATCTGGTCTACAAAAGGCGCCAGCTCAATCACCGCAATGGGGGTGTCGCGGCTTTGCTGCCCGGCGTCGAAGTGCACCGAGCGCACCATCTCGTCGGCGCCAAAGAGGTTGAGCGCCAGCACCTGTTTGACTGTGCCCCCGTGCGTCATGACTTTCAGGTAGTCCTCGAGCTGGTCCGTTGCCTGGTTGATTTCGCGCAGCAAGCGGTGGTGCGGGGCCTCGCCGGTGGTGGCGGCCATTTGGTAGAAGTTGCCTTCAATCTGGCGCAGGGTGTTCACCACTTGCTCGCCGATGAACAGGTGGGCACGTTCGTTGACAAGGCGCTTGTCCAGGTCGTCAATCAGGCGCTGAAACACCAGGCCGATGAGGACCACGACCAGAAAGCCGCCAAAAAAGGTGGACAGCATCACCAACGCGGTGTTGTTGACCACGCGGTCCTGTGGCTTGTCCTCCGCCCGCAACGGGGATGGCTGCGGCTTCAAATTTTCCCTGTGTTATCCAGGAAGCCGAATTTGCGGAATACCGCCTGGCCTTCGCCGGAGGCTACGTAGTCAATGAACTTGCGCGCCAGCACCGGGTTTTTGGAGAATTTCAGCTGGATCAGCAGCAGGGCTTGCGGCTCTGCAATGCGCGGATCAAGGTCGATGGCGTCCATGAACGGGGCGTTGTCCGGAAAGTAAGCGGTGGCGCGCCAGCTCAGCGCCACATCGGCGTCGCGGCGCTTGAAGCTCAGCGCCAGCGAGCGCGAATCCGGCATCATGAACGCGGCTTTTTTCACGGCCCGCGGGTACATCTTGAACTTGTCCAGCAAGTGCTTGGTCTCCTGGCCCACGCTGCCGCTCTCGGCATTGCCCAGAACCAGTACCAGGTCTTCACGCAGCAACTCGCTGAGCTCGGCTTTGACCTTTTTCGGGTTACCTTCTTGTACGAAGAGTGCCAGCTGGTTGTAGCCCACCAGTTTGAAGTCGCCCAGCAGGCCTTCGGCTTTGTGCTTGTCCAGATAAGAGGGTTCACCCGGAAAATAAATGTCCCCTTGCTGAGCCTTTTTTGCGCTTTGGTACAGGTCTTCGGAGGCACCCTGGGCAATCCGTATGGTGACCTTTTCGCGCTGCTCAAAGTTGCGTGCCAACTCGGTGATGGGCCGCACCATGGTGATGCCACAGTAAACCAGCATGCTTTGTTCCTCGGCCCAGGCGGCACAGGAAATCAGGCTGGCGGCACAGGCGGCCCAAAGGGAAAGGGTGATGCGTCTCAGGGTCATAGCTGGCTATTCAGTGTGGTGTGTGTTCCCACTGCGTCTTGCAGCAGGGCTTGCGCGCGCTTGAAATCATATTCCTCCAGCGCTTCAGAGAACAAGCGGCCCCTGTCACCCAGAAACGGGCTCATCAACGCGCGGGTTTCTTCCCAGGCTTCGAAGGCACGGAAGTCGCCCGTCGTCAGCAGGTTGTGCAAGCGGGTGAGCGCGGCCCACACATCGGGCGCTGGCAAAGTAGGGGCGGTTTCACGGGTCACTGAAGAGGGTGTCAAGCGCGGGTCCGGCTCGGTGGCGCCTTTGAGCGACAGCTTCAGCCGGATCCAGAAGCGACTGCCCTGGCCGGGGCGGCTATCCACGCCAATGCTGCCCCCCATGGTGTGGGCCAGATGTTTGCTCAGTGCCAAACCGATGCCAATGCCGCCATGCGGACGGGTCAGCGAGTCGTCCAGCACGGAGAAGTTTTTGAACAGACTGTCCAGGTCGTCAGCGGCAATGCCCATGCCCTGGTCCTGCACCTCAAAGCGCAGTTGTTGCACATCGCCTTGCTGATGCTCCAGTTCCACGCGCTGCGTAATACGCCCCGCTGAAGAAAACTTGATGGCGTTGGACACAAAGTGCTCCAGGATCTGCTTGATACGGGACGGGGTACCGCATAGCAGCTTGGGCAGACGCGGGTCGACTTCCTTGACCAACTCCAGCCCTTTGGCCTGCGCCTTGGCACTGAAGCGCGCTTCCACCAGGGTGAGCAGGGTGTCGGGAGAAAACGCATAGCAACCGGACTGTGCCGCTCTGGTGGCTTCGGCTTCCGTTTTGGAGACTTGCAGAATGTCTTCAATCATGGCCAGCAGTTGTTTGCCAGCGTTGGCAATCTTGTTGCATTTGTCCTTGTGGCCAGGGTCAGTCACCTTTTGCATCAACAGGCTGTTGATGCCCAGCATGATGCCCAGCGGTGTTCGCAACTCATGGCTCATGTTGGCCAGAAAGGCACTTTTCGCCCGGTTGGCGACTTCGGCGGCATCGCGCGCCGCTATCAGATCCAGCGTGCGTGAGGCCACCAGCTCTTCCAGCCGGTTACGGTGCTGCTCCACCTCGCGGCGCAACGCGTCGCGCTCGACCAGGTTGCGTATGCGCTGGCGCGCGATCTCGATGTTGACAGGCTTGTGCAGGTAATCGGCAGCGCCGAATTCAAGCCCCCGGACCTCGGATGTGTGGTCTGTGAGTGCCGTGACGAAGATCACCGGCACCTGGGCCAGAGCGGGGTTGGCCCTGAGCCGGCGGCAGGTTTCATAGCCGTCCATGTCCGGCATCATCACGTCCAGCAGAATCAGGTCGGGGAGGCTGGCCTCGGCCATGGCCAGGCCGGCGGCGCCGGAGGCGGCGAGTTGGAAATTGAATTCGCCGGACAAGGCGGCTGCCAGTACCAGCAAGTTGGCCGGTATGTCGTCGATCGCAAGAATCCTGGGTCGGGCTTCCTGCGTGTTACTTGCGATCGAATTCATCTGTGCCAGCGCCTTTTTTATTGAAAGAAATGATAACGACACAGGCCCGTTTCGCCCCGTCGGGTCTGAATATAAAAGCCGTTGCGCCCATTATCGCCGTTGCCCAACGCAGCGGGCCCCTCGCGGGCGGGTGAATGCCCGGCGGGATGCGGGCCGGTTGGCGCCTGCCCATGCGCTTACAGTACGAAGAAAATCACAACAACAAACCGTTCGACGACATGCACCTCCATCTCAAACGCTCCAGCAAGCGCTTCCTCATTATTCTGGCCTTGCTCCCTGTCATCGTGCTCATGCTGGCCTTGCTGTACATGTTGGGCATGGAACACCTGGAAGGGCATCCGCGCACCTATCTGCAAAGCCTCTTGTGGGCCAGTGAAACCATTACCACCACCGGTTATGGTGCTGACAGCAGTTGGCACCATCCTGCCATGGCGCTGTATGTGATGGTGGTGCAGTTCGCCGGGCAGTTCCTGATCTTTCTGGCCTTTCCCATGGTGATCCTGCCGTACTTTGAGGAGCAGTTTGAAGTGCGGTTGCAGCACCAGTTGCCGCCCATGGACGGCAAGGTGCTGTTTTACCGCTACGGGCCGGCCATCGATTCGCTGTTGGTGGAATTCAAAAGCAAGGGCACCCTCTTTGTCATTCTGGAAGAAGACATGGAGGTGGCGCGTAATCTGCGTGACCGTGGCTACAACGTCGTATTCGGGCAGATGGCCGATGACCCTGCGGTCTTGACTAATGTGGCCCGCGCCCAAGCCGTGGTGGCCAATGGCAGCGACCATGCCAATGCCACCTTCACCATGGTGGTGCGCGAAGCCGGCTACAGCGGCCCGCTGTACGCACTGGCCGACGACCCCTTGTACCGCTACCCCATGCTACAGATTGGTGCCAGCGATGTGTTTACTCCGGCCCATGTACTGGGTGCGGCCTTGGCATCCCAGGCCAGCACCCGTATCAGCCCGCCTGCCGAGGGCATGCATTTGCTGGGCAACAAGATTGGCATGGCCGAGTTCCGCGTGCGTGCCGAAAGCCCGCTGGCGGGCAAGACGCTGGGTGAGCTGCGCCTGCGGGAGCGCCATGGCGTGTCGCTCATTGGCCAGTGGCTGGGTGGCGCGTTTACCACCACCAAGGGGCCGCAAACGGTGGTGGAAGCGGGTGCCATTCTGGTAGCGGTAGGCGCGCATGCCAACTTGGAAGTCGTGGAGCGCATGGCCATGCCCATACGGCGCGTCGGCCCTATCGTGCTGGCCGGCTTTGGCGCGGTGGGCCAGAAGGTGGTGGAGATGCTGACCGATGCCGGGGAGACCTGTATCGTGATTGACCGCATAGCGGCCCCCGGTGTGGACCTGGTGGGCAGCGTGTTGGAGCGCAGCATGTTGGGCCGGGCCAAGCTGCGCGAAGCCAGCGCCGTGGTGCTGGCGCTGAGTGACGACAGCGAGTCGGTGTTTGCCACCGCCGTGGTGCGTGACTATGCGCCCGAGGTCCCCTTGATTGTGCGGGTGCAGCGCACCCGCAACACCGCGCGCCTGTACCGCGCCGGTGCTGACTTTGCAATTTCGGTGGGCCAGGTGGCCGGGCAGATTCTGGCCTTCCAGCTGCTGGGCGAGCAAATGGTGCAGGTGGAAAACCGCATCAAGTTCATCCGCCAGCACGCCGGCAGCGTGGTGGGCAAGCACCCCTGGCGCAGCGAGGACCTCGATCGCACCGGTGCCAAGATCGTGGCCGTGGAGCGCGAGGGTGACATTCTGGTGGAGTTTGCCGCCGACTTTGCCGTACAGGCCAACGACGCGTTGTTTGTCTGCGGCTCCTTCAACAGCCTGGAGCGTTTCCAGAAAGCCTTCAAGACTACCAATACGGGCTGAAAATGGGACTGCGCCTGCGCGCACCGCGTCCGTTTTCCGCTGGAGACCGTGCGCCTTACGCTGGAGAGCAGAGGGTGCCGGAACTGAGCAGTTCACCCAGCAGATTGACGGCGGTGGCTGCAGCCCGGTCTTCCCCTACACCTTCGGCAAGGGCCGCGCACAGCTGGCCAAAGGTGTGCTTTTTCAGCAAGCCTTGTACAAAACCGGCTTCGATCGGTGCAAGCGATTTCCATTGCGTGTTCATACCCTGGCGCCACACCAGCATGTGGTGGTTCAGGGCCTCGGGTGGCGCCATGTGGTTCTGTCCGGATTTCAGTGCGTGCCAAATGGGCCCTACGGCCCACTGCAGATCGAGCAACTGCACGGAGGGGTGCAGCAAAAATCGCAAATTCGCCCAGTCTTTTGCGGGTACGTCAGCCAGTTCTGCGGAGGTCAGCGGTGTGGCCGGTGCTGCGTCGAAGGCGTGGCGCAAAGCCCACTCCATGCGCGCCAGATCCAGCATGGCAGGGTGATCCATCAGCGCTTCGTTGCACGCCATGAATCCGCACAGCAGATGGCCATACCAGCGCAGCGAATAGTGGCGCGAGGGGTGGGTGCTTATGTAGGCGTTGGCCAGTGCGTCAAACGCGTCGTCGCCCATTACCCGGGGCAGCACGTCAAAGTTGTCGCGCAATGCGGCACGCAAGCGGGCGCGGTAGGCCGTCCGGTAGACGCCGAAGTGCGCTGCACCCTGTTCATTGAGCAGCCCCGTGTCCATCGGTTGTTCCTGCAGAAGTGCCTGCTGAAACTGGCTTTGCAAGGATTGCAGTTGCGTCATCCGATGTACTCCGCAGGGGCGCTTGCGGGCTTTGGCTCCAACGCCTGTGCATGGACTTGGCGGGCGAGGTCCAGTTCATCCAGCAATGCAGGCAGCGCGGGAATGTTGTCATCGCGCTCAATCATGGTGGGCACGCTGCCGCAGCGTTGCAGGGTGTAGGCATAGAGTTGCCATACGGCCTCGCATACGGGGTGGTCGTGGGTGTCAATCAGGTAACCCGCATGGGTTTCGTGGCCTGCCAGGTGGATCTGGCGCACGCGTGCTGCGGGAATGGCATCGATGTATTGCCGGGGGTCGAAACCATGGTTGACGCTGCTCACATAGACGTTGTTCACATCCAGCAGCAGTTCGCAGTCTGCACGCCGCAACATCTCGCCTACAAACTCCCACTCGGGCATCTGGTCTGCCGAAAAGGCGACATAGGTGGAAGGGTTCTCAATCACCAGGCGGCGGCCCAGAATGTCTTGCACCCGCTGTATCCGCTCAGTGACGTGGAGCAGTGCTTCCTGCGTGTAGGGCAAGGGCAGCAGGTCATGCATGTTCAAGCCCATGGTGCCTGTCCAGCACAGGTGGTCCGAGACCCAGCCGGGTTGTACCCGTTGCACCAGGGCTAACAGGCTGCGCAAATAACCCCTGTTCAGGGGAGCGGTGCCGCCGATGTTGAGTGACACGCCATGCATGACCATGGGGACGTCGCGTCGGATGCGCTCCAGGTGCCAGAGCGGGGCGCCACCGGGCACCATGTAATTCTCGGAAATGATTTCCAGCCAATCCACGCGCTTCTGTGTTTCCGATTCGAACGCGCCGTAATGCTCCGTGCGCAGCCCCAGGCCAAAACCTTGAATGGAGTTCATGCAGTTGAGTAAAAAAAGTAGAAACAGACCCGGTAGTTCACAGGCCTGTTTGGGTGGGACTCTGTGCTTACTTGGCGACGCTGCCGCCTGCGGCCGTACATTCTTTGGCGGATGCCTTCATGTTCCAGCCCATGCCCTTGCAGCTGTTCATGCCCTTGCAGTCGTTCTTGGCGGTTTTGCAGTCGGACTTGCCCTTGCAGCTGTTGACGCCCGCGCAATGCACCGACATGTCATCCGCGTGGGCTGCGGTGATGGGGGCACTTACCGCGAACAAGGCAGCGGCTGCACTGGCGATGGTGAGGGCGGATTTGAGAGGAGTGGACATGGCATTTTCCTTGTGTGGTTGAAATAATGGGATGGCTCGAAATGCAGTCAGGACGCGGGCCTTGTAAGCTTTTGCGTTTGCTTGCCCTTGTCAGTCGGCACAGTATTCAAGAACTTACAAAAAATGCAGAAGTCTCGGAAAATTTCGCCGTATCCAGGCGGGCCACCCCTTCAGGCCCGAGGGCCTTCGGCCATGAAGGCGCGTGCTACAGGCGCACAGTGAGCGCAAGCCAGGCCTCGGGAAGCCAGTCGTTGACACGGCTTTCCAGCCAATGGTCCGCACCGCTCAGAATGGCCAGACCGACCAGCAGCAAGACGACGCCAAACACCTTTTTACCCTGGTCCGCATGCCCGACAACCCAGGCCTGCATGCGCTTGAAACCGGCGCGCGACAGATAGGCTACACCCACCAGCGGAAGGGCGGCCCCGGCGCCAAAGAGGCCCAGAATCTGTGCGCCGCGTGCCGCCCCGCCTTCCGTGGCAACCAGGGTGAGCGCCGTACCCAGCAAGGGGCCGGAGCAGGGGCTCCAGATCAAGCCCAGCAGCCCGCCCAACAGAAAGGCGCCCTGCAGCGAGGCGGTATCCAAGGAGGCAGACGCCTGGTTGGCAGAACTGGCCAAGGGCGAAATAAAGTTCGTCAGGCCCTGGTTGAGTTGGGGAACCAGCATGACGAAGCCGAAGGCGATCAACATGCTGGCGGCAAAGGTTCTGACATGTTCCGGGCTGAGGCCCAAGGCGTCGCCAAACAGCCCGATGACCACGCCCAGCACGGCAAATGACAAGGTCATACCCAAGGCCATGGCCAGCGGCGCCGCACGATGGCGCTGCGCCGCACCGCCCAGGACCAAGGGCAGCAGTGGAAAGACGCAGGGTGACAAGGTGGTCAGGCTCCCTGCGGCCAGGCTCAGACCCGATTCATTCCAGGAAATCATGGTGCGTGTCCCAGGGTCACAGTGACGAAGCCAAGGCCTTGCGAATGGCCTCGGGCGAGGTACTGCCGATCTGGCGACCCGTCTCTACTTTTCCGCGGTAGATCACAAAAGTCGATTGGTTGCGCACATTCAACTGTTTTTTGAGTTCGGTTTCCTTGTCGTAGTCAACCGACAGGACCGTCAGCTTCAAGTCCGGATCGCCTTTCAGGATTTCCAGCGATTTGTCCTGTGCGCGGCAGGTAGGGCACCAGTCTGCACGGAAATGCAGCGTCACTGCTTCTCCGGATGCCTGCAGTTTGGCAAACGCCTCTGCACTGTAGGGGGTCACGGTGAGCGCGTAGCTCCACGAAGAGATGAACAGCGCGGCGCATAGCACCAGAATTTTTTTCAGTGGCATAGGGATGGCTCTTGTTGGTTTTGTCGACAGGCCGGGAGTGGTTGTCTACCTGTTGGTCGGACTCGGATGCTTTTTCTTACAGTGTTCCTCTGGAAATTATGATGCATTAAAAACTACAAAATGCTATTTAAACAACATATAATTCAAAATTTATTTCAAAAATAAAATAAAAATCAAAAAATTTGAAAAATAATAAATAAAAAGTTTATTCATTTGGAGGGTGCGCTTTGCAGCTTTTCGAAGGGGGCTGTGTATCCGGGCAAGAAGACCAGTAGCCCGAGGCGCGCTCCGCGTGTTCATTCAGTGAAAGGGAAAATGAAAAAATTGATTTTGAAGACGCTGTGGGCAGGGGGCATTGCGCTGGTGCCATGCCTCGTGTCCCAGGCGGCCAACCTGCTTACCAATCCGGGCTTTGTTCCCTCCAACCCGGGTAGTTACCTGGACTACACCGCCTCTGCGTCCCCGGGATGGAGCAACTTGGGGCCCGCCAGCGGCCCCATGGCGCTGGGCCTCATATCCGCCCTGACCGCTGGAGCTGTCGGCCCCATGCCGGCATACAACGGTAGCGCCTTTGTGTATGACCTGGGGGGGTACGCCAATCCCAACCCCAATCCCGGTGACGGTATCACCCAGACATTCACCACGCGGCCCGGACACCACTATCGCCTGGTATTCGGACACAACGCCGAGGCGGCCGGGTCCAGAGTCTTCGAAACCGGAGCCGATTCACTTCGGGTACAGGTGGGTGGGGTGGAGCAGACCTTTGCCTCCCCCTTCGACCGGAGTGCTAGCGGCTACGGCCAAGCCTGCTGCGCCTGGCAAGGGGCTTGGGTGCAGCGCAGCCTGGACTTCACCGCCGCCACGACCAGTGCAAGTCTGGCCTTTACCGTGGCTGCGGTTTCCAATAACAGTTACGGCAGTGCCAATGTGACGCGCAACAGCGCCAATAGCCAGATCATTGCCTGGCCGGTGGTCGAGGAAATTATTTTTCCGCCCAGCATTACCGTCGCCAAAGTGCTGGCCGGCAGTGGCCGCATCAACAGTACGGACCAGTTCACGGTATCCATTCAGCAAGCCGGCGTGGTTCGCAATGACACGGCCCACAGCACCACGCAGGGTAGCGGCAGTGCCGTCAGCACCGGAACCGGCACCACGGGGACCTTTACCGCCACCGCCAATACCGTCTACACCCTCAACGAGGCCGGCAGCGGCGGCGCCAATCTGCCCCAGTACAACGCCAGCCTGACTTGCTCCAACGCGATGGCCGATAGCACCACGGTACTGCCAGCCAGTCTGAAGCAAGCCTTCACGCCACAAGGAAATGACGTCATCACTTGCACGATCAGCAATGTGCCTGCGCCGGCCAGTCTGGTGGTTACGCAAAAGGCGATCGTCACGGCGCCGGCCACCTTCAACCCGCCAGTGACCTTCAGCTATACGGGCAACAATGGCTGGACACCGCAGCCGCTCAGCAACCCGGTGGTGAATGCCGTGAACAGGGGCGTTGCCCAGAATCTGGCGGCGCTGAACGCAGCCACATCGCTGGCGGTAGCGGTGCCAGGCTCGGAGGCGGGTTGGCATATCGTCAGCATCCGCTGCACCGATGCGAATGCCGCAGTGTCCGGTAATCCGCCGCCGCCCACGGTGTTGGCCAGCTCCACGACGAACACCGTCACCGTGCCCGCGAACTATGTGGTGGCCAATGCGGCCCTCCAATGCGCGGTGATCGGGTCACGCCTGCAGTAGCGTCAGGCGCACCGTGGGACTTTGATGCCGGGCTACGACGTCTTGAGAAAATCCGTCAGCGCCTTGCGCATGGCCTCGGGCGTTTCGGTCATCTGGTGGTGGCCGCCGGGCAGCATGACCACCGTGGCGTTTTTGGCTTTGGCGATCAGGCTTTTGGCCGCCTTGGGTGGTGTCATCTGGTCCACCTCGCCGAGCACAAACAGGGTAGGGCAGGTTACCTGCTCCATCGCGGCCTCGCCATGACGGTAGCTGTCGCATGCCACAAAGCCGGTGTGGAACAGGTTCACGTCTTTGTTGCTGGCCAGCACATGCTTGCCCAGCGCCATGGAGGCACCAAAAATCCAGGTGCCCGGGCCCAGCGCCGAGGGCGGTGGTGCCAGGGTGGAACGGGAAAACACATTCACCATCTCCAAGGCCTTCATCGGATCGTTCAACGAGGACTCGATCAGCACGGGTGACACCTGCATGGGGTAGGCGCAACCGACCAGCACCAGTTGGCTCACGCGCCCTGGCGCACGGCTGGCCGCCTCCAGCGCCACCAGCGAGCCCAAGCTATGGCCTACCAAAGCGGCTTGGGCCACACCGGCTGCGTCCAGCAGGGCCAGCACCCAGTCTGCCGCCTCCTGCACCGTGGTGGCGGGTGTGCCACCGCTGCGGCAATGGCCCGGCAGGTCCAGCGCCAGCACATTCCAGCCGTGGTGGGCCAGGTAGCGGCTTTGCAGAATCCAGACACTGTGGTCGTTGAGCACGCCGTGGACCATCACGACGGTTGGCTTGGCGGCATCAAAGGCCCGTCCGCCGGTGTAGCAGTAGAGGGACGCGTTGTTGACTTGAATCTTCATGTCAGGCTCCGGCTTTTTCGGCGGCACGCAGGGCGCACTTCAGGTCATCCAGCAAGTCGTCAGCTTCCTCCAGGCCGATGGACAGGCGGATCGTGCCCTGGCCGATGCCGCCCCGGGCCAGGGCCTCGTCGTCCATGCGGAAGTGGGTGGTGCTGGCGGGGTGGATCACCAGGCTGCGGCAGTCGCCCACATTGGCCAGGTGGCTGAATACCTTGAGTGCCTCCACAAAGGCCTTGCCCTGGGTACGCGAGCCTTGGATGTCAAAGCTGAACACCGAGCCGGCGCCGCGCGGCAGCAGGCGCTGCGCCAGCGCATGGTCCGGGTGGCTCTCCAGCAGCGGGTGGCCTACGCGCGAGACCAGCGGGTGCTTAGCCAGAAACTCCACCACGCGCTGCGTGTTGCGCATGTGGCGCTCCATGCGCAGGGACAGGGTCTCTATTCCCTGCAGGATCAGCCAGGCCGAGTGCGGGCTCAAGCAGGCGCCAAAGTCGCGCAGCCCCTCCCGGCGTGCGCGCAGCAGGAAGGCACCCACGGTGGCCTCTTCGGTGAACACCATGTTGTGAAAGCCTTCGTAGGGTTCTGACAATTCAGGAAACTTGCCGGACGCATCCCAGTCAAAACTGCCGCCATCCACCACCAGCCCGCCAATCACCGTGCCGTGGCCGCTCAGGAATTTGGTGGCCGAGTGGTACACCAGATCGGCGCCCTGTGTGAAGGGCTTGACCAGCCAGGGCGAGGTCAGCGTCGAGTCCACCAGCAGCGGTACGCCATGTTCGTGGGCAATGGCCGAGACCTCGGGCGTGTTGAGCACATCCAGGCCGGGGTTGCCCACGGTCTCGCCGAAGAACAACTTGGTGTTGGGTCGCACGGCCGCGCGCCAGCCGCCCAGATCGCCGGGCTTCACAAACGTGGTCTCGATGCCGAAGCGGCGCAGGGTGTAGTGCAGCAGGTTGTGCGAGCCGCCATACAGCGCAGTCGACGCGACAATGTGGCTGCCTGCACCCATCAGTGTCGCAATGCTCAGGTGCAGCGCCGCCTGGCCGCTGGATACCGAGATGGCACCCACACCGCCTTCGAGTGCAGAAATGCGCTGCTCCAGCACCGCGTTGGTCGGGTTGCTGATGCGCGAATAGACGTGTCCCGCGCGCTCCATGTTGAACAGCGAGGCCGCATGGTCGCTGGACTCAAAAACAAAGGATGTGGTGAGATGGATCGGCACGGCGCGCGCGCCGGTGGCATCCACTGTGGCACCTGCATGCAGGGCGAGGGTATCGAATCCGGGGTCGGCGTAGCCTGCCATGTGTATGTCCACCTTGTCGTGTTCGTGAATTGGGCTGTTAGCGACACATTGTGGGCTATATTCATGCTCTAGAAACCCCATACGAGAGACTAGGAAACACCATGAAAGTCAGCGATATCCTGCGCGTTAAAGGCGCAACGCTTTTCACCGCCCATCCCGACGAGCCGCTGTCCCGCGCGCTGGACCTGATGGCCGAAAAAGATATCGGCTCCCTGGTGGTGATGGAGCATGGCGAACTCGTTGGCATGCTGACCTTTCGCGAACTGATTCAGACCCTGGTGAAAAACAGCGGCAGCATTGGCAACACCAATGTGCGCGCCGCCATGGACAACGCACCGCTCACCTGCACCATGGAAACCGATATGGACGAGGTGCGCCGCATGATGCTGGACCGCCATGCCCGCTATATGCCGGTGATGGACGACCGCATGCTCATGGGGGTGATCAGTTTCTATGACGTAGCCCGTGCCGTGGTGGACAGCCAGAATTTCGAGAACCAGATGCTCAAGGCCTATATCCGCGACTGGCCCGAAGGCGAAGCCCCGGCTCCTGACTAAGCCTGCGTGGGGGGAGCCAAGCCCCCTGCGGCTAAACGCCGCGCCGCCTCGGAGATAATCCGGGCATGAGCGGCAACACATTCGGACTTTTATTCGCAGTCACCAACTTTGGTGAATCCCACGGCCCGGCCATTGGCTGTGTGATTGACGGCTGCCCCCCCGGCATGGACCTTTGCGAGGCGGACATCCAGATCGATCTGGACCGCCGCCGCCCCGGTACCAGCCGCCACGTGACCCAGCGCAACGAGCCCGACGCGGTGCAAATCCTGAGCGGCGTGTACCAGGGCAAGACCACCGGCACGCCGATTGCCCTGCTGATCCAGAACACCGACCAGCGCAGCAAGGACTACGGCAACATCCTCGATACCTTCCGCCCCGGCCACGCCGACTACAGCTACTTCCAAAAATACGGCATCCGCGACCCGCGCGGAGGCGGCCGCAGCAGCGCCCGTATGACCGCGCCCATGGTGGCTGCCGGTGCGGTGGCTAAAAAGTGGCTGAAGGAAAAGTTCGGCACGGAATTCCGCGGCTGCATGACGCAGGTGGGCGATGTGCCCATCGCCTTTGAGTCCTGGGAGCATGTGCCGCACAACCCCTTCTTCGCGCCGGTGGCCGATGTGGCGGCGCTGGAAGACTACATGGATGCCTTGCGCAAGGCCGGCGACTCCTGCGGTGCGCGCATTCGCGTGTCTGCCTCCAACGTGCCCGTGGGCCTGGGCGAGCCGCTCTTTGACAAGATGGATGCGGACATTGCCTACGCCATGATGGGCATTAACGCCGTCAAAGGTGTAGAGATTGGTGCCGGTTTTGCCAGTGTTTCGCAGCGCGGCACCACCCATGGCGACTCACTCACTCCGCAGGGCTTTGCCAGCAACAACGCCGGTGGCACGCTGGGCGGCATCACCACCGGGCAGGATCTGGAGGTGAGCATTGCCATCAAGCCCACCAGTTCCATCATCACGCCGCGCGACTCCATTGACTCGGCCGGTAACCCCACCCAGGTGGTGACCAAGGGCCGCCACGACCCTTGTGTGGGCATACGCGCTACCCCGATTGCCGAGGCCATGCTGGCCCTGGTGGTGATGGACCATGTGCTGCGGCACCGCGCCCAGTGTGGCGACGTGCCGCTGAGTTTGCCGCCGATTCCCGCCAGCGTTTGAATTGAAGAAAAAGCCCCGGTCGATGGGGCTTTTTCAATGTGTGGCTTCCAGAGCCACGCAAGTGGGCGACCGGCTGTTGAAACGCATACTAAATTCACACCACTAGGTATAAATCCTAGGTATGCAGTGAGATTAAGTACTACAACGCGTTGTGGAAGTATCGTTTGTGCATCAGCGAGTCGGTATCTTCCCTCTGTCAGTGCTGGCTGCTGATTCGCATTGAACAAAGCATCTCAATTAAACACTCTGGAGACAAAGACATGAAACTCAAAACCCGCGTAGCACTCGCTGCAAGCCTGGTTGCATCCCTGTGCGGCCTGTCCGCCTCGGCCACCGAACTGGTGATCGCCACCGTCAACAACGGCCACATGATCGAGATGCAAAAGCTCAGCTCGAACTTTGAGCAGGCCAACCCCGGCATCACGCTCAAGTGGGTGACGCTGGAAGAAGGCGTGCTGCGCCAGCGCGTCACCACCGACATCGCCACCAAGGGCGGACAGTTCGACGTCATGACCATCGGCATGTACGAAACCCCGATCTGGGGCAAAAAGGGCTGGCTCAAGGAACTGAAGACCGACGCCGCCTACGACGCCAACGATATCCTGCCCGCCATGAAAGACGGTCTCTCGGTGGACGGCAAGATGTTTGCCGCTCCCTTCTACGGTGAAAGCTCCATGCTGATGTACCGCAAGGATCTGACCGACAAGGCCGGCATCAAGTTCGAAGGCCGCCCCACCTGGGACCAGGTGCGTGACGCCGCCGCCAAGATCCATGACCCGAAGAACGGTGTGTACGGCATCTGCCTGCGCGGCAAGCCGGGCTGGGGCGACAACATGGCTTTCCTGTCCACCATGGCCAACAGCTATGGCGCCCAGTGGTTTGACATGAAGTGGAAGCCGCAACTCGAATCCAAGCCCTGGAAAGATGCGGTCACCATGTACGTGGAACTGCTGACCAAGTACGGCCCTCCCGGCTCTTCGGCCAACAGCTTCAACGAAATCCTGGCCCTGTACAACGAAGGCAAGTGCGGTATGTGGATTGACGCCACCATTGCAGCCTCCTTCATCACCGACCCCAAGCAGTCCAAGGTGGCTGACAAGGTGGCCTTTGCCCAAGGCCCCTACGCCGTGACGCAAAAGGGTGCCAACTGGCTGTGGGCCTGGGCACTGGCCGTGCCGGCCGGCACCAAGAACGCAGACGCCGCACAGAAGTTTGTGACCTGGGCAACCAGCAAGGACTACATCAACCTGGTTGCCAAGACCAACGGCTGGGCCCACGTGCCCACCGGTACGCGCAAGTCCACCTATGCCAATCCGGAGTTCCAGAAGGCAGCCGTGTTCGCTGCTGCTGAAAAGGCTGCGATCGACTCTGCCAACCCCAATGACAGCACCCTGCCCAAGTCTCCGTATGTGGGCGTGCAGTTCGCGGCCATTCCTGAGTTCCAGGCGATTGGTCTGGCTGTGGGTCAGCAGATGAGTTCGTTGTTGGCTGGCAAGACGACGGTGGATGCGGCGTTGAAGGCATCTCAGACAGCGGCCGAGCGTGAAATGAAGAAGGGCGGCTACTACAAGTAACGCCCGCCTGGCTACTGCGCGGCCCGATCTGAGGCCCGTGGTGCTCGCCGTACGAGAGTACGGCTGTGCGCCTCGGACCTCACCTCGGGTCGCTCGCTACGCCACTCGGACGTTCCTTGGGCACCTTTTCTTTTCTTGATACCAACCCCCTCCATCCCCATGAAGAAACTCCTGCCGCGGCTACTGCTCACACCGGCGGTGCTGAGCCTGCTGATGTGGATGATCGTCCCGCTGGTGATGACGATTTATTTTTCCGTCATCCGCTACAACCTGATGCAGCCCGAGGAAACCGGTTTTGCCGGGCTGGAAAATTTTGAATACTTTCTGACCGACCCCTCCTTCTCGGTGGCGGTGGTCAACACGCTCTTGCTGCTGGGCAGCGTGATCCTGATCACGGTGCTGTTCGGCATAGCCATTGCGCTGCTGATTGACAGCCCGTTTCCCGGACGCGGCATCGTGCGCCTGCTGCTGATCTCGCCCTTTTTCGTCATGCCCACGGTCAATGCGCTGCTGTGGAAGCACATGATGATGAACCCGATATACGGGGTGCTGGCGCAGGTCTGGATGTTCTTTGGCGCTGCGCCCATCGACTGGCTGACCGACTTCCCCCTGGGCTCGGTGATCATCATGGTGGCCTGGCAATGGCTGCCCTTTGCCACGCTGATTTTCATGACCGCGCTGCAAAGCATGAACCGCGAACAGCTCGAAGCGGCGCGCATGGACGGTGCCACCTATCTGCAGCAGCTGCGCTACCTCTACATCCCGCATCTGGGCCGCTCGGTGGCCGTGGTGGTGATGATCGAGATGATCTTTTTGCTCAGCGTGTTTGCCGAGATCTACACCACCACCGGTGGCGGGCCGGGCGACGCGAGTACCAATGTGGCCTTCCTGATATTCAAGCAGGCACTGCTGAACTTTGATGCCGGTGTGGCCTCGGCTGGTGCGCTGTTTGCGGTGGTGCTGGCCAATATTGCGGCCGCCTTCCTGATTCGCATGGTCGGCAAGAACCTGGACAAATAAGGCTATGGCACAACGTTCCAAATACACCCCCGCACTCATAGCGCGCACCGTTGCCGCCTGGGCGGTCACGCTGCTGCTGTTCTTCCCGCTGGGCTGGCTGATGCTCACGGCCTTCAAGACCGAGCTGCAAGCCATCTCGGTGCCGCCGCTGTTGCTCTTCACGCCCACGCTGGAGAACTTCTCCATCGTGCAGGAGCGCAGCGACTACATGCTGTACGCGCAAAACTCTTTCATCACCAGCGTGGTCTCCACCCTGCTGGGCCTGATGTTGGCCTACCCTGCGGCCTACGCCATGGCCTTCTTCAAGGGCAAGCACACCAAGGACATCCTGATGTGGATGCTGTCCACCAAGATGATGCCGGCCGTGGGCGCGCTGGTTCCCGTGTACGTAATGGCGCAAAGCGCGGGCCTGCTGGATTCGCGCACCGCGCTGGTCATCGTCTTCACGCTGTCCAACCTACCCATCATGGTGTGGATGCTGTACTCCTACCTGAAGGAAGTACCGCACGAGATCCTGGAAGCCTCGCGCATGGATGGCGCAACGCTATGGCAGGAGTTCCGCCTGGTGCTGCTGCCCCTGACGCTGGGCGGGCTGGCCTCCACCGGCCTCTTGTGTCTGGTGCTGTCGTGGAATGAAGCCTTCTGGTCACTGAACCTAAGTGCGGCCAAGTCCGGGACGCTGGCTACGCTGATTGCCAGCTACTCCAGCCCCGAGGGCCTGTTCTGGGCCAAGTTGTCCGCCGCCTCGCTGATGGCGATTGCACCCATCGTGGTGTTCGGATGGTTCAGCCAAAAACAACTCGTCCAAGGCCTGACCTTCGGTGCCGTGAAATGATGCACACCCCCCGGCTTGCCCACTGCGTGTGGCCTCTCTCCCCCTTGCAGGGGGCGGCCCCAGCGGCCCGGCGAAGCCGGTTCCGCGGCACCCCTGGTATGGCGTGCTTGGCACTCGTACGTTTTAGCAAATAAAAAAGATTAGGAGCAATCCAATGGCATACCTTCAGCTGCAAGGCATTGAAAAGGAGTTCGGCAATGTGCGCGTGATTCGCGGCATTGACCTGGAAATCAAGCAGGGCGAGTTCATCGTCTTTGTCGGCCCCTCCGGCTGCGGCAAGTCCACGCTGCTGCGACTGATCGCCGGCCTGGAGGAAACCAGCGCAGGCACGCTGATGCTGGACGGCCGCGACATCACCGACCAGCCTTCGAGCAAGCGCGACCTGGCCATGGTGTTCCAGAGCTATGCCTTGTACCCGCACATGAGCGTGTTCGAGAACATGAGCTTTGCGCTGAAACTGGCCAAGGTGGACGAGGCCGTGATCCAGGAAAAGGTCGGCCGCGCCGCGAAGATCCTGAACCTGACCGATTACCTGCAGCGCACACCCAAGGAACTGTCCGGCGGCCAGCGCCAGCGCGTGGCCATCGGCCGCGCCATCGTGCGCGCACCCAAGGTGTTTTTGTTTGACGAGCCGCTCTCCAACCTGGACGCGGCCTTGCGCGGACAGACCCGCATCGAAATCGCCAAGCTGCACCGCGATCTGGGCGCCACCACCATCTACGTGACGCACGACCAGGTGGAAGCTATGACCTTGGCCGACCGCGTGGTGGTGCTGCGCGACGGCAAGATCGAACAGGTGGGCACGCCGCTGGAACTGTATGACCGCCCAGCCAACCAGTTTGTGGCCCAGTTCATCGGCACACCGCAAATGAACATCGTGCCCGCCAAGGATCTGCAAGCCCTGGTCAACAGCACCGGCTTGCCGGTGGAGCCGGATGGCCACATCGGCATGCGCCCGGAAAACATCAGCCTGTGCGCACCCGGCCATGGCCAAGTGAACGGCAAGGTCGAGCTGGTGGAGGCCCTGGGTGCGGAGACCCTGATTTATGTGTCGATCGATGGCGGTGTGCAACTCGTAGCGCGCCAGATCGAGCGCACCGAGTTGACTGTGGGCAGCGCTGTTGGGCTGCACATCGATGTCGATGCCGCCCACCTGTTCGATGCCGCAGGCCACATCACCCGTACGGGCGCCGCCCGTGAAACCCTGGTTCATTAACGATGCCAAACACCACCAAACCTTTTCTGATGCTCCACCTGGGGCTGGGCTCTTTTCACCGTGCGCACCAGGCGCTGTACCTGCACCAGTTGCAGCAAAGCGGCGACACCCGTTGGGCCCTGGCTGGGGGCAATATCCGCCCCGACATGGCCGAGACCATTGACGCGCTGATTGCGCAACATGGCGCTTACACGCTGGAGACCGTCACGCCGCAGGGCGAGCGCACCTACACGCGCATCACTTCCATTCAGACCGTGGTGCGTTTTGACCCCCTGCTGTCCGGCTTGATCCGCCTGGGCGCTGATGCCCATACCCGCATCATCTCGTTCACCGTGACCGAAGCCGGCTACTACCTGGACGCCAAGGACCGCTTGGACCTGAACTTTGCCGATCTGCGCGCCGATCTGGAAGCGGTGAAGGACGGTCATGCCGGCAGCACGATTTATGGCGCCCTGACGGCCATATTGCGGGCCCGCATGCTGGCCCACGCCGGTGCGGTCACGCTCTTGAACTGCGACAACCTGCGCCACAACGGCGACCGCTCGCGCAGTGGCCTGCTGCAGTTTCTGGAGCTGGTGGGCGACACTGATTTGCTGGACTGGGTGAAGGCCCACACCAGCAGCCCCAACGCCATGGTGGACCGCATCACACCGCGCCCCACGCCGGCTGTGGCCGAGCGCGTCAAGGCCGCCACCGGCATAGCCGATCCCGCCGCCTTGATGGGCGAGAGCTTTATCCAGTGGGTGATTGAAGACAACTTCATTGCCGGGCGCCCCGAATGGGAAGCCGTGGGCGTGGAAATGGTGGACTCGGTGCAGGCCTATGAAGAGGCCAAAATCCGCCTGCTCAACGCCACCCACAGCTGCATCGCCTGGGCCGGCACGCTGGTGGGCTATACCTATATCCACGAGGGCACGCACGATGCCGTCATCCGCAAGTTTGCTTTCGATTACGTCACCGACGACGTGATCCCGGTGCTCGACACGCCCGAGCATCCATGCCCCATCAACCTGGCCAACTACCGCGATGTGGTGCTGGACCGCTTTGGCAACCCGGCCATTGCCGACACCAACCAGCGCGTAGCCATGGACGGCTTCTCGAAGATTCCCGGCTTTATCGCGCCCACCTTCCGCGAGCGCCTGGCGCGCAACGCATCGATTGACAGCGTGGCCATGTTGCCGGCCCTGTTTCTGGCCTATCTGCAGCGCTGGCATGCCGGGAAAATCAGCTACGAATACCAGGACCAGGCCATGGATCCGGCGGTAGCCCATGCCATCTGCGAGTCCGCCGACCCGGTGGCCGCCTTCTGCGCAGACCTGCCGCTGTGGGGCAATCTGGCGAATGACGCAAGACTGGTGGCTGCCATGCGCCAAGCCTACGCCCGCGTCCAACAGTTCATGCAAAGGTAATCCCCATGACACAACGCTTAAACGGTAAACACGCGCTGCTGACCGGCGCCGCCGGTGGTATCGGCCTGGCTGTGGCCACCGCCTATTTGCGCGAAGGCGCGAAATGCACCATCGCCGATATCGGCCTGAGCCCCACCCCCGAGTTGGCTGCGCTGATGGCCGCCAACCCGGACACCTTGGCCTATGTGCCCACCGACGTGACCAGCCTGCCGGCCATTGACGCGCTGGTTGCTGCGGCCCATGCGCGCTTTGGAACGATTACCACGCTCTACAACAACGCCGCCATCTTCGACATGGCGCCGCTGCTGGAAAGCGGCGAGGCCATGTACGACAAGATCTTCGCGGTCAACGTCAAAGGTGCCTTCTTTGTGCTGCAAAAAGTGCTGGCCCACATGGTCGCGCACCAGGTACAGGGCGGCTCGGTTATCAACATGGCGTCCCAGGCCGGACGCCGTGGCGAGGCCCTGGTGTCGCATTACTGCGCCAGCAAGGCCGCCATCATCAGTTACACGCAAAGCGCAGCGCTGGCCATGGCACCGCACAAGATCCGCGTCAACGGCATTGCGCCCGGCGTGATTGCCACGCCGATGTGGGCCAACGTCGATGCCCTGTTTGCCAAGTACGAAAACCTTCCCATCGGTGAAAAGAAAAAGCGTGTGGGCGAGGCGGTGCCCCTGGGCTACATGGGTGACCCCACCGACATCTGCGGCGCGGCCATTTTCCTGGCCAGCGACGAGGCCTCCTACATCACGGCGCAGACGCTGAATGTGGATGGCGGCAACGTGATGTCTTAAGCCCGGGGCCGTCACACACCAGCCAAAAGCCTCAGCTATGTCCGTCAAGCCGCGCCAACTCAAACCCGAACTCGAGCACGACTACAGCCGCTCGCCTGCACTGGGTTACGAGCGGCCCGAAGAGGTGGGCATCATCCGCTGCCTGTCACATGGCTTTCCCACGCCGCTGGCGCGCTGGCACTACCACGACGAGTACGAGCTGCACCTGATCACCAGCACCTCTGGCAAGGCCTTTGTCGGAGACTGGATCGGGCAGTTCCAGCCGGGGCATCTGGTGTTGACCGGGCCGCGCCTGCCGCACAACTGGGTCAGCATGGATCTGCCCGAAGAGGGCGTGCCGGAGCGTGATCTGGTGATCCAGTTTCCCCACGCACCCATGGAGGAGGCCAGCCGCCACATTCCGGAAATGCGTGCCGTGCTACCGCTGCTGGAGCGGGCCAAACATGGGATTGAGTTTTTTGACTTGTTCCCAAAAGCCGTGCTGCACTGGCAGCATGTGAAGTCCACGCAAGGGTTGGCGCGCTTTGGTGCGTTTTGCGAATTTTTGAATGAACTGGCCCAGTGCAAGGATTACCGGCTGCTCTCCAACGCCCAGATTCAAAGCGTGGACAACGACGCGCAGCTGGACCAGATCAACGCCATCCTGATCCGCATCACCGACCAGCTGGCCGAGCCCCTGTCCGCTGCCGTGCTGGCCGAAGAACTGGGCATGAACGAGAGCCGGTTTTCGCGCTTCTTCCGCCGCGCCACCGGCAACACCTTTACCGACTTTGTGAACCATGTGCGCATCAACCGCGCCTGCCAGTTTCTGATGGAATCCGACCGGCAGATCACCAGCATTGCCTACGACGTCGGCTTCAACAACATCGCCAACTTCAACCGCCGTTTTCTGGACATCAAGGGCATGACACCGCGCGAGTATCGCCGCCAGGTGGCCAGCCGTTTTGGTGTGAAGGTGTGAGTGCCAGAGAGAACCGCCTTACCGCCTGGAAGACATTCACCCGGCATAGAGCTACGACTTTGGTTCGGAGCCTGTTGGGTCGTGCGCTCGAGGTAGGTTGATGGTGGCTGGGGCAGGTGTGGGCTGTTTGCCGCCATTCGATATTTAGGCATGAATTCCATCGAAATGTGTTCGCGCCGAAGAACGCTGTCGTTCACCAAAACGTGTCTATTTCTCGGGATCGGACTTTCAGAGAAGCGCAGGCAGATTGACTACGCTGCGGCACCATTTCCGCCTTGGAGTCATTGGAATAGATGCACTTCCGTTAAATAGCAGCATCAATTTCGCTGATTCTGCTGAGGTGGTTTCATTTTGGTGATCGTCCACTCATAAATTCAGCAGTTCATTGGCCTTCACAATTCCCTTGGAAATAGACTCTATGCTTTCACGGTTGGACATCGCTTTCGTTCGGATCAACTTGTAAGCGTCGGGTTGGTCTATGCCACGATTCGCCATGACGATCTTTGTGGCCCGCTCAATTATTTGGGTATGGGAATTCTTCTCTTCTAATCGAACAATGTAGCGCTCCAGTTGGCGCCTTGCCCGGTACTGGCTGATAGTTACGGCTATGGCGGTGAGCAGGCCCGCCGAACGAACGGGAGAGGCGATTGTGGCGAAAGCCTCCAATTGCAACACAGCGGTTACTGAAATCGGATTTTCAAAGGTTACGACTGGAATCAGCGGTGGTGTCGTGGGTTGCCCAAGCCAGGGGTACTTCAGTGAAAGTGTTTCAGGCCTGACTGCCATCAATACCAGATCAGTTCCTGGCGGCAAGGCGTCGAGTCCAGGCCAAAACATCTGGTAATTGCAGCCAAGCCGCCGTAACTGGGCACTGATTTCTTCGCGGTCCTGGTCTTGAGGGTGAAGAATCACAACGCTCAGCTCTCGAATGTCCTTCAATACAGCGAGCGTAATATCCGGCTTGATCATGGCGTGACCCCTTGCACGGCACCTTCCTTGTTAATGGGGTTTACGCCCGTCCAGAGCGGCACGGTATGGGCAACTACAAAGGGATCGGCACGCACCAGGTTGGATGCACTTGCCAGCACATCGAACTGGCCCTGGCTATTGCATCGGCCAATACGGGGTTGCAGGTAAGTGTGGTTGTTCTGCTCGTCAATGCGCACCAAGCCCTGAGGTGCCTCGAAGTCGAGACCGGGCAAAACCTGTGCAAGTAACGTGGGATCTTCACTGCCAGCTTTAGAAAGCGCCTTGGCGATCAGGTGGGTCTGGAAGTAGGCGGCTTCCCAGCACACGTTGGTACTTTGTTGCTCCCCAAAGCGGGCCTTGTGGCGAGAGACAACCTTGTGGTTCTCTGCGGTGTTGAGCGACTGGAAGTAGCTCGCACAAGTGATGATTCCTTCCGCGAGGTCCACGCCTATGGATGCAATGTCAGTTTCGCTGCACATGTGGCTGGCAACTGGCGCCTTCAGGGGGGTCAGCCCTGCTTCGGCCAGGGCGCGGTGCAGGTGCGCATTGCCGGCACCCACCACGGTCGAGAACACGAAGTCCGGGCTGAGCGACTGGATGCGTTTGGCCACGGCTCGGAAGTCGTCGAGCGTGGCATGCAGCGGCAGGTAGCTCTCATGGGCCCTTTCGCCACCGCGCTCGTGGATCAGCTCGCTCATGATGCGGTTGGATTCGTGCGGGCACACATAGTCCGAGCCCACCATGGCCACACGTGTGCCGTGGTGGGACAGCATGTAGCTGGCCAGGGGTAGGATGTTCTGGTTGGGCGCCGCCCCGGCGTAAAAGACATTGCGGCTGTATTCAAACCCTTCGTAGGGCGTTGCATAAAACAGCAATGCATTGTGGCGCTCCACGATGGGCAGCATGGCCTTGCGCGTGCTCGACATATGGCAGCCCATGACCAGGCGCACGCCCTGTTCCAGAATCAACTGCTCCGCCATGCCGGGGTAGTTGTCCGGTCTGCTGGCCGGGTCCAGGCTAACGAGGACGAGCTCGCGACCCAGGGCACCGCCGGCGTCATTGATTTCTTCAATAGCGAGTTGGACAGCCTGCAACTGGGTGCGCTCCACCAGCGAGGTGACCCCCGTGCTGGAGTAGAGAACGCCTATCTTGATGGGCGCAGTAGTGCGTGATGGTATGTGCTTGTCGTTCATAAATGGGTGATTGGGCTTCTATCCGCTGCACTGAAATGGAACCAGGCTCCCCTTGTTTGGTGCGGCTGCGGGCTTGCTGTTACTGCAATATGCAAGATTCGTGCATCAAAGCGCCATACCCGCCTGTTTTGGCCTGGCACGCGTATTGCGTAATTACATGGACTGCGACAAAGGCTGCAAAGCCCGGTGTCGTGGACACGTTACCGAAGACAAAAGCGTCAACGGCAACACCGGCAAACAAGCCCGCAACCAAATGTATTGGTGCGGGCTTTTTTTTTGTACTTTCTATTTGGACGGAGTCATGCAATGAAAAGACGGAATTTCCTATCGGCAGTCGGTTCGGGTGTGGTTGTGGCGTCAACGGCAACGATACCCAACATGGCGCTTGCAGCGGAAGAAAAAGGCCCAATCAAAATCGGCCTGCTGTTCTCGCAGTCGGGTGCGATGGCCAACAATGAGTCCTTGCTCAAGGACATCTCGCTAATGACCATCGACCAGATCAACGCCAAGGGCGGCGTGCTGGGCCGGGAAGTGCAAGGCGTGGTGGTGGACCCGGGTTCCGACTGGCCCATGTATGCGCAGATGGGCAAGCAGCTGATCCAGAGCGACAAGGTGTCTGCGATGTTCGGTTGCTGGACTTCGGTGTCGCGCAAGTCGGTGCTGCCGGTGGTCGAGGCACAGGACAACCTGCTGTTTTATCCGCTGCACTTCGAAGGCGAAGAGCAGTCCAAAAACGTCGTGTATCTGAATTCGCCGCCCAGTAGCTCGGTGTTGCCCGCAGTGGAATATTTGATGAGCGCGCAGGGCGGTGGAGCCAAGCGCTTCTTCATGATCGGCAGCGACTATGTCTGGCCCCGCACCATCAACAAGATGCTCAAGGGCTACCTCAAGACAAAGGGCATTGGTGACTCCGCCCTGCGCGAGCAATACGTACCGTTTGGCCACTCGAACTTCCAGACCATCATCCGCGAAATCAAGGCCTTTGCAGCCCAACCCGGCGGCCAGGCCATCGTGGTGATGACGGTGGTGGGCGACTCGGTGCCGGCCCTGTTCAAGGAAGCTATCAACCAGGGCGTGAAAGCCACCGACATCCCGATACTGGGACTCGATGTGGTGGACAGTGACCTCGAAGGCATTGATACCACGCCGCTGGTGGGCCACCTGAGCTGCTGGTGCTACTTCCAGAACGTGGATACACCGCTGAACAAGCAGTTGAAGGCTGAATGGCGCCAGTATGTGGAGACCAAAAAGCTCAAGCACCGCCCCGACATGGTGATCGATCCCATGGTCAGCACCTACATGGGACTCAACCTCTGGGCCGCTGCTGCCACCAAGGCAAAGTCGGCCGATCCTGCCGCCGTGCGCAAGGCGCTGCCAGGCATGTCCGTGGCCGACCCGGCGGGCTACGTCGCCAAGATGGACCCGTCCAATCAGTACCTCTGGCGCGGCAACATGATTGGCTCCATCAACGCCAAGCAGGGCTTTGACATTCTCTGGAAGGCCAAGGGACTGGAGAAGCCAATTCCTTACAGCCCTTACATCAAGGCCTGATCCACCGGTGACCCAGGGAGGCCGGACGGGTGTCCGGCCTCCTTGTTGCACAGCCCCTTTAACCTGGACTCCATTTTCTTATGAACCCATTCTGGCGACTTCTCGTGGCTGCAGCGCTCTGGCTGCTGGCCGTGCAAGCGTCGTCTGCGCCATTGGCGGGTGCCGATCGCCTGGCCCTGGTGCAGGGCCTGTGCAGCGCTGAGCAAATCCCTGCACTCAACCGCCTGCTCGAAGCCGGTGCGGGCGAGGACCGCACCTGGGCCACCCGCATCATTGAAGCCCTTGGTGGTGGAACCTATATTTGCAGCGCCACCCGAGGCCCGCTGCTCGGTGGTGGCGACGCCCCGCTGGATGCTGCCACGCTGGCCCCCGCAGGTGGAGTGGCAGCGCCAGAGGAATCGCCTATGGTGCCTACCATTGTGTTGCGCCGCTCGCTGACAGTTGCCGCGGCGCAACTCGCGCTGGGCAGCCCCGACTTGAAGGCGCGCCGCGCCGCAGCAACACTGGTCAATGAATCCTTTGCCAACCTGAACCCGGTACTGGTCAAGCAGGCGCTGGATGCAGAGCGGGATACCGGCATACGCGCGGAACTGGCGATGGCCCTGGCCAAGCGCGGGCTGCAGAGCGCTGTGCCGGCCGAGCGGCTGGCAGCGATTGCTGCGGTGGCCGAAGTCCCCAGCGAGGCCGGGCGCACCCTGTTGACCAATTTCCTGGCGGCCGATGCGCCAGTCTCGGACGCAGCTTCTGTTACGGCAGCCCGGATCGCGCTGAAAACCATAGACGGTCTGCTGCGGGTCGGGCATGTGGCCTCGGTGCTGTTTAGCGGGCTGAGCTATGCCGGCATCCTGTTGATCACCGCGTTGGGCTTGTCCATCGTCTTTGGCCTTTTGGGCGTGATCAACCTGGCGCACGGCGAGTTCATCATGATCGGCGCCTACACCACCTATGTGGTGGAGCAGCTCATGCAGAACTATCTGCCGGGGTTGTTTGGTGCCTATATCTTTGTGGCCATCCCGGTGGCGTTTCTGGTCTGTGCGCTGGTCGGCATCCTGCTCGAGCTGTGTGTGATCCGCTTCTTGTACAGCCGCCCGCTGGAGACGCTGCTGGCCACCTGGGCGGTGAGCATTGCCCTGGTCAAGCTGGTGCAGTTGGGCTTTGGGCCGCAAAACGTGGAGTTCATTACGCCAGACTTTTTGAATGGTGGCATGAGCCTGTTTGCCGGCTTCTTCATCACCTGGAACCGCATCTTTGCGATTGCCCTGGCACTGCTGATTTTCGGGGCTACCTATTTCCTGATCCAGCACACCCGCTTCGGGTTGTTGATTCGCGCCACTACGCAGCGCCGCGACACGGCGCGCAGCCTGGGTGTGGCGGCCGAGAGCGTGGACCGACTGGCCTTCGGGCTGGGTGCGGGCCTGGCCGGACTGGCCGGGGTGGTGCTCACGCAAATCACCAGCGTTAACCCCTCCATGGGCACCAGCTTTGTTATCGACGCCTTCATGGTCGTTGTGCTGGGGGGCGCGGGCAGCCTGTTGGGGACGGCCGTGTCCTCGCTGTTTCTGGGGGAGATCAACCAGTTCATCGAGCCCCTGTACGGCGCCGTGGCGGCCAAGGTGGCGGTGCTGCTGCTCATCGTGGTGATCATCCAGCGCAGGCCGCAAGGGCTGTTCGCATTGAAGACGAGGAACTGATACCGTGTCCAAGCTCAACCTGTTTTTTCGCAGCCTGGGTCCTTACACCTTTGCGCTGCTATTCCTGGCACTGGCTGCCTACCTGCCGCTCGCACACCTGGTGTTTCCGGCGCAAAGTGTCTGGTACCTGTCGCTGTTTCTGGTCAACCTGATCGGGCAGATCGTCTGCTTTGCCATGCTGGCACTGGCGCTGGATTTTGTCTGGGGCCTGCTGGGCATTCTCAGCCTCGGGCATGGCGTGTTCTTTGGCATTGGCGGGTATGCCATGGGTTTTTACCTGCTCAATGCCGCCTATGGCGACACCCAGGTCTTGCCGGATTTCATGCTGTTCATGGGCTGGACCCAGTTCCCTGCCATCCTGCAAATCTTCAGTTCACTGCCGGTGGCGGTGCTGCTGGCCGTGGCCATGGCCCTGCTGGTGTCGGGTGTGTTTGGCTTTGCCACCTTCCGCTCGCGCATCAACGGGGTGTATTTCTCCATCATCACCCAGGCGCTGACCTACGCTCTGATGCTGCTGCTGTTCAACAACGACCTGGGTCTGGGCGGCAACAACGGGCTGACGGGATTCACCTCGGTGGCAGGGCTGAAGCTGGCCCAGGCCTCTACCCAAGTCTGGCTGGCCTGCGCCTCTTGCGTGGTATTTGCCGCCGCCTATTTGCTGCTGCGCGCCATTGCGGATTCCAGTCTGGGCCAGGCCATGGTGGGCGTGCGCGACGACGAGCCGCGCCTGCGCTTTCTGGGCTACCGCACCGACCGCATCAAGCTCGCCGCCTGGTGCCTGTCGGCAGCGCTTGCTGCCCTGGCAGGCATGCTCTATGTGCCGCAGGTGGGCATCATCAACCCCGGCATTGTGTCACCCCTGCTGTCGGTTGAAATTGCGGTGTGGGTTGCCATTGGCGGGCGCGGCACCTTGGTTGGCGCGGTACTGGGAGCCGTGCTGGTCACCAGCCTGAAGTTCTGGCTCAGCGCTAGCCTGCCCAGCCTGTGGCCCTTCATCCTGGCCTTCACCACCCTGCTGATCACGGTGGGGCTGAAAAACGGTTTGTGGAGCGCAGGTGCTCTGCTGGTCGCCAAACGCAGGAGCTTGGTATGAAGCAATCAACCGCCCTGTACGTGAACGGCCTGAGCGTCAACTTCGGCGGCTTTGCCGCGCTGACCAACCTCACACTGGAGGTGCCCTACGGGCAGACCCGGGCCATCATTGGCGCCAACGGCGCGGGCAAGACCACGCTGATGGATGTGATCACCGGCAAAACTCGCCCCACCAGCGGGGAGGTTTTTCTGGACAAGACCGTGGATCTGGCCGGCCTGGATGAGGCGGCCATCGCCCGCCTGGGCATAGGCCGCAAGTTCCAGAAGCCCAGCGTGTTCGAGAACCTTCCGGTGCAAAAAAATGTAGAGCTGGCGGTGCGCAAGGGCAGGGGCTTTGTAGCCATGCTGATGTCGCGCCTGAACGCCGGGCAGAGCCAGCGTGTGGAGGAGGTACTCGACACCATAGGCCTTGCCGCCGAGCGCGATCGCCTGGCCGGAACCCTGTCGCACGGGCAAAAGCAATGGCTGGAGATCGGCATGTTGCTGGCCGCCGAGCCCCGGGTGCTGCTACTCGACGAACCGGTAGCCGGCATGAGCGACGAGGAGACCGCGCGCACGGTGGGCCTGATCAAGCGCCTAGCCGCACCCCAGCGCGCCATCGTGGTGGTCGAGCACGACATGGACTTCGTCAGCCAGGTGGCTGATCTCGTGACGGTGCTGCACGAGGGGCAGGTGCTGGGCGAGGGCTCCATGGACATGGTGCGCCGGGACCCGCGTGTGATTCAGGTTTACTTGGGACGGGGCTGAACATGCTTGAAATCGCTGAACTGAACCAGTACTACGGCGGCAGTCATGTGCTGCGCAATGTGTCGTTGTCGGTGCCCGAGGGCGCTTGCACCGTGCTGTTGGGCCGCAACGGGGTGGGCAAGACAACGCTGCTGCGCTGCCTGATGGGGCTGCTGCCGATACGCTCGGGCAGCATCTGCTTTGGCAAGACGAATGTCAGCCAAGCCTCGCCGCAGGCGCGAGCTCGCGCAGGTATGGGCTTCGTTCCCCAGGGGCGCGAGGTGTTCCCCGACCTGACGGTGAGCGAGAACCTGCGCATCGGTGCCCTGACCGGCGAAAAGCGGGCCGCCATTGCCGGCAAGGTTTTTTCGCATGCCGATGTCTACCAACTGTTCCCGGTGCTGCAGTCCATGGGTGCCCGGGTTGCGGGCAATCTGTCGGGCGGGCAGCAGCAGCAACTGGCCATTGGTCGGGCGCTGCTGACCAACCCCTCGCTGCTGATACTGGACGAGCCGACCGAGGGCATACAGCCCTCCATCGTGCAGGAAATTGAGTTGGTGATTCAATCGCTCAAGGGGCAAATGTCCATCTTGCTGGTCGAGCAGTTTTTTGACTTTGCCGCCGCAGTCGCGGACCATTATGTGGTGCTGGTGCGCGGCCAAGTGGTAGCGCGCGGACGCGGCGCCGATATGGGGGCCGACAAGGTGCGAGAGCTCATCACCTTCTAGCGGCTGATCTGAATAGTGGCTTAACTGAGACTTTAAAAAGGAGATTGAGATGACATGGCTTGCACAATCGATCATGCACCTGCGCGGGGAGGCTCGCGGTGCGGTAGGCGTTACACATGAGCTGAGTGAGGCGCGCCAGGGCACGTTCCACTACACCATCGGCCCTTATTCACAACCGGTGATGGAGATCAACCCGGGCGACCGCGTGGTGGTTGACACCCGCGATGCCTTTGACGGAAAAATACAGACTGAGCAGGACCTGCCCAGCGCCAAGCTGCGCGTGCCCTTCCTCAACCCACAAAGTGGCCCCATCATGGTCAAGGGCGCGGAGAAGGGCGATGTTGTCGCGGTGTATATCGAGTCCATGCTGCCGCGCGGCGCAAATCCGCGCGGTACCTGTTGCCTGATTCCGCGTTTTGGTGCGCTCACAGGAACCGACTTCACGGCTCTGTTGAACGACCCGCTGCCCGAGATCACCCGCAAGATCGACATCGATGAACAGGGCGTGTACTGGAGCCGGCGCGTCACCCTGCCTTACCGTCCGCACATTGGCACGCTAAGCCTGTCGCCCGAAATCGACTCCATTAATTCGCTGACGCCCGACAACCACGGCGGCAACATGGATGTGCCCGACATGGGGCCTGGCAGCGTGACCTACCTGCCGGTGCGCTCGCCGGGCGCCCGCCTGTTCATCGGCGACGCCCACGCTTGCCAGGGCGATGGAGAGGTCTGCGGAACCGCAGTTGAATACGCCAGCCGCACCACCATCCATGTGGACCTGATCAAGAGCTGGCAGATTGACTGGCCCCGGCTGGAGACCGAGCACCAGATCATGGCCATTGGCAGTGCCAGGCCGCTGGAGGATGCCACCCGCATCGCCTACCACGAGCTTGTCATGTGGATGGCCAAGGAATACGGCTACGACAAGTGGGACGCCTACATGATGCTGTCGCAATGTGGCAAGGTACGCTTGGGCAACTTTGTGGATCCCAAGTACACCGTTGCGGCCGGTGTGGAAAAGAAATACCTGGCCATGCCTTGAGCATTGCGCCATTCATACAACAACAGGAGAACAGCATGGATTTGGGACTTAAAGGATTGAAGGCGGTTGTCACCGGTGGCACCAAGGGCATTGGCCGGGCCATCGTCGAGACGCTGCTGCAGGAGGGCGTGCAGGTGGCGTTCTGCGCACGCAATGCAGACGATGTGGCTGCTGTAGCGGACCAACTCTCCAAGGAGGGCGCCACGGTGTTCGGCCAGTCCGTCGATGTGGGCGATGCGCTGGCTCTGGCTGCCTTTGTTCAGGCGGCCGGCGAGGCCTTGGGTGGCATCGATATCGTGGTTGCTAACGTAAGCGCGCTGGCGGTGGGCAACGATGAGGCCAGTTGGAAGAGCGGTTTTGAGACCGACATGATGGGCACCGTGCGCTTGGTCAATGCAGCAATGCCATTGCTAGAGGCGAGCAGCCATGCGGCAATTGTCACTATTGCCAGCGTTTCCGCGCGCGAGATAGACTTTGCCGCCGGTCCATACGGCGCATTCAAAGCCGCCATCGTGCACTACACGCAAGGTCTGGCCTTTCACTTGGCGGGGAAGAAAATCCGCGCCAATTCGGTGTCGCCGGGCAACACCTACTTCCCCGGCGGTGTGTGGAGTCAGATTGAAGCCGGCAACCCCCAGTTGTTTAGCGACTCGATGGCCCTGAACCCCACGGGGCGCATGGGCACACCACAGGAAATGGCCAATGCTGCTGTATTTTTGGCGAGTCCCGCAGCCAGCTTTGTGACCGGCACCAATCTGGTAGTTGATGGGGCTTTAACAAGGGGCGTTCAACTCTAGGCCACGGTGCCTGAATTCGAGTTGGCATCAATGTTGCATATTCACATCCAAGAGGTAACAGCGACGTTTAATCAAGTCACATTAGTCATTCAAGACAGCTAGGGTTCCGGGTGCCATGGGCACTGTCTGGTCCGAGAGCGGTCGGCTGCACGCAGGTGCGGTTCCACGGAGGGATAAAAGCCCGGGAGATCACGGTTAACGCCGCTGGACCTCTCGCGTTTTGTTTTTTCTGGAGCCACACTTGCCAAACACACAGACTCTTCTCCCACCCCAGGTTGCCGCTCGGCGCGCGAAAGGCCCTGGCATCTGGGGTATCGCCTCCAACATCACACGCACGCAATACTGGCTCTTTGCCTGTCTGGGTCTGCTCGCGCCGCTGGTGGCCTGGGCGGTACTGACAGCGTCTGGCACCGTGGATCCGGTCTTTCTGCCGGGCCCGCTGCAAGTGCTCACCCGTTTGGGCACCTGGATGGTGGATGACGATCTGTGGGGCGACACCATGATCAGCATGTACCGGGTGATGGCCGGGTTTGTGTTGTCGGCAGTTTTTGCCCTGCCACTGGGCCTGTTGATTGGTGCTTTCAAACCGATCGAGGCGATTTTGGAGCCCCTCACCGACTTCATCCGCTACATGCCGGCCGTGGCCTTTATACCGCTGGTGATGCTGTGGTTAGGCATAGGCGAAAGCGCCAAGATTTCCATCATTTTCATAGGCACTTTCTTCCAGATGGTGCTGATGGTGGCAGAGAACGTGCGGTTGGTGCCCAAGGCGCAGATTGAGGCCGCCCAGACCATGGGCGCAGACCGCGGCGAGATCGTGCAACTGGTGCTCTTGCAATCCGCCAAGCCAGCCATTCTGGACACGTTGCGCCTGACCATGGGTTGGGCCTGGACCTATCTGGTAGTGGCTGAACTGGTGGCCGCCAACTCCGGACTGGGCTACTCAATTCTGAAAGCCCAGCGTTTTCTAAAGACGGACACCATCTTTGGCGGAATCATTCTGATCGGTCTGATCGGTCTGTTGATGGACCAGGCCTTTAGATGGTTGCACCGCCGCTCCTTCCCCTGGTTGCACAGCAAGGCTTAAGACCATGTCCAAAGTACACATAGAAAATTTATCCAAATATTTTGGTGCAACTAGCCCCAATTCAGTGCCTGCATTGCAGGGCGTAAATCTGTCGGTGGAGGACGGCGAGTTTGTCACCTTGGTAGGTGCTTCGGGTTGTGGCAAGTCCACCCTGTTGCGCATCCTGGCGGGACTGGAAACGCACACCAGTGGTGCGGTGCAGTGCAACGGCTTACCCATCGTGGGGCCCGGAGCGGATCGCGCCATGGTGTTTCAGCACTACAGCCTCTACCCCTGGTTGACCGTGATGCAAAACATCAAGTTCAGCCGACGGCTCAAGGTCAAGCGGGAGAACCTCACCTCCTCTGATGTGGAGGCGGCCTCGGGCCGCGCTGATGCGCTGCTGGATTTGATCGGCCTGTCCAAAGTGGCCGATGCCTATCCCAACCAGCTCTCCGGCGGCATGCAGCAGCGTGTGGCCATTGCGCGCGCCCTGATGGGCAAGCCCGACATGCTGCTGATGGACGAGCCCTTTGGTGCGCTCGATGCGCAGACCCGTGAGGTCATGCACGACCTGATCCTGCACATCCACCGTATCGAGAAAACCACCATCGTTTTTGTTACCCATGACGTGGATGAAGCCATCTACCTCGGGCAGCGTGTGGTGCTGATGCAGCCCCGCCCCGGGCGCATCCACAGCATTTACCCGGTGCCCCTACCCAGTGCGCGCAACCAGGAAATGAAGCACGCCACAGAGTTCCGTGCCCTCAAGGCCGAAATCCTGGCGCGCATCCGCGAAAGCTCGGGCATGGCCACCGACCAGGATCTGCTCGACAAGCTCAGCCGCACCGCCAGCATCCGCTAGTCCCTTTTTATCCCCACACATTCGCAAGCGAACTATGCAAACCTCCTTTGAAAACCTCCCGCCCTTGGCCCGTGCAGCCGTGCCGGACCATTCCACAGCGTTTGACCCCGCCCTCATCCTGTGGACCGAAACCGTGCCCGGTGGCACCGCCTGGTCGGCCGTCATGCGCCGCGGCAACACCTTGCGCATCGCCGATGTGCACGGCAGCGCCAACGTCTCCATGCTGCTCTACAACGCGGAGGAAAAGACCGAGCGTTACAACATGCCCGATACGCTCAAGGCGCAGCACACGGCCTTCCTCACCGCCGGTCATGTTTGCTATTCCGACATGGGGCGTGTGCTGTGCTCCATCGCAGAAGACACCTGCGGCTGGCACGACACCGTCTGCGGTGCGTCCACCGCGGCAGGCGTGCTGGCCCGCTACGGCGAGGCGCGTTACCAGGTCCACCGCAATGCCATGCACCGCAACGGCACCGACAGCTTGCTGGTGGAACTGGAAAAGTGGGGCCTGGGCAAGCGCGATGTGGTGGCCAATCTCAACCTCTTCAGCAAGGTGCAGGCCGATGACGCGGGGCGGTTGCAGTTCGTTACCGCCCATCGCAGCGCCGCTCAGCATATAGACCTGCGCTTTGAGATGGACACCCTGGTGGTGCTGTCCACCGCCCAGCACCCGCTCGACCCGAATCCGGTGTATGCACCGCAAGACATCGCCATGACGGTGTGGCGCTCCGGCACCGCCGGTGCCGACGACCCTTGCAGACTGCATTGCCCCGAGAACGGCCGCGGCCTGATCAACACCGAACGCTACTACCTCTGAAGCACCACCCCATCCAAAGGCACACCATGCATACCGTAGAAAGCTCCTACACCGCCGGCAACGCCGTGTTCAACCAAGTACAACCCGCCGGAGAGCCGTGGGTACACACCGTACGCGCGGGCCAGATATTCCGCATTGTTGACCTCGAAGGCAACCAGGCCGTGGACACCCTGTTTTACAACGCCGCTGACGCCACCGAGCGCTACAGCCTGACCCACACGATCCAGGCCCAGGGTGCGCTGTATTTGACCGTGGGTACAACCCTGATGTCCAGCGAAGGCCGGCCCATGTTGACCATCGTGGCTGACACCTGCGGGCGCCACGACACGCTGGGCGGCGCCTGCTCCTGCGAGAGCAACACCGTGCGCTATGCGCTGGAAAAACGCCACATGCACAGCTGCCGCGACAACTTCATGATGGCCATGGCCCGCTCCGGTATGGAGGGCCTGCCCTTTGAGAAACGCGATGTGGTCAGCAACATCAACTTCTTCATGAACGTGCCTGTTACACCCCAGGGCAAACTGACCTTTGAAGACGGCATTTCCGCGCCCGGAAAGTATGTGGAAATGCGTGCCGAAATGGATGTGGTGGTGCTGGTGTCCAACTGCCCGCAGCTCAACAACCCCTGCAACGCGTACAACCCGACGCCGGTGCAGTTCTTGGTGTGGGACGGTGCCTAGATGTTTACCAAGGTTCTGATTGCCAACCGCGGCGCCATTGCCTGCCGCATCATCCGCACCCTGCATAAACTGGGCATCGCGTCTGTGGCGGTGTATTCGGAAGCCGACGCCCATGCCCTGCATGTAGCGCAGGCCAACGAGTCGGTCTGTATAGGCCCGGCCCCCGCAGCGCAAAGCTATTTGGTCGGTAGCAAGCTGATTGAGGCCGCGCTGCAAACCGGCGCGCAGGCGATCCACCCGGGCTACGGCTTTCTGTCGGAAAACCCCGGCTTCGTAGAAGACTGTGAAGCCGCGGGCCTGGTCTTCCTAGGCCCCACACCGGCGCAAATGCGCGTGTTTGGCCTGAAGCATTCGGCGCGCGCCCTGGCGGCGCAAGCCCGTGTGCAACTACTGCCAGGCACCGGCCTGCTGGCGAGCGCCGAGGATGCGTTGGAAGCAGCTGAAACCATCGGCTATCCCGTCATGCTCAAAAGCAGTGCCGGTGGCGGCGGCATCGGCATGCAGATGTGCCGCACGGCTGCTGAGTTGGGCGCCGCCTTTCAGACCGTGAGTCGATTGGCGCAGGCCAATTTTTCGGATGCCGGTGTGTTCCTGGAGCGCTTCATCAGCGATGCGCGCCACATCGAGGTGCAGGTCTTTGGCGATGGCTTCGGCGGCGTGAAAGTCTTGGGTGAACGCGACTGCTCGCTGCAGCGGCGCAACCAGAAAGTGGTGGAGGAAACCCCCGCCCCCAATTTGCGAGAGGAAGTGCGCCAGGCCCTGCACGACACGGCCAGACGGCTGGTGCAATCGGTCAATTACCGCTCGGCCGGTACGGTGGAATTTGTGGTGGATGCCAGCACCCAGGACTTTTACTTTCTGGAAGTCAACGCCCGCTTGCAGGTGGAGCATGGCGTGACGGAAGCCGTGACCGGCATCGACATCGTGGAATGGATGGTCAAGCTGCCCACCGGTGACATGCCTGCCTTGGACCGCATCGCCATCACACCCAAGGGCCATGCGATTCAGGCCCGGCTCTACGCGGAGGACCCGTATAAAAATTTCCAACCCAGCACCGGCGTGCTGACCGAAGTGCTGTTCCCCGAAGACCTGCGGGTGGACACCTGGGTTGAGCGCGGTACCGAGGTCGGCGCCTTCTACGACCCCATGCTGGCCAAGCTGGTGGCGCATGGCAGCGACCGCAGCGATGCCATTGAAAAGCTCAGCCGCGCCCTGCACAGCAGTCGCATCGCCGGGCTGGAATGCAACCTGGAATATCTGCGCTCCGTCATGACCTTTGCGCCCTTCTTGCAGGCCAGCCACACCACGCGAAGCTTGGCGGGGTTCCGAGTCGCCAGCCACGCGGTGGATGTGCAGAGCGGCGGCGTGCACAGCATGGTGCAGGATTGGCCAGCCCGGCTGGGCTACTGGGACGTGGGCGTGCCGCCCAGCGGCCCCATGGACGCGCTGGCACTGCGCGCGGCCAACGCCATCGTGGGCAATGCACAGGGTGTTGCGGCCCTGGAGATCACTGCAGCCGGACCGACCCTGAGCTTCCGCTCGGCCATGCAGATTGCCGTCACCGGTGCGCCGCTGGAGGTGCTGCTCGACGGTCAGCCGGTGCCCCTGTGGACGGCCATTCAGGTGGCTGCAGGCCAGGTGCTGAAAATAGGTCGCGTGCAAAGTGCCGGCGTGCGCGCCTACCTGGCGGTGCTGGGCGGCTGGGACGTGCCGGACTACTTGGGTAGCAAGTCCACCTTTACGCTGGGCCAGTTTGGTGGCCATGGCGGGCGCGTGTTGCGGGCGGGCGATGTGTTGCATGTGGCCCCAGCGCCGCAGAGCGTGGCACCTGCCTTGAGCACCGCGCAGGTGCAAACGCTGCAACCTGTTTACGCCACGCACTGGGAGATTGCCGTGCTGGTCGGCCCGCACGGCGCGCCCGACTTCTTCACGCCGGACGACATGCAGATGCTGTTCGCCACCGACTGGGAGGTGCACTACAACTCCAGCCGCACCGGCGTGCGCCTGATTGGACCCAAGCCACAGTGGGCGCGTCGCGATGGCGGCGAGGCCGGCCTGCACCCCAGCAACATCCACGACAACGCCTATGCCATTGGCGCGATTGACTTCACCGGCGACATGCCCGTCATCCTGGGCCCCGACGGCCCTAGCCTGGGCGGCTTTGTTTGCCCGGCCACGGTGGTGCGTGCCGAGCTATGGAAGCTGGGCCAGCTCTCACCCGGCAACACCGTGCGCTTCTGCCCCGTGACGCTGGAGGCTGCGAATGCCATGGCGCGGGTGCAGGATGCATTGCTGGAAGGTCGTGATGGCAACACCGCGGCAAATGCCGCACCGGAAGCATCGCAAGCGACAAACGCGTTGGTGCTGCCCAACGAGGCCGTGCTGCTGCGTCAAAGCGTGTCCGACGGCGGCGTCGATTTGGTCTTTCGCCGCTCGGGCGATTGCAATGTGCTGATCGAGTTCGGCGAGCTCACACTAGACCTCACGCTGCGCTTCCATGTGCATGCCCTGATGACACGGCTGCAAGGCTTTCGCAGCAGTGGGGTGCTCAAGGGCATCATCGATCTGACGCCCGGCATTCGTTCGCTGCAGGTGCATTACGACCCCTGCGTTATAGCCCTGCCTGCTTTGATGCAGATCCTGCTGGATGCACAGCCCGGCAGCTCCGATGCAGCCGATGCTGACATTGCCGTGCCCAGCCGCACAGTGTGGTTGCCGCTGTCCTGGGACGACGCCGCCACCCGTGTGGCGATCGAAAAATACATGCAGTCGGTGCGCGCGGATGCGCCCTGGTGCCCCAGCAATATCGAGTTCATACGCCGCATGAATGGTCTGGCCGATTGGCAGGCCGTGCATGACATTGTTTTCCAGGCCAGCTACCTGGTACTGGGTCTGGGCGATGTGTACCTGGGTGCGCCGGTGGCCACACCGATAGACCCGCGCCACCGCCTGGTGACAACCAAGTACAACCCGGCACGCACCTGGACGCCGGAGAACGCGGTTGGCATAGGCGGCGCCTATATGTGCGTGTATGGCATGGAAGGGCCCGGCGGTTACCAGTTTGTCGGTCGCACGGTGCAGATGTGGAACCGCTGGCGCGATGCGCGCAACGGCGCGCTGGACTTTGAGTCGGGCAAGCCCTGGTTGCTGCGCTTTTTTGACCAGATCCGCTTCTACCCCGTGGGTGCCGAAGAGCTGGCGCAATGGCGCAAGGACTTTCCTGCGGGCCGCGCCAAATTGCGCATCGAAGAAGGTACTTTCCGCCTGTCTGACTACCAGGCTTTTCTGGCCGATAACGCCGAGTCGATTGCCGACTTCAAGCAGGTGCAGCAAAGCTCCTTTGAAGCCGAGCGCGAGCGCTGGGCGGCGGCCGGCCTGCTGGAAGCACCGGTTTCGGAAGCCGAGCGCACGGATGACGGCCACGCCGCCTTGGCCGACGCCTTTGGCGGCGAAGTGATCAGCTCACAGGTGTCGGGCGGTGTCTGGTCCTTACTGGTCAAAGAAGGGGCCACGGTGAAGGCCGGCGATCCCTTGTTGATTGTGGAGTCCATGAAGATGGAAATCACCATGAGCGCTTCCTGCGACGGCACGGTGCACAAGCTTCTGTGTGTGGAGGGCCAGGCGGTCAATGCCGGCCAGGCCCTTGTGCTGCTGAACTGAATTTGCCGAACTGAATTTATACCGATACGGAGTTTTTATGCGTCTTGATTTATCCCTTCCCCACCTGCGTAGCCGTTACCTGGACGGCAGCCTCACCCCCACCGCCCTGGTCGAGGCACTGCATGCGCAGATGCTGGCCGAAGATGCGCTGGTGGACCGCCACATCTGGATTCACTGCCTGTCTCTGGAGGCCATGACGGTGTATGCCAGCGCACTGCAAGGGCGCGATCCCAAGGACCTGCCGCTGTACGGCATCCCCTTCGCCATCAAGGACAACATCGACCTGGCCGGCGTGCCCACCACCGCCGCCTGCCCGGAGTTCGCCTACACGCCAGACAAGAGCGCCACCGTGGTGCAGCGCCTGATTGAGGCCGGTGCTATTCCCGTGGGCAAGGCCAATCTTGACCAGTTCGCCACCGGGTTGGTGGGCGTGCGTTCGCCCCATGGCGCCTGCCGCAACGCCATCAATCCCGACTATGTTTCGGGCGGTTCGTCCGCTGGCTCGGCGGTCTCGGTGGCACTCGGGCTGGCCAGCTTTTCGCTGGGCACCGACACGGCCGGCTCGGGCCGCATTCCCGCAGGATTCAACAACTTGGTGGGACTCAAACCGAGTTGCGGGCGACTGCCCACCACGGGTGTGGTTCCGGCCTGCCGCACGCTGGACGTCGTGTCAATTTTTGCGCTCACGGCCGCTGATGCGGCCAGCGTGCTGGCCGTGGCCGAGGGCGAGGATGGCATCGACTCCTTCGCCCGGCGCATGCCGGAGCCGGGCTTCAATTTTGGTAATGCAACTACGTTTCGCTTTGGCGTGCCACGCCCGCAGGATCTGGAGTTCCATGGCAACGCGGAAGGCCTGCCGCAGTTCCAGGCGGCTGTGGCGCTGCTTGAATCCATGGGCGGCACGGCCGTGGAGTTTGACCTGACTCCGTTCCGTGCCGTGGCCACGCTGCTCTACGAAGGCCCGTGGGTGGCTGAGCGCTATGCCGCCATCCGGCCCTTTATCGAAGCCAAACCCGAGGCCCTGCACCCGGTGACCCGCGCCATTACCGAAAAGGGAATTCAGATCAGCGCACCCGACACTTTTGCCGCGCTGTACAAGCTCAAAGACCTTGCGCTGCAAACCCATCCGCTGTGGGCCCGCATCGACTTCATGCTCACGCCCACCGCCAGCACGCCCTACACCATTGCGGCGGTGGAGGCTGATCCGATCCGGCTTAACTCCAACCTGGGCCACTACACCAACTTCGTCAACCTGCTGGACCTTTCGGCACTGGCCGTGCCCACCGGCTTCATGCACAGCGGCATGCCTTGTGGCGTGACCCTGGTGGCACCTTGCGGCAAAGACTTTGCGCTGCTCACACTGGGCGCCAAACTGCATGCAGTGGCTGTTCCCACGGTGGGGGCCACAGAACACGCGCCGCATCAGACTGGCACGCTGCCCGATGCCAAGCTCTTTGCATCCGAGCAGATTCAGGTGGCGGTGTGCGGCGCGCACCTGAGCGGTCTGCCCCTGAACGGCCAACTGGCTTCACGCGGTGCACGCCTGCTCAAGGCGGTCAACAGTGCGCCCGATTACAAGCTCTACGCTCTGCCCGGTGGCCCCCCTTCCAGGCCCGGTATGGTGCGCGTGGCCAGCGGGGGCGCTGCGATCGCCATGGAAATCTGGGAGATGCCAGCAAGCCAGTTCGGATCGTTTGTGGCGGGTATTCCATCGCCCCTGGGCATTGGTACGGTGAAACTGGAAGACAGCACATTGGTGCAAGGTTTTGTCTGCGAAGCGATTGCCACGGAGGGTGCCGAAGACATTACGCACCACGGTGGATGGCGTGCCTTCATGGCGAGCAAAAAATGAGTGCTATTGGTGCACGATGTCTTGCCAAAGGAACTTTTCGCGCACCCGCAAATCCATCAAACATGGCACGCATGTTGCTCACGTTAACAGTGCAGGTAGAGCGGTTCGGTGTGTTGGAAAAACATGCTTAACTTGCTTCACTCATGTTCAGATAGGTGCACTAGGGTTCCGGTCTTGCAAGCACGCAGTTGCAAGATGTCTGGTCCGAGAGTGCACCGGTTCTGGTGGCAGAAGCATCAGGATTCCACGGAGGGATAAAAGCCCGGGAGAGCGACGTATCGATCGTTTCTTCCTGCGCGTTTTTTTATTCACTTCTGGAGTTTCATCATGGGCACCTTCACACTATTCAAGGCATCTACTGTCACATTGACCGGTCCCGGCAAAACCGCTGGCACGTTGATGAATCGACTGTTCAAACCCCTCGCCACGCTGGCTCTGGTGGCAGCCGCCAGCAGCGCATTTGCAGCCGGCCCCAGCATGAAGATCGGCACCGTGGTTTGGATCGGCTATGGCCCGTTCTATGTGGCCGAGGCGCTGGACCTCTATAAGAAATACAACCTCAAGGTCTCGCTGCAGGTCTTTACCGACCCCGCCCTGATCCCCTCGGCCATTGCCAGTGGCGCGATTGACGGTGGCATGCTGACCTATGACCAGGTGGTCGGTCAGGTGGCTGCGGGCCAAGCGCAAAAAGTGGTGATGCCGATTGACTACTCCAATGGTGGCGACGCCATCGTGGCCGACAAGACGATCACCAAGATTGCCGACTTCAAGGGCAAGAAAGTAGGCTTCAATCCCCTGTCGCCTTCTGACTTCCTGCTGTCCTACGCGCTCAAAACTGCCGGCCTCACTGACAAGGACATAACGCCCGTCAACATGACGCCCGAAGGTGTGCCCGCTGCCATGGCCTCGGGTCAGATGCCCATCGGCGTGACCTACGAGCCCAGTCTGTCGCAAATCGTCAGCCAGGGCGGCGGCAAGAAGTTCAAGGTGGTGTTCTCCAGCAAGGATGCGCCCGGCCTGATCGCCGATGTGCTGGTATTTGACGACAAGGTCATCAAGGCCAAGCCCACCGAAATTTCCAGCATTCTCAAGGCCTACCTGGACGGCTTGGCCTACATGAAGGCCAAGCCCGAAGAGTCCTACAAAATCATTGGCAAGTTCATGGGCGTGACACCCAAGGAAGTCAAAGAGCAACTCACCGGTGTCTACAACATCCCCGTGGCTGAAATGCCCAAGGCATTCGTCAAATCCACCAGCACTACGTCCTACTACGGAAGCGGCGATGTGATCGGCAAACTGCTGCTGGCCAAGGGCCAGATCAAGTCGGTGCCTACCACCGAAGCGACGTTCGACGCGCAGTTCGTTACGGCACTCGCCAAGAAGTAATCCACGCGGCAGAACGGGAAGCCGACGCGCTTCCCGGTTTCAATTTCGGTATTTTCTGCCACTCCGGGCCGCTACATGGTCATGGAATGCGCAATGGCAAATTCCAACTTCTTTTTGGAGGTTTAAACCGTGAAATCCATTTACCGATATCCCGATGGCGTGTGGCCCAACACGCTGGCGTTGGCGGCCACGGTGCTGCTGTATCCGTTGGGTCTGGGCCTGATGATGGCGGGCCCCTGGGGCTGGAGCCTGCTGGGCGTGGCGTGCATGGTGCTAAGCCTGACCTGGTCGGCTTACTTTATCCACGAGTTTGCGCACCAGGCCATCTTCAAGAGTGCAGCGGCTAATGGCCGCTGGGGCACCCTGATGAGCTGGCTCAACGGCAGCTGCTATGCGCGTTTTGACGACATGCGCCGCAAGCACATGCGCCACCATGTCGAGCGCGCCGACGTCATCACCTTTGATGCCAAGGGCTTCCTGTTGCAGGCCCCCGCCTGGTTTCGGGGCAGCGTGTTGGCGCTTGAGTGGGCCTACTTTCCGGCAGTTGAATTTTTGATGCGCGGCTTTGTGATTGCCATGCCATTTTTGAAGTCTGGAAAGGGCGCTACTGCGGCCTCCCGCTTACGAATTGTGGGTATTGCACTGGTGCGACTCTCCGGCCTGACGCTGCTGGGCGTGGTGTCGCTGAAGGCGTTGCTGTTGTACTGTGCGGCCGTCCTGGCATTTATCACCCTGTTGCGCTTTGCCGACTGCTTCCAGCATACATATATTGCTTACCCCATTTTGGACGACACGCCCCTGCCCAAAGAGATGATCCGCGACCGCGCCTACGAGCAGGCCAATACTTTCAGCGACGTGGTGGGTGTGGGCAATGGCCTGGCCACCCGCATCCTGAACCTGCTGTGGCTGAACTTCGGTTTTCACAACGCGCACCATGAGCGCCCCACCATGCCCTGGTACCGGCTGCCGGCCTACCACCACGAGCTGTACCCGGTGGATTACGCACAAGTGGTCACCGTGGGCACCTTGCTGCGAAGCTTTCACGTCAACCGCGTCAAGCGCATCCTGGCCGATGACTATGGCGCAGTAGCGGCGGTGGGAACGCCCGGTCGGGCCAACACCTTTTTGGGTGCGGTCGGTGTGTCGTTCCTGACCGCGGTGTAGGCAGCGCATGGCACAAAGTTATGGCCTGCGCAATCAGTTGGTGGTAGTTACGGGTGCGGCCAGTGGCATAGGTCGCGCCCTGGCCCTGGCCTTTGCACTGCAAGAGGCTGAGCTGGTGTTGCTGGACCGGTCTCATGATGCTCTGCAGTCGGTGGCGCAGGAACTCAAGGGCATTACCGCAGTGAGCGCCTATGGATGCGATCTGTCGGACGATGCTGCTGTTCTGGCCGTGGCAGCGCAGCTCAGCGCAGCGCACCGACAGGTGCATGTGCTGGTCAACAACGCCGGGGTGGAGTACCCCACGCCGCTGTCCGATACAGCCACCGATGCCAACGCCCGTTGGGCGCAACTGCTGGATAACAACGTCACCAGCATGGCCCGCCTCACCCGCGCGCTGCTGCCCTGCCTGGCCCCCGGCGCCAGCATCATTAATCAGGCCTCGATCTGGGGAAAAACCGGGGTGGCTGATTTTTCGGCTTATGTGGCCAGCAAGCATGCAGTGATTGGCCTGACCCGCGCCCTGGCCTGGGAACTCGGGCCGCGTGGCATACGCGTCAACGCGGTGTGTCCGGGCTGGATACGCACCGATGCGGCCATGGCCTCGCTGCGCAGCATGGCGCAAACCCAGGGCCGCACCGAGGCCGAGGTCGAGCGAGAGATCCTGTCTGGCCAGGCGCTAACGGGCATGCTGACGCCCGCCGACATCGCCGGTGTCTATTTGTTTTTGGCCAGTGAGGACGCACGCTGCATGACAGGGCAAAGCCTGGTTGCCAGCAATGGCGAGGTGATGGCGTGAGGGACTTGAACCGCCTGAACCTGGAGGGTCGAACGGCGCTCATCACCGGTGCAGCCACCGGTATCGGGCATGCCACCGCGTTGCGCTTGGCGCAGGCCGGCGCGGCCGTCGTCGTCAACCATTTGGGCCGTACCGAGCAAGCCCACGCGCTGGTGGACCGCATCACCGCAGCGGGCGGCAGGGCCTGGGCCATTGAAGCCGATGTGTCGGACGGCCGCGCCGTGTCCGCCATGCTGGCGCAGCTGGCAGCCGTCGCGCCCGCGGTAGACATTCTGGTCAACAACGCCGGCATCATCCAGGAGAAGCCCTTTCTGGACACCACCGAGGCCGAGTGGGACCGCATGCTGAATGTGGACCTGAAATCGGTGTTTCTGATGTGCCGCGCAGTGCTGCCCGGCATGGTGGCCAGAGGCCAGGGCGTGGTCGTCAACATTGCCTCGGACCTGGGCATTCTGGGTCGGGCCAATTTTGCCGCCTACTGCACGGCCAAGGCCGGAGTGATCGGCCTCACGCGCTCGCTGGCGCGCGAGTTCGCACCCGCCATCCGGGTGAATGCGATTGCACCGGGGCCGGTGGACACCGCCATGGTGTCGCTGGAATCCATGAGCGCCGAGACGATAGAGCTGGAACTGGCCATCCCGCAGCGCCGCTTTGCCCAAGCGGAAGAAATTGCGGCCACCGCGCTGTTTCTGGCCAGCGACTTGTCACGCTTTTATTGCGGACAGGTCCTGGGCCCCAACGGCGGATCGGTGATGCCGTGAGCGCCGTCTTGGTCCTGCTGTTTTCTTCCTCCTTGTGGGGGCTGACTTGGTGGCCGCTCAAGTTCTTTGCGACCCAAGGCTTGTCTGGTCCGCAACTGGCCATGCTCAGTTATGGTTTCGCAGGTCTCGCGGGCCTGCCCTGGCTGCTGCGACAGCGCGCACACTGGCGAGCCCAGGCCGGGCTACTGCTGTTGATTGCCTTGGTGGGCGGCTGGGGCAATACGGCATTTGTCAGTGCCATGGTGCTCGGCGATGTCGTGCGGGTCATGCTGCTTTTCTATCTGGCGCCTGTGTGGTCGGTGCTGGGCGGGCGCCTGTTTCTGGGCGAGCGAGTCTCGCTCCGGCGCGCCTGTGCGGTGGCCCTGTCACTGGGCGGTGCCTTTCTGGTGGTGGGCGGCACTGCCGCATTCTCGGCCCCGGGCAGCACGGCAGATTTTCTGGCGGTGACTGCGGGGCTTGCCTTCTCGGGCAACAACATTCTGGCGCGCAAGGCGCAGTGTGTTCCCATCGAAAGCAAGACGGTGGCGCTGCTGCTGGGCTGCGGCTTTACTTCTTGGCTGATGGTGCTGGCGCTCGCACCCCAGGCCGGCCCGTCCGCCTTTGCCTTCAGCGCGGTGACCTTCAGCCCCCTCCTGCTGTGGTTGCTGGCGGCGTTTTCCCTGCTCTGGATGGCGCTGGTGACCTTTACCTGGCAATGGAGCGTGACCCGGTTGGAGGCCGGTCGCTCCGGTGTGATTGCCATTGCCGAACTGGTAGTCGCGTTGTTTACGGCCACGCTGCTGGGCGGCGAGACCATGACGTTGCTCGAATGCCTGGGCGCCGCCTTGATTGGCAGCGCCGCCGTGCTGGAAGCTACCGATAGCCAGGCCCCCGCGCCTTCCCCTGAATCCTCACTCTCAACCCTAAAGGACAACACATGAGTACCGTTTGGATGAACCAACTTTCATGGGTCGACTACGAGGCCCGTATCCTGAAGGACCAGCCGCCCATCTTCTTGCCGGTGGGTGCCCTGGAGCAGCATGGCCCGCACCTGCCGCTGGGCACTGATGGCCTGTTGTCAGCCGCCGTATCTGCAGATACTGCCGCGCTGGTGGGTGGCCTGGTGGCGCCCACGCTGTCCTATGGTTACAAGTCGCAACCCAAGTGCGGCGGCGGCCAGCATTTTTGCGGAACCACCAGTGTGGACGCGGCCACCCTGATTGGCTCGGTGCGCGATGCGGTGCGCGAGTTCGCGCGCCATGGTGCCACCAAGCTGGTCATCGTCAATGGACACTACGAAAACCAGTGGTTTCTGATTGAAGGCATTGACTTAGGGTTGCGCGACCTGGGCCCCTCGGCCAAGTTGCAGGTGATGCGCTTGGAGTACTGGGACTTCCTGACCGAGACCACGCTGGCGAATGTGTTCCCCGACGGCTTCCCCGGCTTTGCGCTGGAGCATGCGGCGGTGATCGAGACCTCCATGATGCTGCATTACCACCCCGCTCTGGTGCGCACCGATCTGATCCCGAACGATCCCCCGGCTGACTTTCCGCCCTACGACGTCTACCCCACCAAGAAGAACTGGGTGCCGATCTCGGGCGTACTGTCGTCTGCCAAAGGCTCGACCGCCGAGAAGGGCCAGGTGATGGCGCTGGAACTGGCACAGCGCATGGCGGACGCCGTCACCGAGACCTTCGGTCCACGCGGTAACTGAGCACATGTTGAACCTCGCCTGCAGCGCCTTGTTGGTCATCGACATGCAGCGGGACTTTTTAGACCCGCGCGGCTATGCGGCTCAAGCCGGGCTGGACATACAGCGCCTGCGCGAGATCATCCCGAACGTGCAGGCTTTGCTTGCAGCCGCGCGCAAGAGCCACTTGCGGGTGATCTTTACGCGTGAAGGCCATAGGTCTGACTTGAGTGACTGCCCCGCCACCAAGCTGGCACGCAGCGTTGCAGCAGGTGCAAAAATCGGACACGCGGGGCCGCTGGGGCGTCTGCTGGTGCGCGGCGTGACGACCGAGGTCTGCGTGCACACCACGGTACGTGCTGCCACGGACTGCGGCTACCATTGCATTACCGTGGCTGACGCCTGCGCTGCGTCCGAAGCGCACCTGCAGCAACCCGCCCTGGACATGCTGCAAGTGGAGGGCGGCATCTTTGGTGGGGTGGCCCATTGCGCCGAGGCATTGCAACAAATCGAATCATCCCCAAAGGCAATCGCATGAGCCAGGTTCTGAAAATGTGGCCGTTGCTGACGGCCACCCACCGCTACGAAAAAACCATCTCCACCTTCAATCGCGGCCATGGGCAGATGATTGAGGCGCCTATCCTGGCCTACCTGATCGAGACCCGTAATGGACGCATCCTCTACGACGTGGGCTGCGACCACCGCAAGATCAACGACCCGGCCTTGCGCAAGCGCTTCTACGAGGAGGCGCCGCGTCCCATACCCGCGCCGCAGATGACGCTGGAGCAGCGTATTCCGAACCACCTGGCGCGCCTGGGTCTGACACCGTCCGACGTGGATGTGATCTTTGTCGGTCACCTGCACTTTGACCATGCCGGTGGGCTCAAGGAGTTGCGCCGCTGCGGCTGCGGTGCCGAAATCCACCTGCAGTGTGACGAGCGCGATGCCGCCGCCAGCGGCCAGGACAGTGCGGTGTGGGATGACGACTTGGTGGACGATGCGGGAACGCCTCTGCAGTTCAAACTGCAGCGCGGCGAATACACCGTGCTGCCTGGCGTGGAGGCCATCGCCACGCCCGGCCACACCGCCGGCCATATGTCGATGTGGATTGAACTGCCCAAAGGCCCGCCGGTGTTGCTGGCCGGTGACGCGGCTGACTTGCAGGAAAACCTGGACGACGAAATTGCCCCAGGTGGACTCTGGCAAGGCAATGAAGCGCAGGCCATAGACAGCATCCGCAAGCTCAAGGCGCTGGCCGCTGAGACGGGGGCCTCGCTCTGGCCCAACCACGATATGGACTTTTACAAACAACTGGAACCCTTCCCGAAAGCCTATGAATAATTCCACTTCCGGTTGGCCTGCGCCGCCCAAAGACGGGGCCGGGCCCGTACCTGCGCGCTACTGGGGCGTGTGGTCGCGCACGCTGCTAGAGACCCCGCAGACGCGGGACACCTCCACCCTGGTGCGCTGGATGCAACTGGGCCAGTGGCATGTGGACCTGCGCGTCCCCTTGGCCGCCGACGCGCCCCTGCAGGGCTTCAGTGGAACAACCAAGGTTACCCAGGTCGCGGCGCAGGAGATGTGCACCTGGCAGCGCCTGGTGGACTACCAGCCGCCGCGCGCTACGGTAGACGAAGGCTGGATGGTTTTCAAGACACCGGAGCAGGTAGTGGAGACCGGCATCCACGGTGTGTACTTTGAAGTGTGGGACCGGCTTCCCGGCTCCACCGGACGGCGCATTGCTCTGGCCGAGCCGATGCGCTCCGATGGCACGCCGGGTGTCCGCCTGTTTGTTTCGGGTGACTATCTGATGCGGGTGCGACCGGTTGATCCCCTGGGCCCCGGCTTCGAGATTTCATTCGGGCAATTTGCAGACGGAAAATTTTCCATCGAAGCCTCAACGATCTCTGAACTGACGGGCACTTGCACAGAACTTTCACTGTCCAGGCTCAGCGAAAGTGTTGCCGAGGTTGGCATGGACTCCGAGCCAACGCCATGGGGAATTCTCGAGTGGGAAGAGCCCTGATTCAGGGGTCTTTGTGTCACTTCCAATTGCCCCCAATGGGGTCAAATCGTTCGATGCATCTTTCCTGAAATTTCGTGACCACATCAACCACATGACAACCGCACTCATACTTATTGACCTGCAAAACGACTATTTTCCAGGCGGCACGATGGCGCTTTACAAAGCTGAATTGGCTGTAGCGCAAGCGGCATCCGTCCTGGAAAATTTTCGCGCGCGTTTGGCTCCCGTCTTTCACATTCAACACATCGCAACAGAGGTAGATGCCACTTTTTTTCTAGCGGGTACAACAGGTGCCCAAATTCACCGCGCTGTTCAGCCGATAGCGGGTGAGAACATAGTTGTAAAGCACTTCCCGAATAGCTTTCGCGAAACCCGGTTGCTGGCGGATTTGCGTGCGATTGGGGCAACCCATTTGGTTTTCGCCGGGATGATGACGCACATGTGCGTGGACTCCACGGTTCGAGCAGCCTGTGATTTGGGCTTTCAATGCACACTTTTGCATGATGCTTGTGCAACGACTGGATTGGCATTTTCCGATGAAACAGTCGATGCAAAGAGTGTTCAAGTGTCCTATCTTTCCGCACTCAATGATGGGTTTGCAAAAGTTCAAACAACCAGAGAGTGGATGGATAGCGCGGCATGCCAAGTTGAACAATAGACCCGGTTTAAGAGGCAACAAATGCCAAAATTCAAGTCGCACATCCTATAACTGCATCGACAAAATATACGAGCATTTCCTGCTAAACCCGAACGTCAAGCTACGCCAACTTTGCCGACCGCGACGGAGAAAATCGAATGCAGCCCCTGTGCGACTGGTTCCATGATTCGGCGATTGAAAACCGTTGAAATTAGACTTGCAGCAGCAACGACAGCTTTGGAGAAAACAGCTCAGTTTTCCTCTTTGCAGGGAAGGACCGGAATCGCAGCAACCCGCCCCTCTCACTCCTCTCCCTCACCAGCTCACCCCGCAGCCCCTTCCACCAGAAACTTCACCCGCCGCACGCCGTTCCACTCCTCCGCATCCAGCCGGAAGGCCAGTTTGACGCGGGCCGGGAGTTGTTCGGTATGGCCGAACCAGATGCCGTCCACCGGCTGGCCTTGGTGTTTGAGTTTGAGCTGCAAATGCTTTTCACCCACCAGGCGCTGGGACACCACTTCGACCTCCTCGCTGAAGGTGGGCGGGGCAAAGCCCTGGCCCCAGACTTCTTTTTGCAGGGTGTCGACCAGATCCACGCGCAGGTACTTCGGGTCCAGCGCGCCATCGGTTTCCAGGCGGCGCGTCAGTGTGGCGGCGTCCAGCCACTCTTCGGCCACTTCCATCAGGCCCTGCTCGAAAGCGTCCAGGCCGTCTTCGTGGATGGTGCAACCGGCCGCCATGGCGTGGCCGCCAAAGCGCAGCAGCACGCCGGGGTAGCGCTTGGCCACCAGGTCCAGCGCGTCGCGCAGATGAAAGCCGGGGATGCTGCGCCCCGAGCCCTTGAGTTCGTGCTCCTTGCCCGGCGCCTGGCTGGCCGCAAAAACGAAGGACGGGCGGTGCAGCTTGTCCTTGATGCGCGAGGCCACGATGCCGACCACGCCTTCGTGAAAATCCGGGTCGAACACGCAGATGGCGGAGGGCGGCTCGTCGCCCTCGTCGAACAGCGATTCCACAATGTCCATGGCCTGGTCGCGCATGTCGCCTTCGATCACGCGGCGCTCGCGGTTGATGCCGTCCAGGGCCTTGGCCAGTTCGTCGGCGCGGCCGGCATCGTCGGTTTGCAGGCATTCAATGCCCAGCGTCATGTCCGACAGGCGGCCTGCAGCGTTGATGCGTGGCCCCAGGGCAAAGCCGAAGTCAAAGGTGGTGGCAACTTGGGACTTGCGCCCGGCGGCGGCGAACAGCGCAGCCAGACCGGCGGGCATGGCACCGGCACGCACGCGCTTCAGGCCCTGGGCCACCAGGCGGCGGTTGTTGGCGTCGAGCCTGACCACGTCGGCCACCGTGCCTAAGGCGACCAGCGGCAAGAGCGTGTCGAGCTTGGGCTGGTTGCTGGCGTCAAAGAGGCCGCGAGTCCGCAGTTCGCTGCGCAGCGCCAACAGCACATAAAACATCACGCCCACACCTGCCATGGACTTGCTCTCAAAGCCGCAGCCGGGCTGGTTGGGGTTGACGATCACGTCGGCATCCGGCAGCTCCACGGCGCCGGTCTTGCGGTTCGTCGCAGGCAGGTGGTGGTCGGTCACCAGAACCTGCAGGCCCAGCTTCTTGGCGTGGGCCACGCCCTCCATGCTGGCAATGCCGTTGTCCACGGTAATCAGCACGTCAGCGCCGGAATCGAATACGCGCTGGGCAATCGGCGCGGTCAGGCCGTAGCCATCGACCACGCGGTCGGGCACCAGATAGGCCACATGCGGGGCACCCAGCAGGCGCAGTCCGCGCAGGGCCACGGCGCAGGCGGTGGCGCCGTCGCAGTCGTAGTCGGCCACGATGCACAGTTTTTTGTTTTGGGCCATGGCATCGGCCAGCAACACCGCAGCAGCGCTGGCACCCAGCAGGGAGGAGGGCGGCAGCAGCTTGGCCAGGGCTTCGTCCAACTCGTCCATGCCGGTGACACCGCGCGCCGCATACAGGCGCGCCAGCAGGGGGTGGACGCCGGCCTGCTCCAGGGTCCAGACAGAGCGCGGGGGGACGTCGCGGGTGGTGATGTTCATAAGGGGTGGGTGAAATTCAAAGGCTTTGCAGCAAAGCGGGCAGGTCGGTGGCGGCAAAGCGCTTGCTGATGCGCGTCCACAGGCCTTGCGGCTGCAGGGTATAGGTCTGCGCGGCGGTCTCGCCACACAGGGTGAGTTCGACGGCCTCGCCGCGGCGCGCCTGCTCCAGCAGCGTCTGGATGGGGCCAGCGTCCAGCGCCTGCCAGGCCTGCGCCCAAGCCGCCGCGTCAGCGCGCAGCATGGGCCCGCGCAGCGCGTCCAGCACGGTGCTGCCCTGGTTTTGCGCGGTCTGGAAGTCGGCAGACAGCGTGCCCGTGCCACTGACCCAGAACGAGTTGATCGGCAGCAGGCCCCGCGCGGCGCGCGCGTCATTGAGCGGATGCGTGTAGAGCAGCATTTGCATCTCGTTTTGCAGGCGGCGCAGCGGCTGGGCCTGGGCCTGGCGCGGCAGCCAGTGGTCGACCGCGCCCCCGGAGGCGCGGGCCAGCGAGGCCGTGGGCAGATCGCGAAACACGGCGCCACTGGCCAGCCAGTTGCCGCTGGCCTGCAGCCCATGCAGGGTGATGCCGTCTTCCAGCAAAAAGGCGCGCAGGGTCTCCATCACCGTGCGCGATTCCTCGGCGCTGATCTGGCTGTCGGCCGGGTCGGCCATGCGCACGTGGTCGGTGTTGACCTGCCAGTGGCAGGGCGTTAGCCAGGCCCAGCCTGCATCGCCCTGGGGTGTGCTCAGCTGCAGGTCATGGGCTTGCAGCGCGGCCCAGGGCAATAGGCCATCCTGTGCCTGCACGCCCAGGGCCTGCGCCTGCAGCAGCTCATGCAGGGGCGACAAGGTGTCCTCGTCGCGGGTCTGGCGCAGGCCAGCGGTCAGCAGGCGCAGCAGGGCAGTCAGGTGGGGCAATTGCAGTTGGAGAAGTGCCTGCTGGCAGTGCGGCCCGCTGGGCTTGGCATGGGTGATCAGTGTGGGCATGGGCGCTATTGTCGCGGCTTGTTGGGGGCTGCTCTTGGGCGGGGGGCTGTAGTCGTTGGGCTTTGGGCACGCCGCTGCCAGCATGGTTGGTGCGCAAGGAATCCAGGGGCGGTAGCGTTGCTGTGCGCGTTCTGTCGGCGTTGGTTCAGGCGGGCACCGCTTCGCCGATCATTGCCTCGGCCAGTTTTGCTTGGGTGGATTGGCTGGCGATTAGTCGCGCTCGCAGGTTGGCGCACAGACCGCGCAATGCGGTGACGCGGGTGACGATGCGGGATTGTTCGGCGAGGGGAGGGAGGGGAATCAATGTCGCCTTGATTTTTCCGACATTCAAATTTGGCTGCGCTCCGCCTGCGGAAAGCTCGCGTATTTCGTCATAGCTCTTTTCAAATACAAGCTTGATGAAACTGCGATGGGCAAGTGATGGCTCCACCAGAACAATGGCGGCGCAGGCTTGGTTTGTTGCCGCCTGAATTTGCAGCTCTGAAACTTGCCCGCGCGTTTTGCCCTGTCCATACATCGCCACGATCAAAGTCCCAACGGGATAGACCGACAAACTGGTTTGAGAAAGGGCATGCTCTGTGATGTGCTGAGCCGCTTCTGCAATGAACGCCTTACCAGTTTCACCGCTGGTTACCCACGGTATTGACCCGCCCGAAAAGAATGCGGCGTTGTCTCTGGATGGTGTCGTTCCAGTCCCGACATCAGCCAGCGTTTCAATCGGAATCAACTCCCACCCCGAGGGCAGCGTAAACGGCTGGTCATCCTCGGCAATCGGCGGCAGTGGCTTGTCGCGCTTGATCTGGCCCTGGGCGATAAGGCGGTCTTTCTCGCTGCGGATTTTCTTCAGCAGTTCGCTGGCAGGTTCTTCTTGCGGGTCTTGGGGAACAAGCAGGCCACGCACTGCGAGTTGCAGGATGGTTTGCTCCAGCGCGTCCACGGCTTGGGGGCGGTCCAGCAGCAGGTCGAAGTGGGTGGCGATGCGTTGCCAGTTCTCGGTCAGTTGCTCGGGTGTGTCGCTATCGGTCAGCGTGGCAAGCAGGGTGTTGACGAGTTGTTCGTGTTGCGCGGCTTCGAGTCGGCCCTTGGCTTCGAGGGCGTCGCATAGCAGCATGAGTTCTTCCACGCGGGTGACGATGCGGGATTGTTCTGGCAAAGGCGGAAGCGGAAACACACACGCCTTGAGCTCGGCCATATTGATGGATGCCAAGTTGGTGGTTTGCTTTGCTGAGAATGCGAAATAGGCACGAGCAACTGGCGAGTTCAAAAAAAGCTGCGCCCAAAGCGGACTCCATTCAGAGCTGGCGCCACGTGCTTTGAAAATGTGGTTCTGATGCAAGCAAGTGGGTAGCTCATCGCGCCAGATGGTTGTGCGTCCAACTTTGTCCCAGTCCCCGCCTTCTGTGATCAGCAAGTCACCGTTGACCAATTGAAACCGACCTAACTCAGAGCGGTCGATTACCACCTCTTTCACCGAGGTCAGGTTCACATGCCAGCGTTGTACGTTGGCCACGCGCAAATAAGGCAGAGAAACCGGCGAAGCAATTGAGATTTTCCTACCCAACGTCACACCGCTGGAAATCAGTGCCAAGTCGCCAAATCGCACCCACTCCCACCCCTTCGCCAACTCAAACGGATTTTCCTCTTCCGCAATCTCCGCCAGCGGCTTGTCCCGCTTGATCTTCCCCTCCGCAATCAACCGGTCTTTCTCCGCACGAATCTTCTTGAGCAGCACGCTCGCCGGTTCATCCCTGGCATCTTGCGGCACCAGCTTGCCCTGCACGGCCAGCGTCAAGATCAGCTCGCGCAGGCGCACCACGCCGCCGGGCGCTTGGGCGATCACATCGAAATCCCGCAGCAACGGCGCTTGCTGTTGTGGCTCTTGCACCAGAGTTTGAGCGCCGGGTTCTTGCACCGTCAGCACCGCGCTCATGCGGCCTCTCCGTCAGTGCCAGCTTGGCTGGCCTGGGCGTTTTCAATCAAAGCGCGGTCGCGGGTGAGTTCGGCTTGCAGCTCGGCCTCGGTGGGCAGCCAGGGCTGGTAGCGGCTGGCAAAAATCTGTTCGCTGCCGGCCAGCAGCGAGTAGCGGGCCACGGCCTCGTTGCGCTCGGAACACAAAATCAGGCCAATGGTGGGGTTGTCGCCCTCCTGGCGCACCTGCTCGTCAAACACGCGCACGTACATGTCGAGCTGGCCCACGTCCTGGTGGCTGAGCTTGCCGACCTTGAGCTCAATGAGCACAAAGCATTTCAGGATGTAGTTGTAAAAAACCAGGTCCACAAACGCGTCTTCGCTTTCAATGCGCAGATGGCGCTGGCGGGCCACAAAGGCAAAGCCTTTGCCCAGCTCCAGCAGGAACTTTTGCAGCTGGTCGAGCAGGCCTTGTTCCACGTCTTTTTCGTACCAGCTGGCCTGGGGCTGGCCGTCCAGGAATTCCAGAATGTAGGGGTCGCGGATGAAGTCGCGCGGGTTGGGCGGCGCGTCGCGCGCGATCAACTGCCGTGCCTCGGCCTTGACACCTTCCTGGTCTTGGCTGGAGAGCAGGCGCTGGTAGTAGAAGGTGCTGATCTGCCGGTCCAGCGCGGCCACGCTCCAGGTTTGGCTGGCGGCTTCGCGGGCGTACCATTGGCGGGCGACGGGGTCGGGCACGCGCATCAGCACCCGAAAATGCGTCCAGCTCAATTCGCTACTTGTCGAGTAGCGAATCTCGTCTTCTGAAAAGGTCAGATAAAACTGGCGGAAATTACGCAGGTTGGGCACGGAAAAGCCCTTGCCAAACTCCTGCTGCAGGCGCTTGGCCAAGTGCTGCAGCGTCTTGGCCCCATACACCGCCCGCTCTTGCCCGCCCTGCTCATGCTGCACGATCAACTGGCCGACCTGCCAATAGGCCAGCACCATGACCTGGTTGACACTGCGCTTGGCCTGCTGGCGGGCTTGCTGCAAGACCGCTTGAATTTGCGCAACCAGCGCGTCTTCCGTGGGGGCCAGCGCCACGGTCGGTGCTGGGGTCAGCGCCGTGGCCGGTTTCTTGGGGGATGGGGTCATGGTCAAACTCCTTGGCTTTGTCCAGACAGCGATTGTGCAAGGATGCTTTTGAGTTGGTCCCGCAAGCCCTGCGCCTCGCCCTGCAGCCGGGCGTAGTCCAGCAGCAGTTGTTCAGGGTCGTGGCTGATGGCGTCTACGGCGTGGGGGTTTTTCTGGTCGAGGTTGTAGTTGGCGGCCTTGATCTGCGCGATGCTGACTTTCCAGGCGCGCTCGTTCTCTACGCGCGCGGCAAAGCCGTCGGCCTCGCTGCCCCACCAGGCTTTTTCGGCCTCAAATTCTTCGATGCGTATGGGCTTGGTTTTGTTGTAGTTCTTCACGCCCGCGGGGTAGGGGTGCTCGTAGTACCAGACGTCTTGGGTGGGCTGGCCCTTGGTGAAGAACAGCAGGTTGGTCTTGATGCCGGTGTAGGGCGCAAACACGCCGTTGGGCAGGCGCACGATGGTGTGCAGATTGCACTCGGCCATGAGCTGCTCTTTGATGCGGGTTTTGACGCCTTCACCAAACAGGGTGCCGTCGGGCAGCACCAGGGCGGCGCGGCCATGGGCCTTGAGGATGTGCTTGATGAGCACCAAAAACAGGTCCGCCGTTTCCTTGGTGCGCACGTCGCTGGGGAAGCCCTGCTCAATGCCCGGCTCTTCCACGCCGCCAAAGGGCGGGTTGGTGAGCACGACGTCCACGCGGTCGGCCTGCGTGACCTCGCGCAGCGGGCGCGCCAGGGTGTTGCCGTGGGTGATGAGGCTGGGTACCTCGATTCCATGCAGCATGAGGTTGGTGACGCACAGCATGTGGGGCAGCTGCTTTTTCTCCACGCCGGTGATGCTGGCCTGCAGCACGGCCTCTTGCGCGGTGTTTTGCACCTGGCGGCGCAGGTGCTCGATGGCGCAGACCAGAAAGCCGCCGGTGCCGGTGGCCGGGTCCAGCACCTTTTCGCCCAGGCGCGGGTTGACCATGTCGACCATGAACTGGGTGACGGCGCGCGGGGTGTAAAACTCGCCCGCGTTGCCGGCGCTTTGCAGGTCTTTGAGGATTTTTTCGTACAGGTCGTTGAACTGGTGGCGCTCGGCCTGGCGGTTGAAGTCGATGGCGCCCAGTTTGTTGATGATCTGGCGCAGCAGGTGGCCGCTTTTCATGTAGTTGTAGGCGTCTTCAAATACGCCGCGCACCACAAAGGCACGCGGGTTGCGCTGGGCGTCGCCGCCCAGGGTTTTGAGTGCGCCAAACAAGTCGTTGTTCACAAAGCCCAGCAGGGTGTCGCCGGTGATGCCCTCGGCGTCTGCGGCCCAGTTGCGCCAACGTAGGCGCTCGGGGATGGGGCTGGTGTAGCTGTCGCGGGTGAGCTCCAGCTCTTCTTCCAGCGCGTCAAACACTTTCAGAAACAAGAGCCAGGTGAGCTGGGAGATGCGTTGGGCGTCGCCGTCGACGCCGCTGTCTTGGCGCATCACGTCCTGTATGGATTTGATGATGCTGGAAAGGTTGGACATGTGGTTTATTCCTCTAGCCAGTCGAGTTGCGGGCCCACGGGTGGCCAGGTGCCAGCGCTTACGCGCTGGGTATACCAGCGGAGCATGGTGGCGTCTTCCACGGCGTATTCGCTGCGGGCGGATTTCCAGACCAGGCTGGGCTGGTGGGTGCGCAGGCTCTCCAGGGCTTTTTGCGCTTTGGCCACAGTGATCTTGTCGCCGGTTTTGTCGTTGTAGAACTGCAGGGCGTCTGCGTCATAGGGGCGAAAGCGGGTGCCCAACTCCAGCATGCGCCACAGCACGGCTTGCTCCAGCGGTTTGAGGGCGGTGTAGTCACTCTCCATCTGGGCCTCGTCGTTTTGTTGCTGCTGCAGCGCTTTGGCGCGCATAGCGTCTTCAAATCGACCCGTATGGGTGGCCAAGGGGCTGAGCACCTGGCCCAATGCCTCCATAAAAAACTGGGGGCGCTGGCCAAACAGGGCGAATGCCTCTTGCAGTTTGGTGGTGTGAATGTCGGTCAGGTCAGGGCGCTGCTGGGCAATCAGCTGAGCAATGTGGGCGATGAAGTCAGGCCCTAACTCGGGCATGCGCTGAATTTGGGAGCCATAAAACGGTGCTGCGTTGGTATTGACCAGGCGCAGGAGTTTGTCGCGGTCAGAGCCCGACATGACCAGCATGAGCTTGACCTGATCAGGACGGTTCAGTTGGTCGCGCGCAGACTTGAGCGCAGCCATGGCCGTCTCGCCCGCTTCGCTGGTGAGCGCGTGCTGTGCTTCGTCGATGATCAGCGCTACGGGGTTTTTTGTGGCCTCGACCAAGGCGCGCAGGGCATCCGCCAGCGTGGTGCCATCGACCCGGCCGATCTTGGATGTGTCGATTTTGATGCCGCCTACGGTGATGTTTTCCAGTCCGGCCGCCTTGGCGGTTTTGGCCACAACGCCCAAATGCTTGACGAGCGCCCGGCCTACGGCTTTGGCAATCAGGCTCCCTGGGTCGCGCATTTGATCGGCCCATAGGTCTACATAGACCACCACCACTTTGCGCCTTGCCAGTTCGGGCATGAGGTCGGCCTGCAAAAAGGTGGATTTGCCCGTGCGGCGGGGCGCTGCCAGAAACAAGCCATTGGGCGCGTCACTGAATGCAGCCTTGCCTTGCAGGGCATTGGCCAAGTCTGCAGCGAGGCTGGTGCGGTGGTAGTAAAGCATAGTTTATCCAAAATTATCTGAATTCAGATATTTTATCTAATTTCAGATAATTTCGGGTATTTAAGCAGCTGCGTACAGCTCGCGTTCCAGGTCTTGCAGGGCACCCAGGTATTGCGGGCGGCCGCCAAAGCTTTTGATGAGTTCGGCCGGGAGGCCCATGTCGGTGAAGGGTTGCACGTTGAACACGGTGTCGGCCTCGATGGTGGCAATGCCTTCGTCGGCGTATTTGTCCAGCAGCGCGTCTATCACCTTGCGGGCCATGGGGCCGTATTGGGTGAAGACGTTGCGCTTTTTGACGCGGCTGGCGCGCTCGCGCCGCGTGAGTGCCGGCATGTTGTACGCCACGTGCAGCAGCAAATCAAATGGGTCGAGGTCGGTGCCGCCTTCTTTGCCCAGCTCTTCGGCCAGGGCCTCGATCAGCACGCCTTGGCCTTCCAGCTCCAGCAGCAGGGCGGCCTTGCGGTCGGCGTGGTTCCAGGCTTGCAAGAATTTGTCGAGCGAGTCGTACTTCTTGGTGAGGTTGATGCGGGTGTAGTCGCGCAGGCTCTCGGTAATGAGCTGGCCCTGGGCGTTGAGGTATTGCACGCGCTCGCGGGCCACGGCCACGGTGACCATGCCGCCGACGACGTATTTTCTGGGCTCGTCGGTGCCGGGCGCGAAGGGGCCCAGCAGCGGCAGGCCGTCAACGATTTGGGCCGGATCGGCGCCGGTTGCGCCAACGGGCAAACCGGGCGGGGTGTCGGGTGGTGCGTCAGGGGGATCAATCGGCTGGCCGGGCTGGGGCTCGTAAATTTGCACCGGCTCGCCATCAAAGTCCTTGTCGGCAAACAGCTCGGTGGCGCGCTTGAAGTCGAGGATGGTGAACCAGGTTTTGCCCAAGTCTTCGCGCAACCGGGTGCCACGGCCAATGATTTGCTTGAACAGTGTCATGGACCTGATGTTCTGGTCCAGCACGATGAGCTTGCAGGTCTGCGCGTCCACGCCCGTGCTCATGAGCTTGGAGGTGGTGGCAATGACGGGGAAGGTCTTTTCGGGGTCAATGAAGTTGTCGAGCTCGCGCTTGCCCTCGGGGTTGTCGCCGGTGATCTGCACCACGTATTTGGGGTTGGCGGCGCAGATGTCGGCGTTGGCGTTGCTCAGGGCTTGGCGCATGCGGGCGGCGTGGTCTATGTCTTCGCAAAAGACGATGGTCTTGGCGTAACGGTCGGTGGCCTTCAGGTATTCGGTGATGCGCGCGGCCACGGCTTCGTCGCGCTTTTCCAGCACCAGTTTGCGGTTCATGTCGGTGCCGGTGTAGATGCGGTCTTCGATCAGGTTGCCGTGTTTGTCGGTCATGCCGGCCGTGGGGCGCCAGCCAAAGGCGTCCTTGTCCAGGTCCACGCGGATCACCTTGTAGGGCGCCAGAAAACCGTCTTCAATGCCTTGCTTGAGGCTGTAGGTGTAAATCGGCGGGCCAAAGTAATCGCTGTTGGAGATGTCCTTGGTCTCCTTGGGCGTGGCGGTCATGCCGACCTGGGTGGCGCTGGCAAAGTAGCTGAGGATTTCGCGCCAGGCGGAGTCTTCGTCGGCGCTGCCCCGGTGGCATTCGTCCACCACGATGAGGTCGAAGAAGTCGGGGCTGAACTGTTTGTAGATGTTCTGCGCCTCTTCGGTGCCGCTCACGGCCTGGTAGAGCGAGAGGTAAATCTCGTAGCTCTTGTCCACCAGCTTGGTGGTCTTGTGCACGGCCAGGTCCACTTCTTCTATCTCCACCTGGCCCTGCTCGTTGATGCGTTCAATGCCCTTGGCGTTGGGGCTGAGCTTGGCCATGGCGCCCTTGAAGGGCCGGAAGTCGTTGACCATGGTCTGGTCAATCAGGATGTTGCGGTCGGCCAGGAACAGGATGCGCTTCTGGCCACCGGGTTTGTCCGCATGCCAGGGCGATTTCCACAGCCGGTGGATGATCTGGAAGGCGGTGTAGGTCTTGCCGGTGCCGGTGGCCATGACCAGCAGCACGCGGTTTTGCCCGGCGGCAATGGCTTCGACCGTGCGGTTGATGGCATTGAGCTGGTAGTAGCGCGGCGTCTTGGCCGTGGTGGCCAGGGCGTAGTCAAACGCGGCCACGCTTTGCACCTCGGCGGGCCAGCCCTTCCATTTGCAATAGCGCGCCCACAGCTCTTGCGGCGATGGAAACTGGTCCAGCGCCAGGGTTTGCTCCAGCACGCCGGTGGCCAGGGTGGCGTCGCGGAACACAAAGCCTTCGCCGTTGCTGGCAAAGCTGAAGGGCACGCCCAGCAGCTGCGCATAGTGGATGGCCTGCTGCATACCGGCCTGCACCGACAGGCGGGACTTTTTGGCCTCCACCACGGCCAGCGGGATATTGGGTTTGAGGAACAGCACAAAGTCGGCGCGCAGCACGGTGGATGGGTCGCGCCGCGCCGTTTTGCCGCGCACCACCACGCGGCCGGCGCGCAGGGGGTATTGGGCGTAGATCTGGTCCAGCGTGTGCCAGCCGGCCTGTACCAGGGCCGGGCGAATGAATTTGTCGCTGATGTCGCTCTCAGATTGTTTCTCTGTGTTCAAGCGGATCCCTTTTCACCACAGCATAAAGCGCGCGTGGGCGTTGCAGTCTAACCGGCGACACGGTTTGCGGGCGGCGCGGGGCCGGCAAGCGCGAGCGCGCAGGACAAGGGCTTACGCCGTGATGCCACAATCCATGCGTGAAACAAATTCCCTATGAACTGCTGATCGGCTGGCGCTACACCCGCGCCGGGCGCGCGACCCGTCGCAACGGCTTTATCTCCTTTATCTCCGGCGTCTCCATGCTGGGCATTGGCCTGGGTGTGGCCGCGCTCATCATCGTGCTCAGCGTGATGAACGGCTTCCAGAAAGAAGTGCGCGACCGCATGCTCAGCGTGGTCTCGCACATCGAGGTCTATGCCGCAGGCGGCGCGGCCCTGCCGGCTCTGGCCACTACGCTGAAAGAGGCCAAGGCCAACCCGCAGGTGATAGGCGCAGCGCCCTTTATTGCCGCCCAGGCCCTGCTGGCGCGTGGCGAGGACATGAAGGGTGTGATGGTGCGTGGCATCGATCCCGCGCTGGAACACGAGGTGACCGACGTCGCCGCCGGAGCGCAGGCCGGCGTGCTGAGCCAGCTCAAGGCCGGTGAATTCGGCGTGGTGCTGGGGGCCGAACTGGCGCGCAGTCTGGGCGTGCATGCGGGCGACAAGGTAACCCTGGTGGCGCCCAGCGGCGAGGTCACCCCGGCTGGTGTGGTGCCGCGCCTCAAGCAAATGACGGTCACCGGCACCTTTGACTCCGGCCATTTTGAATACGACTCGGCGCTGGTCATGATGCACTGGCAGGACGCCGCACGCATCTTCCGTCTGGAAGGGCCGACCGGCGTGCGCCTGAAGCTGACCGATCTGCACCAGGCGCCCCGGGTGGCAGCCGAACTCGGGCGCAGCATGACGGGTGAGCTCTATATCCGCGACTGGACGCGCCAGAACCGCACCTGGTTTGCCGCGGTGCAGGTGGAGAAACGCATGATGTTCATCATCCTGACCCTGATCGTGGCGGTGGCCGCGTTTAACCTGGTCAGCACGCTGGTGATGACGGTGACCGACAAGCGCGCCGACATTGCCATTTTGCGCACCCTGGGCGCCAGTCCGGGCAGCATCATGGGCATCTTCGTGGTGCAGGGCGCCATGGTCGGCGTGATCGGCACCCTGGCCGGCCTGCTGCTGGGCCTGGGCGTGGCCTTCAACATCGATGTGATCGTGCCGGCACTGGAACACGCGCTGGGCGCTACTTTTTTGCCGCAGGACATTTACCTGATCAGCCGCATGCCCAGCGACCCGCAAATGAACGACATCCTGCCGATTGGCCTGATCGCCCTGGTGTTGGCCTTTGTCGCCACGCTGTACCCCAGCTGGCGCGCCAGCCGCGTCAATCCGGCGGAGGCGCTCAGATATGAATAGCCCGATACTGACTTGCACCGGCCTGACCAAGCGCTTCCACGAAGGCCGTCTGGATGTCACCGTGCTACAGGGCGTGGACCTGAGTGTGCAAAAGGGCGAGACCCTGGCCATCGTCGGCGCTTCGGGTTCCGGCAAGAGCACGCTGTTGCATCTGCTCGGCGGTCTGGATGCGCCCAGCAGCGGCAGCGTGACCTTGTGCGGCCAGGCCCTGGCCCGCCTGAATGCGGCAGAGCAGGGGCGCTTGCGCAACCGGCATCTGGGCTTTGTGTACCAGTTCCACCACCTGCTGCCCGAATTCAGCGCACTCGACAACGTGGCCATGCCCTTGACCATTCGCCGTGTGCCGCGTGAGCAGGCGGTGCAGGCCGCCAGCGACATGCTGGCCAAGGTCGGCTTGAAAGACCGCGCCCACCACCGCCCCGCCGAGTTGTCCGGTGGCGAGCGCCAGCGTGTGGCCATTGCCCGCGCTCTGGTCACCCGGCCGGACTGCGTGCTGGCCGACGAGCCCACCGGCAACCTGGACCGCTCCACAGCCGACGGCGTCTTCGCCCTGATGCTGGAGCTCGCGCAAGCCCATGGCACGGCCTTTGTGCTGGTCACGCACGACGCCACCCTGGCCTCGCGTTGCAGCCGCCAACTGTCCCTGGTGCAGGGCAAGCTGCAGACTACCCTCTGAAGGACCGAATGCAATGGATTGACAGCCATTGCCATCTGGATGCCTTTGGGTTCAGCGGTGATGTGGCGCAGGTACGCGCCAACGCAAGGGACCAAGGCGTGGCGCACTGCGTGATCCCGGCCGTCGAGGTGGCGAACTTTGATTCCGTGCGTTTGCTGGCCCACGACACGCGGGACAGCTATTGCCTGGGTATCCACCCGCTTTACGTGCCGCAAGCCAGCGAGGCCGATCTGGCCACGCTGGAAGCCCATCTGGAGCGCCACCGGGACGATCCGCGTCTGGTGGCTGTGGGCGAGATCGGTCTGGACTACTTTGTCCCCGCACTGACTCAAAGCCCGCTGCGCGAAAAGCAAGCGCACTTTTACCGCGTCCAACTCAAGCTGGCGCGCCGTTTTGAACTGCCGGTGGTGTTGCATGTGCGCCGCTCGGCCGACCTGCTGTTGAAGCACCTGCGCGATCTCTCCACCAGCACGCCCTGGAGCGGCATTGCCCATGCCTTTAACGGCAGTGATGTGCAGGCGCAGGAGTTCCTCAAGCTGGGTTTCAAGCTGGGTTTTGGCGGTGCCGTCACCTATGCGCGCGCGCTGCAACTGCGCCGTCTGGCTGCAACCCTGCCCCTGGGGGCCCTGGTGCTGGAAACGGACGCGCCCGACATCCCGCCGCACTGGCTGTATGCCACAGCAGAACAGCGCGCGCTGGGTGTGGAACAGGGCCGCAACACGCCGGCTGAACTCCCGCGCATTGCCGCTGAGGTGGCAAACGTGCGGGGTATTGCGCTGGCTGACCTGGCCGCTTCCGCGTGGGCCAGCACCTGTGAAGCCCTGCCCAAAGTTGCCGCACTGCTGGGGTGAACACTTGCGTTTGCAGCGCAGCCCTGTCAAGGCTAAGATGATTGTTCATATTTTTGCAATGAAATTGAAATAAAAAAGCCCATAACAGCCTCATTCATAGGAATTCGATATGACAAAAGCCACCGCAAAGAAAATGGCTCCCACCGCTCGCAAGTCCCCCGCCCGCTCTCATTCCAGTCCCCAACCGAAAGCCCCCGTCACGGGCGAAGTGCGCGCCGCCGCACTGGGCGATCGCGCACCCTCCACCCGCAAGGGTCCGTTGCAGGAATTCATGGTCGGCGAAGCCATCCAAGCGGCCCAGGGCAGGGAAGCGGAGGCCGCGGTGTTGCTGCTGGATGGCCCGACGGAGTCTGTGCAAGACCGTGCGAAGTCCCTGCGCGCGATGTTGGAGGGTGCTGCGCCGGACGACCGGCGCGCTCTGCGCGTTGCCCTGCTGGGCCAAGCCAAGAAAGTGTCGCCTGAAATCGCCAATCCGGACGAGGTGCTGGCGCCTGACTGGCGCGATGGCGCTTACCCCTACCAGAACCTGCTGCGCCGAAGCATTTACGAAAAGCAAAAGTTTCACCTGCAGTGCGAATTGTTGAAGCTGCAAGCCTGGGTGAAAGATGCGGGCCAGCGGGTGGTGATTCTGTTTGAAGGGCGCGATGCGGCTGGCAAGGGCGGCGCCATCAAGCGCTTCATGGAGCACTTGAATCCGCGCGGTGCCCGCGTGGTGGCGCTGGAAAAACCGTCCGAGAGCGAGCGCGGCCAATGGTACTTCCAGCGCTATGTGCAGCACCTGCCCACGCGCGGCGAAATCGTGCTGTTTGACCGCAGCTGGTACAACCGCGCCGGTGTCGAGCGGGTCATGGGCTTTTGCAGCGACGCGGAATACGCCGAGTTCATGAAGCAGGCACCGGACTTCGAGCGCCACCTGGTGCGCAGCGGCGTGCATGTGATCAAGTTCTGGTTCAGCGTCAGCCGCAAGGAGCAGCGCCGGCGCTTCAAGGAACGCGAAGGCCACCCGCTCAAGCAATGGAAGCTCAGCCCGATCGACCTGGCTTCGCTGGACAAGTGGGAGGACTACACCCGCGCCAAGGAATCCATGTTTTTCGACACCGACACGGCCGATGCGCCGTGGACAGTGATCAAGAGCGATTGCAAGAAGCGCGCACGCCTCAACGCCATGCGCTATGTGCTGCACAAGCTGCCCTACAACAACAAGGATCTGGGGCAGATCGGCAAGCTCGACCCCTTGATCGTGGGGCGTGCCCATGTGGTGTACGAGCGCGGTGAAAAGGCGGGCGCCTTGCTCTGACTTGGCCCCCGCGCTTGCAGACCTCGCCATGCTGGTATAAATCCCCATGGCAATAAACGAAGCAATCACTCTCCCGGAAGTCAATTTCTCCGAAGAAGGCCCGGTGCGTCACCTGCACCTGGGCAGCGAATGGATACAGGGCTCCATGTTGTTGGACGCTCCTTTGGTGCTGGTGCATGAATACATACAGCGCATGATGGCGGGGCTCTTGTTCCTGGACCCCGCCACCTTGGGCGAGCGCCAGGCCCTGCAGCTGGGCTTGGGTGCGGCCTCGCTGACCAAGTTCTGCCACAAGGTCGTGCGCATGAAAAACACCACCGCCATTGAACTCAACCCCCAGGTGCTGCACGCCTGCAAGGGCTGGTTCAACCTGCCGGCCGACAACCCGCGCATGCAGGTGGTACTGGCCGATGCGTCGCAGGAAATCAAGAAGCAGCGCTGGCAGGGTGCCATCGATCTGCTGCACGTGGATCTGTATGACGACGAGGCTGCGGCCCCCGTGCTGGACAGCGCCGATTTTTATACCGACTGCCGCAACACCCTGACCGACGAGGGCTGCATGACGGTGAACCTGTTTGGCCGCTCTTCGAGCTTTCAGAACAGCGTGGACCAGATCGCCGTGGCCTTTGGCATGGATGCCATCTGGGCCTTCAAATCCACCCGCGAAGGCAACACCGTGGTGATGGCCCAGCGCACCAGTTCGCGCCCCAACCGCAAGCTGCTGATGGAACGCGCAGAAACGATTGTGCGCGACTGGGGCCTGCCCGCCGACAAGTGGGTGCGGGGGTTCAAGCCGGTCAGGCCATGACGCACCCCCCCGCGCTGCACACGAAACCCCAGGGTCCGCACGCGGGCCCGCTGGACTGGCGCCAGCTGGTGCAGTGGCTGCAGCGCGACGGGGTGGTCTCCGAAGAGGAGGCCACGCGCACCACGGCGCGCTGCTCTGCGGCCGAAAGTGCGCAACACCCGCTGGTGCGCCTGGCCAGTGTCAGCATGCGGCGGGCCTCCGACCAAAAGCCGCTGGACATGGAGTTGCTCACCCAGTGGCTGGCCAAACGGTGTGGCCTGGACTACCTGCGCATAGACCCGCTCAAGGTGGACGTGGGCCGCATTGCCGACTCCATGGGCGCGGCCTATGCCGAGCGGCACAAGGTCCTGCCGGTGACGGTGACGCCCTCGGAGATCACGGTAGCCACCTCCCAGCCCTTTGTCACCGACTGGGTGGCTGAGCTGGAACGGCAGTCGCGCCGCTCGGTGCGCCGGGTGCTGGCCAGCCCGCAGGAAATCCAGCGCTACACCGCCGAGTTCTATGCACTGGCCAAGTCGGTGCGTGCTGCTGCCAAGGCCGGTGCCCACAACGGCGCGAGCTTTGAGCAGCTGGTGGAACTGGGCCGCAGCAACAAGCAGTTGGACGCCAACGACCAGGGCGTGGTGCAGGTGGTGGACTGGCTGTGGCAATACGCCTTTGACCAGCGCGCCAGCGACATCCACCTGGAGCCGCGCCGCGAGCAGGGCGTGATCCGCTTCCGCATCGACGGCGTGTTGCACCCGGTCTACCAGATGCCCATGGGCGTGCTCAACGCGATGTGTGCGCGTATCAAGCTGCTGGGTCGCATGGACGTGATCGAGCGTCGCCGCCCGCAGGACGGGCGCATCAAGACGCGCAACCCGCGCGGTGACGAAATTGAAATGCGCATCTCCACCCTGCCCACCGCCTTTGGCGAGAAGATGGTGATGCGCATTTTTGACCCCGACAACGCGGTGAAAGACCTGGACGCCCTGGGCTTCAGCGCCCATGATGCCGCGCGCTGGGAGGGCCTGGTGAAGCGTCCGCACGGCATCATTCTGGTGACCGGCCCCACCGGATCGGGCAAGACCACCACGCTCTACGCCACCCTGAAGCGCGTGGCCACCGAAGAGGTGAACGTCAGCACGGTGGAAGACCCGATTGAAATGATCGAGCCGTCGTTTAACCAGACCCAGGTGCAGCCGCAGCTGGATTTTGGTTTTCCGCAGGGCTTGCGCGCGCTCATGCGGCAGGATCCGGACATCATCATGGTGGGCGAAATCCGCGATCAGGAAACGGCCGAGATGGCGGTGCAGGCCGCGCTCACCGGGCACCTGGTGTTCTCCACCTTGCACACCAACGATGCGCCCTCGGCCGTCACGCGGCTGCTGGAGCTGGGCATCCCTTCCTACCTGATCAACGCCACGCTGCTGGGCGTGCTGGCGCAGCGCCTGGTGCGCACGCTGTGCCTCCAATGCAAGGTGCGCGATGAGGACATGCCGCGCGAGAAGCTGGCCGAAATCGCCAAGCCCTGGCAGATCAACGGCGGCTACAAACCCTACAAGGCAGTGGGCTGCGTGGACTGCCGCATGACGGGCTTCATGGGCCGCATGGGCCTGTACGAGTTGCTGGAAGTGACCGACGCCTTCAAGGCCCGCGTGACCAAGGAGCCGGTGATTGAGGCCTTGCGCAAACAGGCCCTGGCCGATGGCATGCGGCCCTTGCGACTGGCCGGTGCGCTGCGTGTAGCCGAGGGGCTGACGGTGGTGGAAGAGGTCCTGATTTCCACACCCCCCATGGAATAAAAGACCCAGGAGTGCGCTGGTGAATCTGAAAAATCAAAAAGACTTTTTCTCCGGCTTGCTGTTCATGGTGCTGGGTGTGGGCTTTGCCTGGACGGCACCCCGCTACGGTATCGGTACTGCCGCGAACATGGGGCCGGGGTACTTCCCTTTGTTGCTGGGCGCGCTGCTCACCGTGCTCGGCGGCGTGCTCGTGTTCAAGGCCCTGGTGTTCGAGACCGAGGACGGTGGCCGCATTGGCCCCTGGGCCTGGCGCCCGGTGTGTTGGATCGCGCTGGCCAATGGAGCCTTCGGGCTGCTGATCGGCGGCCTGGCCAGCGCGGGCATTGCCCCCATGGGATGGGTGTTGGCGATTGTTGCGCTCACCGTGATTGCCTCCGCAGCGGGTAGCGGTTTCCGCTGGAAAGAGGTGCTGATTCTGGCCTTGGTGCTGACGCTGGGCAGTTTTCTGGTTTTTGTCGTGCTGCTGAAATGGCAGATCGCCCTCTGGCCGGCGTTGGGTAGCCGCTGAGGTCGCGCATGGATTTGCTGAACAACCTCGCGCTGGGCTTTGGCGTCGCCCTCGCGCCCATCAACCTGCTCTGTGCGCTGGCGGGTTGTGTGCTGGGCACAGTGGTCGGCGTACTGCGGGGCGTCGGCCCGGTGGCCGCCATGGCTATGCTGCTGCCTGCCACCACCGCGCTGGCGCCGCTGTCGGCACTCATTCTGCTGGCTGGCATTTACTACGGTGCCCCCTATGGTGGCGCCATTGCCGCCCTGTGGGTCAAGCCGCCGGAAGACTCCCCCGCTGCAGCAAACGGTATCGGCGGCTACCCTATGGCGGGCCAAGGCGGGGCCGGGCAGGCTTTGACTGCAGTCGTTTTGGCTTGCTTTTTTGCCGGCTGTGCCGGGACGCTCGTGTTGGTGGCTTTTGCGCCCGAATTGAGCTGGCTGGCCGTGCAGTTCGGACCGGTCGAATACGCTTCGCTGCTGGTGTGGGGCCTGGTGGGGGGCGTGGTGATAGCCCCCGGCTCCCTGCTCAAGGCGATGGGCATGGTGGTGCTGGGCCTGCTGCTGGGGCTGGTGGGCAGGGATGTCCCATCGGGGGTGGTGCGTTTCGCCCTCGATGTTCCGGAGCTGCGTGAAGGCATTGGTATTGTGGCCCTTACCCTGGGCCTGTTCGCCTATGGCGAGCTCATCCGCAAGCTGGGGCAGCCCCCGCAGTTGCGCGCGGTCTTTGCGCCCAAGGTAACCGGTCTGTGGCCCCGCATGCAGGACCTCAAGGACCTGGCCCCCGCAGTGCTGCGCGGCACCCTTCGGGGCTCCCTGTTGGGCGCACTTCCCGGCGGCGGTGCGTTGCTGGGGTCCCGCGCCGCTGATGCGGCGGAGGGAAAGATCCAGCCCCAGCCCGGTGGCGTTCCGATGGGCACGCCCCATGCCCGCGCGCTGGCCACGCCCGGCGCGGCCCATAGCGCGGGCGCGCAGACCGCGTTCATGCCGCTGCTGGCGCTGGGTCTGCCGTGCAACGCCGTGATGGCCGTGATGCTGGGGGCCATGCTCCTGCACAAGGTGCAGCCCGGCCCTCAGCTCCTCACCGGCGACCCCGCGTTGTTTTGGGGCCTGATGGCCTCCATGGGGCTTGGCAACCTGATGCTGGTCCTGTTGAGTCTGCCGCTGCGGGGTCTGTGGGCCAGGCTGCTGCGCGTGCCCTACCGCTGGCTGTTTCCGGTCATCGTGCTCTTGTGCGCCATCGGCAGCTACTCCACCCGCCACAGCAGCGTGGATGTCTGGCTGGTGGCAGCCTTCGGTCTTGCGGGTTATGGGCTCAACAAGCTGGGCATGGAGCCCGCGCCGCTGTTGCTGGGCTTTGTCCTGGGCCCCCGTGTGGAAGAGAAGCTGCGCGCCGCGCTGCAACTGTCGCACGGCGACTGGAGCGTGTTTGTCATGCGCCCCGTGTCCGCCGGGCTGTTGCTGGCGGCGGTGGCCATGGTGTTTCTGGTGCTGACGCCGGCGCTCAACACGCGCCGTGCCCAAGCCTTTGCCGAAGCGTGAGAGCGCTCTGGTAGATTCGTAGCCGGCAGAAGCTTTTTTGACACCGCCGGACAAGGAATTTTCATGCTGACCATTCGCCCGCCCCAAGCCGCCGATCACGCCGCCTGGGATTCGCTGTACCAGGGCTATGCCCGCTTTTACCAGGTCGAGCAAACCGCCGAGATGCGCGAGCGCGTCTGGGGCTGGCTGTTGGATGCGGCACATGAGAGCCAGTGCCTGATGGCCTTTGACGGCGCCGGCAAGGCCATCGGCCTGGCCCATTTCCGGGCCTTCGCCCGCCCGCTTTCGGCCACCACCGGCGGCTTCCTGGATGACCTGTTTGTGGACCCCGATGCGCGCGGCGCACAGGTCGGCACGCAGCTGATCCATGCCATCAAGGCCTACGGCGCGCAAAAGAACTGGAGCGTGATTCGCTGGATTACCGCCGACAACAATTACCGGGCACGCGCGGCCTACGACAAGATTTCCACGCGCACGGCCTGGATTACCTACGACATCAAACTCTGAACCTATGCACTCGACCACTCCGCACGACGAACATTGGCCGCCGGTGGGCGCCGGACGCTGGACCCGCTGGTGGGGCTATCTGGCACGCTGGCTGCTGTTCGGACTGGTTGTCAGCGTGTTTTCTCCGGTGGATGAGGGCCCCGAACCCTGGTGGCAACTCAAGCTGATCCAGGCCGTGGTTGGCTTGCTGTTCGGGCTGGCCTGTGCCCTGGTCTTCACGCCGCTGGAGAATGCCTTGAACACGCCCCGGGTGCCCTGGAAGTCCTGGGCGCTGGTGGTGGCCACCTGGCTGGTGGTCAAAGTGGTGTTCGTCAGCGTGCTGGCCATCCTGGGTTGATCGCCAGGCCCCGCGCTCAGGGGCGGCGGTAGCTCACCTGCTGTTGGCTCCAGTATCTGGCGTTCAGCGGCTCCAGTCGAACCTCCCCGCCTTGGGACGGGGCGTGCACGAAGCGGCCCTCTCCGACGTAGATGCCGGCATGGTGGGAGCCCCCTTTTTGCACAAACACCACCAGATCGCCGGTACGCAGTGCGGCGGCAGGAACGGCATGGCCCCAATGAACCAGGGACGCCACGGTGCGGGGTGCCAGCACCCCGGCTCTGGATTGGTAGACATGGCCGATCAGGCCGCTGCAATCGAAACCGGATGCGGGCGTATTGCCACCCCAGCGGTAGGGTGTGCCGACCAGGCTGATGGCATACAGGGTGACGTCATTGGCCTGGTCCCGCGTCAGGCGGGACGGCACCTCTTGCACAACTTGCGTGTCGGGTGGCGCGCCTCCTTGCACCGCCACATGGGAGCAGCCGCCCAAGGCCAGTAGCAGTGCCATGGCACCCGCAAACCGGAGGCGTGTTGCGCGCTGCATCAGTGGGAAACCGTCTGCACCGTGGACTTCGGGTTTGGCCTTCAGGCAAACAAGGCCGCAAAACCCTGTTCCGGCTCAAAGCGTTTGTTGCGAAAGCGCAGCCGCGTGGGGCCCGGCATGGCCGCCACGGTGATGCTGTGGCGCGGGTCGCCGGGGTAACAAATCACACGCTCGCCGTCCTGGTTAAAAGGCTCCGGCTCAATCAGGGCCGGTGGTGCCAGCCGTGCCGCAGACAGCACGCTGGCCACGTCTGTGAAGCGCGATAAATGCGCCAAGGTCATGATTTGCGGCGGCGCCAGCGCGATGCGGTTTTCCCAATATTGCTCAAGAGCGGTGCGCGGCGGCAACCATACACTTTCGGTGGTTTCCACGTTGTCGTGGGTGGCGATCTGGTGCGCGGGCAGGGCGGCTACAAAAAAACGGGTGTCAAAGCGCTTGCTGGAAATCGAGGGCATTTTGGGCGTAATCCAGCGCGACCACGGCAGCACGGCCTGCGTCTGCAGGCGCAACTGCAAATGCTGCAGCACCTGGTTAAACGATTGCCCGGCTTTGAGTTGCTCGGCCAGTTGCAGGCTGTGGCTGTGTGCTGCGTCCAGGGCAAACAATACGCCGCATTCCTCAAAGGCCTCACGCAGGGCGGCCACATACAGGCCCCGGGCGACCGGCAGTTCCAGTCCGGGTTCGGCCAGTGCGGCATGCAGTTGGCTTGCCTCCTGGTCCAGATGGGCGGTTTCTGCCAACAGCAGGTCGCTGTCGTCCAGCTTGCCGCCGGGAAATACATAGGCGCCGCCCAGCACATCCGACAGGCCGTGGCGCTTGACCAGAAATACTTCGAGCCCCGCAGGGCTATCCCTCAAAATGATGACGGTGGCGGCATCTCTGGGCGGTGTGTGAATGAGGTCGGAGGTGATTTCCATGAACGGGCCTTGGCACAGCCGCTGGGGACTGCTTTTTTCGGGTTTTAACTGTTGTACTGGAGTGCGCAATGGCGATTGATTTCAAAGGACGCGTAGCGATTGTGACCGGAGCCGGCGGCGGCGTAGGTCGCCAACATGCCTTGGCCCTGGCAGCGCGCGGCGCCCGGGTGCTGGTCAATGATCTGGGCGGTGCCCGTGATGGCTCGGGCGGCTCACTCACGGCGGCCGAGCATGTGGTGGCCGAGATCCGCGCCGCCGGCGGTGAAGCCATTGCCAATGGCGCTTCGGTCACCGACTGGGATGCCGTGCAAGCCATGGTGCAGCAGGCGGTGGACACCTGGGGCCGCATCGACATCGTGGTCAACAACGCCGGCATCCTGCGCGACAAGACCTTTGCCAAGATGGACCTGGCAGATTTCCGCCTGGTACTGGATGTACACCTCATGGGCGCTGTGCATTGCACCAAGGCCGCCTGGCCGCACATGGTGGCGCAAAAATACGGTCGCATTCTGATGACCACCTCCAGCACCGGCCTGTATGGCAACTTCGGCCAAAGCAATTACGGCGCGGCCAAGCTGGCGCTGGTGGGCCTGATGCAGACCCTGGGACTGGAGGGTGCCAAGCACGATATCCGGGTGAATTGCCTGGCCCCCACCGCGGCAACCCGCATGACCGAAGACCTGATGCCCGCCGAAGTGCTGGCCGCACTGCAGCCGCAGGCCGTAACGCCGGCCATGCTGGTGCTGGTGGGGCAGGATGCGCCCACGCGCACGGTGCTGTGTGCCGGCGCCGGCAATGTGGAAGCAGCACACATCACCCTCACGCAGGGCGCCTGGATCGGGCTGGACGGGCAGTCGCCCGAGCGTCTGGCCGAGCAGTTGGAGCAGGTGCGTGACCGCAGCGGTGAGATGGTCCCGCCCAACGGCTCCGCCCAGGGCGGTTATGAGGTGAGTCGCGCCATGGTGCACCTCAAGCCGGACTAGGGGGAGCTTGATTCGAGCCAAATTGCACCCATATGGCAAACTGGTAGTCGCGCAAACCTGCGCGCCGGGCGCAGACAACATGTCCCCTGAGAGCAAGCGCAGCCGTTGCTGTGTTAACTTTGCGCCCCAAGAAGAGAACAAAGGGCCACGGCTATGGACAATTATTCAAAGGGCCCCGGTTTGGTCGCCCGCATGCGCCTGACAGGAATCAGGCGGGGTTTGGAAAAGGAAAGTTTGCGCTCGCAGGCCGATGGCCGTCTGGCCATGACGCCGCACCCTGCCGCGTTGGGCTCTGCGCTGACGCACCCGCACATCACCACCGACTTCAGCGAGTCACAGCTTGAACTGATTACCGGCGTGCATGCCGGGGTAGAGGCCTGCATGGACGAGCTCACACGCGTGCAGCAGTTCACCGTACGCGCGCTGGGCGATGAGATGCTCTGGGTCTCCAGCATGCCCTGTGGTCTGCCGGCGGACGACGATATTCCGCTGGGCCAGTACGGCACCTCCAATGTGGGCCGGGCCAAGACGGTATATCGCAGCGGGCTGGGTTGCCGCTACGGGCGGCGCATGCAGACCATCTCCGGCATTCACTACAACTGGAGCATGCCGGAGGCATCCAGCGAGGCCTACTTCGGTCTGATCCGCAATTTCCGCCGCCATGCGTTTTTGCCGCTGTATCTGTTTGGCGCATCGCCCGCGGTCTGCTCCACCTTTGTGGCCGGGCGCGCGCACCAGCTGCAGCCCCTCAACCAGGGCACCATGTACCTGCCCTATGCCACCTCCCTGCGCATGGGGCGCCTGGGCTACCAGAGCGATGCCCAGGCCTCGCTGGCGGTGAGCTACAACAGCTTGGGCGGTTATGCCGCCTCGCTGCAGCAGGCGCTGACGCAGCCCTATGCGGCTTATGAGGCCATGGGCGTGAAGGCGCCGGACGGCAGCTACCGCCAGCTGCAGACCACACTCCTGCAGATTGAAAACGAGTTCTACGGCACCATCCGCCCCAAGCGGGTCATCTTCCCCGGTGAGCGCCCCCTGCACGCCCTGCGCGAGCGCGGTGTGGAGTACGTGGAGGTGCGCCTGATGGACCTGAACCCGTTTGAGCCGGTGGGTATCACGGCGCAGACGCTGCGTTTTCTGGATGTGTTTTTGTTGCATTGCCTGCAGTCGGACAGCCCGGATGACACACCGCAGGAAATTGCCGCCATCGGACGCAACCAGCACCGCGCCGCCGAACGTGGTCGCGAACCCGGCCTGGAACTGGAAAAGGGCCAGGGCAGCATGGCGCTGACGGCCTGGGGTATGGAGATCGTGCAAGCGCTCAAACCTATTGCTGCGCAACTCGACGCCGCCCACGCCACACAGGATTACTCCCGCGCCGTCGCCGATGCGGAGTACGCGCTGCTGCACCCGGACAGCACGCCTTCGGCCCGCGTGCTCAAGGCGGTGCAGGAGGAGTTTGACGGGTCTTTCGTGGCTTTTGTGCGGGCTCAGTCGGTCAGGACCCGGCAGGCCATGCTGGACCTTCCTATGTCGGAGCAAGAGGTTGCGGAGTGGGCGCGCATGAGCGCCCAATCGCTGCAAGACCAGGCCGACATAGAAGCGGCCGACACCATGCCTTTTGATATCTATCTGCAGGAATACCTCTCGCCCAGGCGCCTGCTGGCCAAGCCGGTGCTGGTGTCGGCCTGAACGCAAAAGTGCGATGGGCGAACTGCCCGACAATCCATGTTGTTTGTTTTTTTATGAAGGTTCAGCGGCATGGCAATTCAATGGTTCCCCGGGCATATGCACCTGACCCGCAAGGCGATCGCCGAGCGCATCAAGGAAATTGATGTGGTCATCGAGCTGCTGGATGCGCGTCTGCCCGGATCGAGTGCCAACCCCATGCTGGCCGAGATTACCAAGGGCAAGCCGGCACTCAAGGTTCTGAACAAGCAGGACCTGGCCGACCCGGTGTGCACCGCGGAGTGGTTGGCGCACTTCAATGCGCAGAGCAGTGTGCGCGCCTTGCCGCTGGATGCCAGCATGTCCACACCGTCCAAGGCCTTGGTGGCGGCCTGCCACGCCCTGGCGCCCAACAGAGGCGGCATGACCAAGCCGATGCGGGTGCTGATTTGCGGCATCCCCAACGTGGGCAAGTCCACCCTGATCAACACGCTCAAGGGCAAGCGCGCTGCCAAGACCGGTGACGAGGCCGGGGTGACCAAGATCGAGCAGCGCATCACCATCGCCGACGATTTCTACCTGTACGACACGCCCGGCATTCTGTGGCCGCGCATCATCGTGGCCAAGAGCGGCTACAACCTCGCCGCCAGCGGCGCTGTGGGCCGCAACGCTTTTGAGGACGAAGAAGTGGCGTTGGAGTTGCTGGACTATTTGCGCCAGCACTATGCCCCGGCGCTGGAGGCACGCTACAAAATCAAGGATGCAGCAGCCATGAGTGATGAACAGTTGCTCGACGGCGTGGGCCGCAAGCGCGGCGCCCTGCTGGGCGGCGGCAAGGTCAACCTCAACCACGCCGCCGAGATCGTGATCCACGACTTCCGCTCCGGCGCGCTGGGCCGGGTGACGCTGGAGACGCCTGAGGAATTCGGGCAATGGCTGGAAGTGGGTGAAAAGCTCGATGCCGAGCGCCAGATCAAGAAGGATGCGATTGAGTTGGCGCGCAATATCCGCCTGAAGAAAGTGCCGCGCCCGCCCAAGCCGGGCAGCCGTGGCGCGCCGGCTGCGGATGATGAACCGAGCGACTGACGTCCCCCCCGGCAGGCGGCCGCCGCGAGGGGCTCCTTATTCGACCTTTACACCCTTCCAAAAGGCCACGCGGTTGCGGATCATCTCGGCCTCGGGTTTGGGGTCGGCGTAGTACCAGACGGCATCGGTGTTGAGTTCGCCGTTGATCATCAGGCTGTAGTAGCTGGCCTGGCCCTTCCAGGCGCAACTGGTCTTGTGGTTGCTAAAGCTGACGTATTCGCGTTGGAGGGAACTTTCGGGAAAGTAATGATTGCCCTCGACGAGCACGGTGTCGTCGCTCTCGGCAATGGTGGTGCCGTTCCAGGTGGCTTTCATGGTCATCTTTCAGAGTGTTTGCGCAGATTATGGTGCCGATTGATGCTTGTGCGGTTCAGTTGATGAAAGTCAAGTAATCGCGGTGCAGATAAGCGCAAGATGAGACATCGCAACACTCTGAAGGGCTTCTATGTTTAAAAGCATTCTCCTCGCAACCGACGGCTCCGCCGCCTCCGAACATGCTGCCACACTGGCCGTGAGCATGGCCCGTGTGCATGGCGCTGCCTTGACGGCGCTGTACGTGTCCGACCCCTATCCCTATCTCGGCGTGGGTGAGGTCAACCCCATGGGGTACCAGGCCTACTCCTCGGCGGCCCAGCAGCTTGCCGCTCAGGCACATGCGCAGGTGGAAACACTGTGCAAGGCCGAAACACCGGCCATCGCCCTGCAGGTGCGCCTGGTTGAAGATGTGGCCGCTGCCAGTGGCATCGTGCAATGCGCCAAGGAACTGGGCTGCGACCTGATTGTGATGGGCTCACACGGCCGCACCGGTATTGCCCGCTTGATGCTGGGTAGCGTGGCCACCAAAGTCGTAGCCGAGTCCAGCATCCCCGTGCTCGTTACACGCTAAGCAAGCTTGAACCTGGGGCTAATCCAGCCCCAGGAATTGCGCCAGCGCAGCCGTCTCCAAGGCTCCAGCGTTGGTGACAACCTGCCCTGTGCTGGCGTTCCTGGCCACAATGTAGGGCACCGACTCCACCCCCATGCCGTTGAACAGTTCGGTGTTTTTCTTGATGGCGGCGGCAATGTCATCCGGAATACTGGACGAAGCCGAGGTTCCACCGGAGCCCGCCAGAATCGAGGCTTCGTGCACGCCCATGGCCTCCGCCGGGTTGGCTGCAGTCAACAAGGCTGCACCCTGCGGCGCACTCTTGGCACTGATGAACGCAACGGGCATCCAGACAAACTTCACCCGCTTGTGCAACGGCAAAGCTTGCTCCCACAAATGCCCGCAGTGCGGGCATTGCGGGTCAAACAGCACATACACCGTGTTGTTGCTCATGAGCGCCCCGACCGTAAAACCCTTGCCTTGTTTGGCCAGCACGTCATAGGAGTCGGCCGCCTTGATGCTGCCGGTCACCGGCTTGGGTCCGGCGTCCGGCGAACAGGCCGCCAGTGCCAGCAAGGCCGCACCGGCCAACGCAAAGGAGCGCAGCAGCGTGCGCCGGGAGAGGAGGGGGGCGTTAGAGGTCATGCCAAAAGTATAGGCCCTAGTGATTCAGGATGATGTTGGCAATCACGCCGGTGGCAATGGCGATCAGCACATAGTCTGCGCCCACCTGCACCCAACGGTGACCCTGGGGCGGACGGCTGAGGTGGTGCTCGCGGTAATCCACCTCGTAGGCGCGGTCACGGTATTCGCGGGAGATGTAGCCGCCGCGGTGGAATTCCGGGCCGCGTGCGTTGTAGTCGGGGCGGCGCTCGTTCCAGCGGCCATCGCGTGGGTCCAACTGGCGGTTGTCGCGCCGGTCTTCGTGGCGTTGCCCGTGGCCGTTGCCGCGCTGGTATTCGTCCGGACGGTCGCGTTCACCGGCAAACGACAGGCTGCCGGTCAGCAAGGCGGCTGCTGCAATGGCACATACGGTGGCAGAGAACGTTTTCATAACAATCTTTGAAGTGAACAGACGTCCATCCTCCACCCTGTGCGTGTCAGCCTTGTAAAGCCGGGCAGATCAATTGCAAGCAAATGTAGCGGCGTATGACCTCCAGGACGCGGCCCGGGCCCCGGGCTCCGGGCTTTACAGGCGCGTCAGCTTGAAAGCGCCCACGCCAGCAGCAGGTTGTTGGCGGGCAGGGCAAAGCGTTGCACTAACCGCAAGCCGGCCCGGGTGGCCTCCTGCTCTACGTCCTCGCGCCGGCGCAGGCCCCAGGCCGGGTTGCGGGCGCGCAAATCGCGGTCAAATTCCAGATTGCCCGGCGATGGGGGCACCGCGTCTTCCAGGTAGGGGCCGTAGGTCAGTAGCAGGCCGCCCGGCGCCAGATGGCGTGCCGCACCCCGCATCAGTGCCACGCAGGTGGCCCAGGGTGCGATGTGCAGCATGTTGGCGCAGTAGATGGCGTCGAACGCCGGCGTATCCGCAGGCAGCCACACCGGGCTCAGCACGTCCAGCAACAGCGGCGTACGGGCATTGGAAAGCCGCTCCTGCATGATGCGTGCGTCTATGCTGTTGAGGGCTGGCGCGTGCGCGTCGGTGGCTTGCCAGCGCCACTGCGGCAGGTGCCGCGCAAACCAGGCCAGGTGCTGGCCGGTGCCAGAGGCAATCTCCAGTGCGGTGCCGCACGCAGGCAACACCTGCTGCAACACCTCCAGAATCACTTGCTTGTTGCGGTCTGCGGCGGGGCTGAAGGCGGGTTGCAGCACCTTATTCAGCGTCGGAGGCGGCCTTCTCGCGCGTCTGGCGATGGCCGTGCTTGGACAGGATTTCCACGTAGAACTGTTCGCCATCGCTCTTGACCAGCGCGTCTATCAGGGGGATCAGTTCGGCCAGGTGGGCGACGCTGGCGGTCTCGGGCGAAGTGCCGAATTTGCAGTCAAAGTCCCAGAAGTCCACACCCTCGGGCAGGTCGCGGCGGCGCTCGCGTTTGATGTATTTTCGGATTTCGTGTTTGGTGGCTTCGAGCATGCGCTCGGGGTTTTTGCCTTCGAATTTCAGGGGAAACGTTTTTTTCATGGGAGATGTCCTTAACCGGCGATGATACGTCCCACATGCATACCCCACCCAATACCCACCGCACCACCCCTGACAAGGACGCCATTGCCCTGCTGCCCGCCTTTGAACGCCTGGGGCTGGACCGCATCACGCTGGTCACCGATGGCGCAGGCGCGCGCGAGGCTTTGGCACAGCTGAAAGACACGCCGGCCTGGGGCTTTGATACCGAGTCCAAACCAACCTTTCGCGTCGGCGAGCTGTCCGACGGGCCGCATATCCTGCAGCTGGCAACGGCCCAGCGTGCCTGGGTGTTTCAGCTGGGTGATCCGCATTGCAGCGCCATCAGCGCCGAATTGCTGGCGCTGGGCGGGGTGGCCAAGGCCGGTTTCGGCCTGGGCGATGACCGCAAACGCATCATCCACAAGCTGGGTGTGGAGCCGCAGGGCATTCTGGAGCTCAACACCGTGTTTCGGGAGCGCGGATACCGCAAGGACATGGGTGTGAAGGGCGCGGTGGCGGTGCTGTTCAACCAGCGCTTCATCAAATCCAAAAAGGCCGCCACCAGCAACTGGGCCAATGCCCGGCTGACCGAGGCGCAGCTGGTGTATGCGGCCAATGACGCCTATGCGGCCGTGCGCGTGTTCCACGCGCTGGGCTTGGGCACTGCGGCCTGAGGCTGCAGGCGCTTAGCGCGGCAGGTGGGTTTGCACCCAGCGGGTGATGTCCTGCAGCGCCATGGCGCCGGGCTGGCGCGCTACTTCGCGCCCGCCCGCAAACAGCGCCAGTGTCGGGATGCTGCGGATGTTGAAGCGTGCCGCAAGGTTCGGCACTGCTTCGGTGTCCACCTTGGCCAGGCGCAGCCGGGGCTCCAGCACGGCGGCTGCCTGCGCATAGGCCGGTGCCATTTGCCGGCAGGGGCCGCACCAGGGTGCCCAGAAGTCCACCAGCACGGGAATCTGGTTGCGGCTGATGTGCTTGTCAAAACCGGCCTCGTTCAGCGCCACCGGCTGGCCGGTGAAGAGCGGCTTTTTGCATTGGCCGCAATCGGGCGCGCTGCCCAACTGGTCGGCGCGTACGCGATTGGTGGTGTGGCAATGGGGGCAAACAATGTGCAGGGCTTCAGTCATAAACCCTAGCTGGTGGCCTGAGCGGCAAAAAACAAGGGCTGTGGGCGGCCCTAGACCGGTTCGCCCAGGGCGGCACTGAGTTGTGCCGCGTCGGGCGCGGGTATGTGCGTGTTGTGCCGGTCGGTGTAAGGCCCACCGCCAGGCACTACGCTGCCGTCTGCGTCATAGCCCACGGCCTTGAATTTCCAGACGGCGCCTATGCGCTTCAGGTTGCCCACGTGTGCGCCGTCGCCCAGATGCACGCTGTGTACATTGTGGTTGACCGGGCACAGCGTGAGCGGGCACACGGTGTTAGTGGGTGATGAATTCGTAGACGACCTCTTCGCTGTCGACCATGTCCAGAATGTCATCGAGCTGGTCTTCGTCCTGCGTGCTGGACCAGGTTTCTTCCGGATCGGCCGCAAACAGGGGTTCGATGGCGATATCCAGAAACTGGCCGTTGGGCAGCTTCAGGACCGGTGTTCCCTCGGAGGTTTCGACCAGTTCCCAGTCATCCGGTACCGACATTTCCAACTTGATGGTGACGTTGAGTTTTTTCATGGTTTTTCCTTTTTTCTAGGTGAGGCGGGGAGGGTAACCTACAAAGATGTCGCCTTGGCGTGCATCTTGGCGGCGATGTATTCGCCGTGGGTGACGTGCAGCAAGCCGACAGTCTTGCGGATCAGGTGGTGTTCGTTCTCGTCCACAATGCCGTCGGCACAGGCTACCTGCCACGGCAGCTTGCGCGTCCTCATCGGGCAGGAAGACGCTCGACAGCAAGGATGTGATGGGGTTGAACATAGGCTTGGGCTTCGGTTGAACAGGGGGTATATGGGGCCTGACACCACATTTTCCAGAGCATGGGAACGCCCAAGTCCCACAATTTCACAGGCAGCAACTGGCGCTCGAGCCGTGCACAGCGACAGGCTGGCCGGATAATGCAAGCGTCTTTTTCAAGCAACCCGCAAGGGGCACATTTCCCCATGAGCCATCCACCCTTCTACGCAATCGGCACCCCCGGCCAGGTCTGGGGTCCGGCAGAACGGGCCCAGTGGCGCGCCCGGCAGGTTGCGCAGCGCAGCTATGCGGACGACGTTCTGGCCGCCGTGGAGCGCCTTCGTACCCGCTTTGATGCATCAGCCTATGGCGAAGTGGTTTATGGCGACGAGCGCTTCCCCCTGTTGGCCGTGCGCAGCCGCGATTGGCAACCTGATTTGCCCTGCGTGTTGGTGACGGGTGGGGTTCACGGCTACGAGACCAGTGGCGTACAGGGCGCGCTGCGCTTTCTCGACACCCATGCGCAAGATTACGCAGGCCGGGTCAATCTGCTGGTGGCTCCTTGCGTGAGCCCCTGGGCCTATGAGCGCATCCAGCGCTGGAACTTCGATGCCATAGACCCCAACCGCGCGTTTCGCCCGAACAGCCCGGCGCAGGAGGCCGCAGCGCTGATGCGTCTGGTGGCACCCCTGCGCGGGCAGTTTGCGGCCCACATCGACCTGCACGAAACCACCGACACCGATGAGTCCGAATACCGCCTGGCCGTGGCCGCGCGCGATGGCAAGCCATTCGTGCCCTGCACCATCCCCGACGGCTTTTACCTGGTGGACGACGCCCAAAACCCGCAGCCGGCCTTCCAGCAGGCCATCCTGCAGGCGGTGCAGCGCGTGACGCACATTGCCCCGGCCGACGCGCAGGGCGGCATTCTGGACGCACCCCAGGTAGCGCCTGGCGTCATCCATTACGAGATGCAGGCGCTGGGCCTGTGTGGTTGCATCAGCGGTGCCCGCTACACCAGCACCACCGAGGTCTACCCCGACAGCACCCGTGCCACGCCCGAGCAATGCATCGCCGCGCAGGTGGCGGCGGTGTGTGCGGGGGTGGAGTTTGTGCTGTCGGTTTGTTGATTTGTTTCGAAAAATTGACAATTCTCAATCACTTGTTATTTGATTTGTGTGTAAAGGTCCTTATAAAGTTCTGCAAATGGTAGAAAATGAAAATTACATTCATTTTTAAAACTGGGGGCGATGATGGGGATGGCAACGCGATTTTTGACAGTCTGTGCCGGGGCTGCGGCCTTGTTGGCACAACCCGGCGCGGCTCAAGCAGCCGGCGGAATCATCACTTTTTCCGGCGCCTTGGTGAGTCCAAGTTGTCAGTTGGACGCCGTGGCAGCACCTGGTGCACAGGGCGGTTTGCCGGGCGCGGTCAGGGCGTCGCTTTGCGGCAACCGCCCTTATGCCTTCGCCAGCACGGTACAGGTCAGCCGCGATGCGGCGTCAATCGGCAAGGGCATTGCGCAAATCGTGCGGCAGGAGTCTGCTGCCGGAACGGTATTGGAAGTCAGCTACAACTAAAGTCCAAAGCCGCGTGCTCCAAGCGGCGGTGCGCCGACCGGCCGGGGGTCGTCCGCATAGGACTACTCATAGGTCAGGTCGATCTCCACAACCCCTTTCACTGCGCCTGGTCCCACGGTGGCAGCGCCTGCGTAATATTGCGCATAGTGCTGGACCGAAGAAGCAGTGCTGCCAATCACCTGTGCCAATGTGGAAATCCCGCCACTGGCGATGGGGCTGTGGGAGCCATCTAGCAACTGCACATAGACATTGCTTGCGGCCTGGGCGGGGTCGGCGCTATTGGCGATGGATGCTGGATCAGCGGGTCCTGCGGTAAATGTCCAGGTGGCCTTGGCTGCGTAGGCGGTCCCCCCATTGGCGCAACCTTGAAGCGCCACGGTAAACGGTGTCCGCCCGGCGGTCTTGCCTACGGCGCCAGTCAGCGCACCCGTGGACAGCGTTGGCAACGTGACCGTGGCATTAGGGGTGGTCAGGGTGCAGGCCGTTGAGATCAGATCAAACGATGACCTGAATGTGCTGATCTGACCAGATGTATCTGCGTATGACGCCCACCAGTCGGCGCTATTGCTCAGCGTGCTGATGCCGGATGCGGCAATATTGCTCGACGCGGTCATTTTCAAGCTAAGAGGGAATGTCACTGTGTAATTGCAGGTCGTTTTCCCGGGATGGTTGAAAGTCACAGAGGTTGAACCACCACTGCTACCGCTAGTGGCCACCGTACAAGTGCCACCTGAGCTGGAAACAATCGCAGCGCTTGGAAGGGCGGTTGATTGGATGGCGACGCCACTTGCCGCTGGCAGGGCCACGCCGGTGCTGTCCACCGGAATCGCTACCGTGAACGCCTCAGCGCTCGACGAGGTGTTAGCGCATGCAGTCAGCGTCACCACCAAATTGCCATTGAAAAATGTTCTGCCGACCTGGGTACCTGAGTCAAGCACTCGGTTGCCTGGAAAAGGCGATGCCATTGACGACGAAAGGCCACAGTCAATGTTGGCTGCAAAGCTTGTCTGCATGCCCGCCACGACCAAGATCAAGAGCACGGTCCTGGCAAGCCACGTCAACAGATCACAGAATTGGCGCATGGCAGGCGTCTCTAAAGAAAGTGGGGAGGTAATGAAAGGTGTTGTCATGGGGTATTGACCGGTATCAGTAGGCGCCGTCCAACGCAAGTGGCGGCAAGTCGGATTCCTGCTGGCTGAGCATCCTGGGAGCGGCATTGGGAACGGGCGTACACGCGGCCTGTAGCTGCACCATCTTGTTCTGGTGGTCGCTGTTGGCAGGCACGGCATAGGCCACTACGCAACGCTGTTCTGCGCCTTCACCCCACTTCACCGTGAGTTGGCCCTGCGCCTGCGTTACCCGCGCCTCCAGACGCCCAGCCTGGCCCACCGCGCCTATCTGTTGGTTCTGCTCGTCATACACTTCCGCGCCGAAGGGCAGCGGCCCACCGCCGGGCATGCGGCCCTGAATCAGAATGGAGTGGCCGGGCAGGGCTTTGAAGTTGACCAGAACCACCGCGCCGGCGTGGGGTGCGGTGATCTGGTCTATGGTCTCCAACTGCGTATCCAGCTTGGCCTGTGCCATGTCCAGCAAGACGGTGTTCGCAGAATAGGGCACCAAGTACCGCACGACCGAGTAGCCGCCGGCGTTCACGGGGGCACCCAGGCTGCCCAGAATCCCGATGCCCTCGCCGTCCTCCACCTTGACCAGCCCCACGGTATCGCCCAGGGTGTTGGAAGCGGTCACGCCACCTGCGTGCAGCACCAACCCGCCTTCTGCAGAAACGGTGGTGGTGGTGGTGCCGCCACCATTGCTGAACCCCACCCCAAACTGACCATAGTTGCTGCGGTAGCTGAGGTTGCCGCCCGCGGTATCGCTGGCAGACGCATGGTTGGCAAACAGGCCATAGCTGTACTCGAAGTTGTCACCGGCGTTACCCCAGTAGTTGGCTTGTGTGCTGTCGCCACGGAGGTCATCGTGCTGTTGCGTGACATTGATCGAGCCGCTGCGGTTGCCCCGTGCATCCAACAGGATGGTGAGACTGACAAAGGCCTGCGCATTCTCCTGCTGAAAAGCGGACGCCATTTGCCGTGCCATGCCAATGCTTGCCAACACCGGCCCGAATTGCTGCGCGTAAGTCAGCTGGTAATTGGTGCTACGCCCCGCATAGGCCCAATACGAGGTGTCGGAACCCGTCAGATGCAGCCAACCCCAGCGCCCCAAGCGCTGGCTCACTGCGAGCTTGAGGCTGCTTTGAATACGGTTGCTGGCGGTGCCGCCAAATGTCCCGCTCGCTATTTGGTCCAGCGTGCTGGACACGTCGTGCAGCGTGTAGAAGTTCTCGGAAGAGTAGCGGTAGGCGGCCAGACTGAAACTGGTTGCGGTGGGCTCCAGCAATTTGGACCAGCTTGCCCGCCAGCTATCGCCGCTCAGGGTCGGCTGCCCTGGCGGGGTGAACTGCGAATGCGTGTAGTCCAGCGACACGGCACCCAGCGGTGTATTGAACGCGCCACCCAGCAACAAGGCCTGGTATTCCTTGGTTGCGGCAAATCCGCCTTCGGCGGTGAAGGTGTTGCTCAGCCCATACTGCAGCTGCCCCTGTACCACGTTGAGGCCGCCCGCCACCGATTGGCGGTATTCCCCGCCCGACAGGCTGTAGCGGTAGCCACCTTCGCGCAACAACTGCGGTACGGACGCGTAGGGCACCTGCGTCACACGCCGGCTGCCATCGGCCTCGGTCACGGTCACCTCCAAGTCACCACCGTAACCGGTGGGGAAGAGGTCATTGATGACAAAGGGGCCCGGCGGCACACTGGTCTCGTAGAGCAAAGCGCCGTTCTGCCGCACCTGCACAATCGCCTGCGAGAAGGCCTGGCCGCGAATGGTGGGTGCAAAGCCGCGCAGTGAGTCCGGCAGCATGCGGTCGTCACTGGCAAGTGTCGCGCCTCGCAGACCGTAGCTGTCAAACAACTGGCCATCGGTATAGGCGTCGCCCAGCACCATGGTGGAGCGCCAGTCCACTACGTCGTGCCGCAGATAGTTGTTGATGTCATGGTAGGTGGAGCCGGAGCCATTGCTATCCACCAGATTACCGTCATGGCGCAATTGCCAGCCTCCGATATTGACGCCCGCATTGAGCCCGAGGTAGTTTTGGGAGGTGTCGCTGCCGCCGGTATTCGTCTGGTAGCTGTTCAAGTGGTAGTTCAGCAGCGCCGCGTTGACTCCGTAGTCCCAGCTTCGCGGGTCCACATAGCCCCGCGCACGCCTTGCTATCAGGGCCTGTGGCACGGTGAGGTCCAGGCGCTGATCCGAGACCTCAAAATTCGAAGTACCCCCTTCAATAATCTGGTCCAGCGCCAGGCATGGCGGGGGCGGTTCGTCGCTGCCCGGCTGCGCTGCAGCGCCCGCAGGGCGCATCCCCAACATGCCTTGCGCCGGCAGACTCAGGGCGGCAGGGTCGATACCCAAGCGGTGCACCATCGCCTGGTTGAGACAGGCATAAGCCTGCAAGCCCTGGCCCGCAATCTTGATCAACACATCGGTGCGCAGCAACCAATTGCCGTTGAGGTAAATGTCGGCGCGGTAATTGCCCGGCTGCACCGGGTTGCCCAGGCTGAAGCGGCTCAAGTCCACTTGGGGTCCGCCAGGATTGCGCCTCAGGAACTGTGCATTGAAGTCCAGCGCCACACTGGAAGAATCCAGTGCAAGTTGCGGCTTGTCCGTGGCATTTTCCTGCGCAGCCGCACAGCTGCACCAAATCAACAGCATGCAACTGGCAAGGTCTGCCAAAGCCAAAGACTTTTTACGGGGAAAAAGTGGGGTGATCATGGTCATGTCCCTAGCGGTCAGGGGGCTGCTGTGATCGCGGAATTACCATCCACAAACGCGCCGTAGTCGTTGACAAACTGGAATCTCACCGAGGTGGCGGGCTGCCCCTCCTGGTAGGCGTCTTCAAATACAAACGTCTGCTCGCTCATGGGGCTCACCATGCCGTACATGGGCTTGCCCAGCGTGCCACTTGCCGCCACCAAGGCCAGTTCTCCAAAGGACACGTGAAAGGGTGTGGGGTTATGAGCCAGCAGCTTGAGTGAGTTACCGTCACGCAGCACGCGCCACGTGATTTGGGCCGGAGCCAAGGCTGGATCACCCGCAAGGTCGCCGGGACGCAGAAACAGTTTGATGCGGCTGCGCACCGCAAACTGCAGCGTGTTTTCACCGACGGAAGCATCGGGCTTGGGGGGGATTTCCAACACGTTGAGCCAGTAGACCGACTCGCGGTCCCGGGGCGCATTGTCCTCACCGGTATAGACCAGGCGCAGGGTCTGCGCGTGCGTTGGGTTGATGCGTGAAATGGGGGGACTCAGGATAAAGGGAACAGAAATATTTTCCGGAGCAGCAGAGGCATTGCCATCGTCAATCCAGGTTTGCACCAGGCTGGGAAAGGTCCCGTTGTTGCTCAGGCGCACGCTGACGTCTTTTGCACTCAAGGGGTAGATGACCCTGGTGCCGTTGATGACCACGCTGGCCATGCTGTTTGCGCACAGCAATACCCACGCAAACAATATAAATAGAAGTGAACGTGCAGTCATATTATTCTTATGTAAAAGTTACTTGCACAGACTATGAAATTCTCAGGCTATGCATATAAGCACAGCGTCGATTGAAAACCGACATACGTCGCTCCTCTTGAGAGCAACTGTTTATAGGGTTAACTCCTGTCGCAGAGGAGCGACTAGCGCCCCTCTGCCAAATGGGCCAGGCACTATTAGTTGTACACCAAGGAATAATCTACATAGCTACGCACCGAACCTACAGTAGGTCCAGTAGTGTTTCCAACAGGGCTAGAGTCGAAGTACTTGGCGATAAAGTGTGCCGTACTGGGGCCAGAACTGGCGATAGGTACAGATTGCACGCCTTGCATCGTTGTCGGCTTGGTCAGGTCGATCGGTGTGTCGTCCGCATTGGTCAATGCGATCTCAACATTAGTGGCCGCTCCGGCGCCTGTATCCGTATTTTTCAGCTTTCCGGTAGCCAGATCCACATTCGCTGCTGCCTCAAAGAATGTGACAAAGCTGTTAATGCCAGAAGGACATTGGGTTAACTGAATGGAAAAGTTGGTCGCACCGGCATAGGGCGAACCTTTTAAATTTGCCGTAGTGATCGTTGGCAATGTCACAGTAAAGCTACCGCCATTGGGTCCAATCGTACAGGTTTGACCGGTCAGAGCGCCATTGAAAATAATCCGCCCATCGTCTGCCTGAGCGGCCAGGGGAATACATAAGGCGGCGGAAATTGCCAAACCCAAAGCATGAAGTTTTTTCATATAAATCCTATTTCGTTGTTACTTGCAATGATGAAACGATTTGGCTTGAAAGTAGCTTTAAGCCAAATCGACCTGCTATCCCTGTTTGTATTTTTTATGGGGGACGGCCGTGGGTGCATCGAACTTACTGATCGTATGTTCGCCCACCCTCCGGTCACAACTTGTGCCTATTGTTTGTATTGGCGTAGCGGGGGGGCGTTGCGAATTATCAAAAAGACAGACGCAGGTATTTCCAGGCAAAAAAATGCCAGGCAAGCCGGAAGGCTGTCAACCAGATTGTCAGAACAAGAAAAAAGCAACTGCCCAACAAGCTGGTCCGCAGCGGCTCTATGTCAAAGCGCAAGGTTTCGGCAGCGAGCGCCAAGGCGCGCACTAACCGTCAAATAGAAGGGAATGATGGGTAGCGAAAGACTACCGGAATCTTTACTTTCCCCAGCTGTCCTTCAAGCCCACTGCCAGATTGAACACTGGCTTGGAGCCCTGCACATGGTCCACGCGGTCTGCCACAAAGTAGCCATGCCGCTCAAACTGGAATTGCTGACCGGCGATTGCATTCGCCAGTGAAGGCTCGACGATCGCAGTAACCACCTTCAGGCTGTTCGGATTCAGGCTTTCAACAAAGTCCTTGCCGCCGGCGTCCGGTTGCGCATCCGAAAACAGGCGGTCGTACATGCGCACTTCGGCGTTAACGCCGTTGGCCACGCCGACCCAGGTGATGGCGGCCTTGACCTTGACCAGATCGCTGCCGGGGGTGCCGCTTTTGGTATCGGGCACGACGGTGGCCAGCACTTCGGTGATGGTGCCGTCCGCGTCCTTGGTGCAACCGGTGCACTCAATCACATAGCCGCCCTTGAGGCGCACCTTGTTGCCGGGGAACAGGCGCTTGTAGCCCTTGGGTGGTACTTCCTCAAAGTCTTCGCGCTCGATCCACACCTCTTTGCCGATGCTGAAGTGGCGTGCCGCTGCCGGTTCGGTTCCCTCCGGCGGATGAGGCAGGGCGGGTTGGGTACAGGGCTCCAGATGGCCGGGCGCAAAAACCTCATCCCAGTTGGTCAGCACCAGCTTGACCGGGTTGAGCACGGCCATGCCGCGGTGGGCCTTGGTTTCCAGGTCTTCGCGCAGGCAGCCTTCCAGCGTGGAGTAATCAATCCAGCTGTCGCTCTTGGTCACGCCAATGCGCTCGGCAAAGAGCAGCATGCTTTCGGGCGTGTAGCCACGGCGGCGCAGGCCAACGATGGTGGGCATGCGCGGGTCGTCCCAGCCGCTGACGCGGTGGTCGTATACCAGCTGTGCCAACTTGCGCTTGCTGGTGATCACGTAGGTGAGGTTGAGGCGGGCAAACTCGTACTGGTGCGGTGGCGGGCTGGCCAGCAGGCCACCTTCGCACAAGCGCTCCATCAGCCAGTCGTAAAACGGCCGCTGGTCTTCAAACTCCAGCGTGCAGATGCTGTGGGTGATCTGCTCCAGCGCGTCCTCAATCGGGTGCGCGAAGGTGTACATCGGGTAGATGCACCAACGGTCGCCGGTGTTGTGGTGGGTGGCGCGGCGGATGCGGTAGATGGCCGGGTCGCGCATATTGATGTTGGGACTGGCCATGTCGATCCTGGCGCGCAGCACCATGGCACCGTCTTCGTGCCGGCCGTCACGCATTTCGCGAAAGCGGGCCAGGTTTTCAGCCGGAGTGCGGCTGCGGAACGGGCTGTCCACGCCGGGCTTGACGAAGTCGCCCCGGTTCAGACGCATTTCTTCCGGGGTCTGCTCGTCCACATAGGCCAGGCCGGCTTCGATCAGGTATTCCGCTGCGCGGTACATGAAGTCAAAGTAGTCACTGGCCTGGTAGGGCGCGGCGCTGCCGGGGGCCTGGCCGAGCTGGGCCCAGTCGAAGCCCAGCCACTTCACCGAGTCAATGATGGAGTCCACATATTCGGTGTCTTCCTTCTCGGGGTTGGTGTCGTCAAAGCGCAGGTGGCACACGCCGCCATAGTCGCGTGCCAAACCAAAGTTCAGGCAGATGCTCTTGGCGTGGCCGATGTGCAGGTAGCCATTGGGCTCAGGCGGGAAGCGGGTGCGGATCTTGGCCGGGTCAGGTTGGCCGGCGGCGTGGTGCGCGGCGTCCCCGGGGCTGCCGGCCCAGCGGCGCGTGGCGTAAGTGCCTTTTTCCAGGTCGGACTCGATGATCTGGCGCAGGAAGTTGCTGGGTTTGACGGAATCGGTGGCAGCAGGAGCTGCGGTTGGGGTGTTGGTGGAGGGCGTGCGCATGCACTGATTTTAGACGTGGCTTGCAATGTGTACCGCACGCACCATAGCGTGGCTTAGGGCTCTTTTTTCGGGCATAAAAAAACGCACCGGATAAGGGTGCGCTTTTTCAGGAGAGGCAACTTGCGTTGCCGTCATCACTTGCCGTGATTAGCGGATCACAGCGATTTCTTCCAGCTTGCCACCGCGAACGGTTTTGAGCGTCAGCGCACCGCCCTTGATGTCGCCCTTTTCGTCAAAGGAGATAGGGCCGGTCACACCGGGGTAGTCTTTGGTAGCAGCCAGCACGGGCAGGTACTTCGCAGGATCGGAAGAACCGGCCTTGACCATAGCCGCAACCATCAGCTTCAAGCTGTCGTAGACGTAGGGTGCGTAGACCTGCACTTCGGTTCCGAACTTCGCCTTGAACTTGGACTTGAAAGCATCCATGCCAACCTTGCCCTTGCCTTCAACGCCACCGGCTTCAGCGCAATAGACCTGGTTGTCGGTGATCGCGTCACCAGCCAGCTTCACCAGTTCGGTGGAGCAGATGCCATCGCCGCCCATGAACTTGGCATTGATGCCAAGGGACTTCATCTGGCGCAGCATCGGGCCGGCCACAGCGTCCATACCGCCGAAGAACACGACATCAACCTTCTTGCCCTTGATGGTGGTCAGGATGGCGTTGAAGTCCGTAGCCTTGTCGGTGGTGAACTCTTTGGCAGCCACTTTGCCGCCGGCAGCGGTCACGGCCTTGCTGAATTCTTCAGCCACGCCTTGGCCGTACGCGGTACGGTCATCAATCACCGCCACGGTCTTGCCCTTGAGGGTGTTGACAGCGTAACGGCCCAGGGTGCCACCCAGTTGGGTGTCATCAGCCACTACGCGGAAAGCAGTTTTGAAACCTTGGCGTGTGTACTTGGGGTTGGTAGCGGAAGGAGAAATCTGGGGAATGCCAGCGTCGCTGTAAATTTTGGAAGCGGGAATGGTGGTACCCGAGTTCAGGTGACCGATCACGCCGGCAACCTTGGCATCAGCCAGCTTCTGGGCCACTGCAGTGCCTTGCTTGGGGTCTGCACCGTCGTCTTCTGTCATCAGCTTCAGGGTGACCTTCTGACCACCGATGGTCAGGCCGGCTGCATTGATTTCTTCAACGGCCATGATGGCGCCGTTTTCGTTGTCTTTACCCAGGTGGGCAATCGCGCCGCTGGTGGGGCCAACGTGGGCGATGGTCACAACGGATTGGGCGAAGGCCAGGCCGGAGGTAATGGCCAGCACTGCTGCAGCAACGGTTTTAAGCTTCATGGGTTTGGAACTCCAGTATTTAAATTAAACAAAATTGTGAATCACTTTTCCACAGGATGGACGTTAACGCACTTTTTTACTATTGTGTATAGGGCTTTTGCCTAGGCTAGGCCCTAGCCTCCCAGTATAAGCAGCATTCAATACCACCTGCAAGGCAACACACTTAAGCAATTAAGGTGCCACTTGATGTGCATCAGCCGCTTGTGTTCGGGCGGGCGGAGGCGATGGGTTGAATGCTGGCGAGGTCCTTGCGTCCCCCGGCCGCGATGGCGGCCGGCGCCGGGGACGGGTGTGACTTGCATGGCAGGAATAAGCCGGATGTTGCTTTGCCCGTGCTTGCTTGTCTTTTTGGATTAAAAGCCAATTTTTTGCACTGAAGACATTATTTAAATGCGTTGAATGCAAATTTATAGAAATATGCTTGTGGCACACTGCGATTTTTTTTCAAAAGGAGAAGGTCCCATGGGTTTACTCGATTCGGTGATGAGCGCGGTTTCCGGCCAGGTGCAGGGCGGCGAGGGTTTGCAAGGGCTGATGGGGATGCTGGGCAACCAGCCGCAGTTGATGCAGGCTGCCAGCAGCCTGTTGGGCAGCGACGGTCCGTTCGGCGGGTTGCAGGGCCTGATCGGAAAATTTCAGCAAGGCGGTCTAGGCGATGTGGTCGGCTCCTGGGTTGGCAAGGGCGAGAACCTGCCGATTTCTGCCGAGCAATTGCGCAGCGTGCTGGGCAGTGATGCCTTGCAGGGCATGGCCAGCCAGCTCGGTGTCGATGGCAATCAACTGGCCGGGCAACTGTCCAGCGTCTTGCCGGGCCTGGTGGACAAGCTGACGCCCGATGGACAAGTGCCCGCCGCAGGCGCTGGCCATGGTGGCGACTTGATGGGCATGCTGGGCGGCCTGCTCAAGGGCTGATCCGCAGGGCCGCCTTTTACCCCAGCTTTACCGGGGTGATGCCCTTCGGCCCGGTGGGCGAAGGGCTGGTTTCTACAATAGCCCTATGAATAAACGTGTTTGGCTAGGCGCCGTTCTTGTTGTAGTAGCCGCAGCGGGCGGTTACGCGTGGTGGAGCCAGCGTTCGGCATCCGACACCGTCCAGTACCGGACCGCCAAAATCGAGCGCGGCACCCTGCAGGCCACTGTGGCCTCCAGCGGTGCCGTCAACCCGGTGGCGCTGGTTACCGTGGGCACCCAGGTCAGCGGCCAGATTCGCGACCTGTTGGTGGACTTCAACTCCGAAGTCAAAGCCGGCCAGCTGCTGGCCCAGATTGACCCCGAAACTTTTGAATACCGCTTGCGTTCGGCCCAGGCCGATGTGGATGCGGCGCGCGCCACTGTGGCTACCGCACAAGCCAATCTGCTGGCTGCCATGACGCAGGTGAGCCGCGCCCAGGTTGACCTGACCGAGGCCCAGCGTGACCTGGACCGCAAGCTGAGTCTGGTGGAGAAGCAATTCATCGCCCAGAGCGAGGCCGACAAGGCCCGCGCCCTGGTCAACACCAGCCAGGAGGCCTTGAAGGCGGTGCAGGCCCAGGTGGGTGTGGCTCAGGCCGGCGTCAAATCGGCGCAGGCCGGTGTGGCGCAGCGGGAGGCAGCCATGGCCCAGGCGCGCATTGACCTGGCGCGCACGCGGATTACCTCGCCGGTGAATGGCATCGTGATCAAACGCGCGATTGAGCGCGGCCAGACCGTGGCCGCCAGCCTGCAGGCGCCGGAGCTGTTCATCATTGCGCAGAACCTGCGCGACATGCAGGTGGAAGCTGCCATCGACGAAAGCGATGTGGGCCGCCTGCGCACCGGCCAAAAGGCCAGCTTCACGGTGGATGCGTACCCCGGCCAAACCTTCGATGGCGAGATCCGCCAGGTGCGCAAGGCCGCCAGCAATGTGGCCAACGTCGTCACCTATGTGGCGATCGTGGGCTTCTCCAATGTGGACGGCAAGCTGCTGCCCGGCATGACCGCCAATGTGCGCGTGGTGACCGAGGAGCGCACTGACGTGCTCAAGGTGCCCAACAGCGCCTTGCGCTTGCGCATCGCGGGTGTGGAGCCGGCGGAGCGTGCCAAGGGCCAGGCCAGTGCGGCCTTCGCCGCGGCCAGTGCCGACAAGGCCTCGCCTGTTGCCGGCGCAGCAGGCGAGGGGGCTGCCAAGGTGCACAAGTCCAGACCGGCGGGGGATTCGCCTTCTGGCGGGCGTAGCGGCGTGCGCGGGCGGATGTACGTGATGGATGCGGACGGCAAGCCCAAGGCCTTCAACGTGCGTCTGGGTGTGAGTGACGGCAGCATGACCGAGTTGTTGACAGGCCCCAACACGCCGGCCGAACTCAAGGAAGGCGCGGAGGTCATCGTTGGCACCCAATCCGCGACGGCGGGCAATGCGCCCAAGGCGCCCGGCGCCGGGCCACGGGCACCTTTCTAAGTCGCTATGGCTGCTTCCGCCCGCGTGCTGATTCAGGGCCGTAACCTGTGCAAGACCTATTGGATGGGCACGCCGGCGCAACATCGCGCGGGCGGGGGCCAGACTGTGCATGCGCTGCGCGAGGTGTCGCTGGACATTGCCGAAGGTGACTTTGTCGCCATCATGGGCGCCTCCGGTTCGGGCAAGTCCACCCTGATGAATATTCTGGGTTGCCTGGATTTGCCCACCTCCGGCACCTACCACCTGGCCGGTGAAGCGGTGGAGGGCATGCACCAGGACCAACTGGCCTCGGTACGCAACCGGCGTATCGGCTTTGTGTTCCAGCAGTTCAACCTGCTGCCGCGCACCTCGGCGCTGGAGAACGTGGAACTGCCCATGGTCTACAGCGGCATCAAGTCCGCCGTGCGGCGGCAACGTGCCGAACAGGCGCTGCAGCGCGTGGGCCTGGGTGAGCGCATGGGCCACACCCCGACCGAGCTCTCCGGCGGGCAGCAGCAGCGCGTGGCGATTGCCCGTGCCCTGGTGAACCAGCCCCAACTGATTCTGGCCGACGAGCCCACAGGCGCCCTGGACTCGCAGACCAGCGAAGACATCATGCGCTTGCTCACCGAACTCAATGCGCAGGGCATGACCGTGGTACTGGTCACGCACGAGGCCGACATTGCCGCCTGGGCGCGCCGCCGCCTGGTGTTCAAGGATGGACAGATCGTGCAGGACACCGTGCAACCCCAGCCCCTTGCAGGAGGCAGTGCCAGCCAAGCGGAGTCCTTGCCATGAGTATGCTGGCTGCCCTGCGCAGCGCCTTGCGTGCCCTGGCGGCCAATGCCTTGCGCAGCGTGCTCACCATGCTGGGCATCATCATCGGTGTGGCAGCGGTCATCACCATGATTGCCGTGGGGCAGGGCGCCACCGACCGTGTGCAGGAGCAGATGAAGGGCCTGGGCTCCAACATCATGCTGGTGATCCCGGGGGGTGTATCGCAGGCCGGCGTGCGCCTGGGCGCGCAGACGCGCCAGCGCCTGACGGAAGAAGACGCCACAGCAATAGCCCTGGAGATACCCGAGGTGCAGGTGGCTGCACCCACCTCCCGCACCAGCGGCCAACTGGTCTATGGCAACGCCAACTGGGGCACCAGCATCATGGGGGTCAGCAACGACTACCTGGAAGCGCGCGATTGGCCCCTGGCCAGCGGGCGCCTGTTCGACGCGGCCGAACTGGCCGGTTCAGCCAAGGTGTGCTGGGTGGGTGCCACCGTGGCGCGCGAGCTGTTTGGCGAGCAGGACCCCGTGGAGCAGATGGTCCGCGTGCGCAATATCCCGATGACGGTAATTGGCGTGCTGGCAAGCAAAGGCCAGAACTCCATGGGCCAGGACCAGGATGACGCCATCATGGTGCCGTTGTCTACCTTGCGCAACCGCATATGGGGCGGCGACGCCACCAGCCGCCTCAAACGCGTGGGCTCCATTTCGGTCAAGGTGCGCGATGGCCAGGACATGAAGCCGGTGGAGCTGGCTATTCAGGACTTGCTGCGCCAGCGCTTCAAGGTGGCCGCGGGCGGCGAAGATCCTTTTCAGGTCCGCAACCTGACCGAGATGCTGCAAGCCCAGGAGGAATCCAGCCGCGTGATGACGTTGCTTCTGGCTGCCGTGGCCGGCATCAGCCTGTTGATTGGCGGCATCGGCATCATGAACATCATGCTCGTCAGTGTGACTGAGCGCACCCGCGAGATCGGCCTGCACATGGCCGTGGGCGCGCGCGGGCGCGACATCCTGGCGCAGTTCCTGATTGAGGCGGTGACCCTGAGTTTGATGGGTGGCGCCATCGGCGTAGCACTCGGTGCCGCTGCCACCTGGGGTGTGGGCGCGTTTGCCGGATGGCAGGTCAGCATGGGCTTGGGTTCGATCGTGCTGGCGGTGGGCTTCTCGGGGTTTGTCGGCGTGTTCTTCGGTTTTTACCCGGCACGGCGTGCCTCTCAACTACTGCCGATTCAAGCCCTGCGATACGAATAGTTTTTGAATGGTTTTTGCGTCATTTTTTGGAGTGTATTTTGGACATTGTTTTGCTGTTGAAAGCCGCCATCATGGGCATCGTGGAGGGGCTGACCGAGTTTTTGCCCATCTCGAGCACCGGGCATTTGATTCTGACGGGCGCCCTGCTGGGCTTTGATGACGAGAAGAGCAAAGTCTTTGACATCGCCATCCAGAGCGGTGCCATCCTGGCCGTGATCATCGTGTATTGGGCGAAGATCCGCGCAACCATCGTGAACCTGCCCAGCAGCAAGCGGGCGCAGCGCTTTGCGGCCAATGTGTTGATTGGCTTTCTGCCGGCCGGCATCATCGGCTTTACCGTCTACAAGGCCATCAAGGCCTATCTGTTCAACCCGCCCGTGGTGGCCGGCGCATTTATCGTCGGCGGCTTCATCATTCTGTGGGTGGAGAAAATGGCCAAGCCCGTGGCGCGCATCCATGACATCGACGAGATGTCGGGCCTGGACGCCCTCAAGGTCGGCCTGGTGCAGTGCCTGGGCATGATCCCCGGCACCAGCCGCAGCGGCGCCACCATCGTCGGTGGCATGTTGCTGGGCCTGTCACGCAAGGTGGCGGCCGAGTTCTCGTTCTTTCTGGCCATCCCTACGCTGGTGGGGGCCACCGTCTACAGCCTCTACAAGGAACGCGCCTTGCTGAGCATGGCCGACATGCCGCTGTTTGGCGTGGGCTTTGGGGTGTCGTTCATTGCCGCCTGGCTGTGTATCCGCTGGCTGCTGAAGTTCATTGCCACGCACGATTTTGTGGGCTTTGCCTACTACCGCATTGCCTTTGGCATCGTGGTGCTGGCCACCGCCTGGACCGGCACGGTGCATTGGGCGGCCTAAGGCCCTTGTGAGGGCCCCGTGAGGCCGGTCCGTCAGGCGGCCGTGGCGTGTTCCATGGCGCGGATGGCGGCCTCAATGGCCGCAGCGGTCTCTATGGGGTGCTCCATCGGAAACAGGTGGCTACCCTCCCGCAGGGTGATGTTGCCCTTCACCACTTTGGTGGTCAACGCCATGCCCACGCGGCGCATTTCTTCAGATTCGGTCCCGCCGATGTAATGTGCCGGGCATTGCAAGGGGTGGCGCTTGAGTTGGCGCTCCAGGTTGTGCGGCAGGCCGTTGTAAATGGCGGTCTCCACGTCGCGGTCAAAGCCCAGCACGCGCTTGCCGTCCACTTCGTCAGTGCCGTGCGCCACGTAATCGTGCAGCACCTGTTCGTCCCACTTCGCAAACGCCTTTTTGTGGCGGAAGTGCGCAAAGGCCTCTTCCACGCTGGCCCAGCTGTTGCGCCGGCGCTTGCTCACCGCGCCGGGGGAGAACGAGCCCACCAGCGCGGTGCGCTTGATCAGCCCCAGCGTGTGCGATTTCCAGCCGCCCAGCACAGGGGAGTCCAGCAGCACCAGCCCCTTGGCCAAATGCGGCAGCCGCATGGCCGCCATCAGGCTCAGGTAGCCGCCCAGCGAGTGCCCCACCAGCCACACCGGCTGGCCTGCCTTTTCAGCCTCGATTTGCGTGAACTCGCACAGCTGCTGCACCAGATACGGCCAGTTGTTGCTGACCGGAAAGCGCGGGTCGTGGCCGAACTTGTCGACGGCCTTCACCGTGAAGCCACGCCCGCGCAGGCTGCGAAAGAGCATGGCGTAGGTGCTGGCCGGGAAGCTGTTGGCGTGGGAAAAAACAATCACTGCGTGCGTGAAGTAAAAGGGGGGGGGCTAGATCAGGCGTTCGTCAGGCGTGGTGATTTTTTTCAGGGGCAGGCTGCGGTGGGATGCCACCATCAGCGGCACCTCGGTCACGCCACCATTCCAGGCCGGGTCTTCAATGCTGTCAAACACTTCGCGCAGTTTCTGGCCCCAGCTGCCGTGCAGCATCTTGAAGTAGGGGTTGTTCTCGTCAATGCAGACCACCTTGTCGGTGTGGAAAGTGTTGACTTCATACACCACCATGTCCAGCGGCAGACCCACCGACAGGTTGGACTTGAGCGTGGAATCCATGGACACTAGGGCGCACTTGGCGGCCTCGTCCAGCGGGGTGGTGGGGGTGATCACGCGGTCCAGCACCGGCTTGCCGTATTTGGATTCGCCGACCTGGAAGTAGGGCGTCTCGGGGGTGGCTTCGATGAAGTTACCGGCTGAGTACACCTGGAACAGGCGCATGCCCTCCCCCTTGATCTGGCCGCCGAAGATGAGTGAGACATTGAAGTCCACACCCGATTGCTGCAGCGAACCGGCATCGCGGTCATGCACCTTGCGGATGGTGGCGCCCAGCACACGGGCGGCTTCGAACATGCTTTTGGCATTCCAGATGGTGACGCCTTCGTCCTCGTCATGGTCCTTCAGGCGCTCGGTCTGCAAAATTTCGCGGATGGACTGCGAGATGCTGAGGTTGCCCGCCGACAGCAGGACCATGAAGCGGTCGTCAGCCTTTTCGTAGACGATCATTTTGCGGAAGGTGCTGATCTGGTCGAGTCCGGCGTTGGTGCGGGAGTCGGAGAGGAACACCAGGCCGGCGTTGAGTTTGATGGCGACGCAGTAAGTCATGCTTTTCTAATGGCTGGGAAACCGTAGAGTGTAAAGGGGAGGGTGGTCCGTCTGTATCTGTGGGCAGCGCGACGTGGTGTGCTTCAGGCGCTGCGGCACGCACGAGCAAACCCCAATCAACCTTTGACCACCAGTCCCTTCAACACATACAGCGCCTCCAAAGCCTCCCTCGGACTCATGGCGTCCGGGTTCATCGCCACCACCGCCACCTCCAGCGCCGAGGCTGACGCCACCTCTGCCACCGGTGCAGACGCAAACAAATCCACCTGCCGCTGCGAAGCCGTGGCCTGCGCCTCCAGCGCCTCCAGCGTGTGCCGCGCCTGGTTCAGCACCGCCGCCGGCATACCCGCCAGCCGCGCCACCTGCACCCCATAGCTCTTGCTGGCAGGGCCCGGCTCAATGGCGTGGAGGAAGACGATGTCGCGCCCGGCCTCGGCCGCGCTCACATGCACATTCATGGCCGCGTGGTGCGTGGCCGGGAACTCGGTGAGCTCAAAGTAATGGGTGGCAAACAGCGTGAAGGACTGGGTTTTGTCGTGCAGCTGGGTGGCTATTGCCGAGGCCAGGGCCAGGCCGTCAAAGGTGGAGGTGCCGCGGCCGATCTCGTCCATCAGCACCAGGCTTTGCGGCGTGGCGGCGTGCAGGATCTGCGCGCCCTCGGTCATCTCCAGCATGAAGGTGGACTGGGCGTTGGCCAGGTCATCGGCCGCACCGATACGGGTGTGGATGGCATCAATCGGCCCCAGCGTGCAGGCCGTGGCCGGCACATGGCTGCCCATGCTGGCGAGCAGCACGATGAGCGCGACCTGGCGCATATAGGTGGATTTGCCGCCCATATTGGGGCCGGTGATCATCTGCATGCGTTGCTTCGCGCCCAGGCGGGTGTCGTTGGCGATGAAATTCCCGCTAGACAACTCGGCCAGCCTGGCCTGCACCACCGGGTGGCGGCCCTGCGTGATGTCGATGCAGGGTTGTTCGACAAACTGCGGCGCGCACCAGTCCAGCGTCAGGGCGCGCTCGGTCAGTGCGCAGAGTGCGTCCAGCGTGGCCAGGGCCTGCGCGGTGCGGGTCAGCATGGGCACAAAGGCCTGCAGCTGGTCCAGCACCTGCTCGAACAGCCATTTCTCGCGTGCCAGGGCGCGCTCCTGCGCGCTCAGGGCCTTGTCTTCAAAGGCTTTCAGTTCGGGCGTGATAAAGCGCTCGGCGTTTTTCAGGGTCTGGCGGCGGCGGTAGTCTTCCGGCACGTTGGCGGCCTGGGCCGCGCTGACCTCAATGTAAAAGCCATGCACGCGGTTGAACTGCACGCGCAGGGTGGCAATGCCGCTGCGCGCCTTTTCGCGCACCTCCAGGTCCAGCAGGAAGGCGTCGCAATTGGTCTGGATGGCGCGCAGCTCGTCCAGCTCGGCATCGAAGCCGGTGGCAATCACGCCGCCATCGCGCACCATCGCAGCGGGCTCGGGCGCAATGCCCGCGGCTATCAGGTTGGCGCATTCGGGCGCCGCCAGCAGGGCGTAGGCCATGTCGCGCAACTGGCCGTCCAGGCCCTGCAGCTGCTGTGACAGGCTCTGCGTCTTCTGCAGCGTCAGTAGCAGCGCCACCAGCTCGCGCGGGCGCACCTGGCGCAGGGCCATGCGGGCGGTGATGCGCTCCACATCGGCGCAGCCCTTGAGTTGGGCGCGCAGGCTCTGCCACAGGTTGGCGTGGGCACCCGTATGCAGCGTATGGATGGCGTGCAGGCGCTGGCGCGCTTGCGCGCGATCGCGCTTGGGCTCCAGCAGCCAGCGCTTCAGGGCCCGGCTGCCCATGCCGGTCATGCAGGTGTCCAACAGCGAGAACAGGGTGGGGGAGTCCTCGCCGCGCAGCGTCTGCACCAGCTCCAGGTTGCGCCGCGTGGTGGCCGGCAGGTCAATCAAGGCGTCGTCGCGCTGCACCTGCACGCTGCTGATATGCGTGAGCTTGCGCCCTTGCGTGTGCTCGGCATAGGCCAGGAGTGCAGCCGCAGCGGCATGGGCCAGCGGCAGGTCTTGCGCGTTCCAGCTGGTGAGGCTGGCGGCCTGCAGGGCAGCCAGCAACTTGGTCTGGCCCAGGGCACTGTCAAACTGAAATTCCGGACGCGCGGTCAGAAAGATCGAGGTGCCCATGCGCATGCGCTTGAGCCGGTCTTCAAAACCGCCGGTCACCGCGGCGCTATAGGCCAGCTCGCTGGGACTCACGCGGCTGATCCAGGAGCCCAGGGCGTCGGGCGCGCATTCGGCCAGGAATACGATGCCCTGCGTCACCGACAGCCAGGCCAGGCCGCAGCGGTTGCGCGGGCCCTGGTGCACGGCCATCAGCATGGACTCGGTCTTTTCGTTCAGCAGCTCGGAATCGGTCAGCGTGCCGGGCGTCACCACCCGCATCACCTTGCGCTCCACCGGCCCTTTGCCGCCCACCTCGCCCACCTGCTCGCAAATCGCTACCGACTCGCCCTGGCGGATCAGCTTGGCCAGATAGCCCTCCATGGCATGGAAGGGCACGCCGGCCATGGGAATCGGCTGGCCGGCACTCTGGCCGCGTGCGGTGAGCGTGATGTCCAGAAGGCGCGCCGCTTTTTCCGCGTCACCGTAAAACATCTCATAGAAATCGCCCATGCGGTAGAACAGCAGCGTGTCCGGAAAGTCTGCTTTGAGGGCCAGGTACTGGGCCATCATGGGGGTGTGGTTCGAAAAATCTTTCGCCACGCTCTCGGAAGATGCCATTTTTCCTTGTTTTTCAGAGGGAAGCGTCATTTTTTCTGTCAATCTGTAGTGCTCTCTAAAAACCTCTAACGGCCTGTATCGGTCCGCCAATTTGTCCGCTAAATCACCGCCAATTTTCAAACTAGCGCCATAATTGCCCTAGTTTTTGGCGGAAAGCCGTTCCGAGCCTCCGCCAAAAACGCAGGAGACCTTCTCATGAAGATGGAACTGAATACCGACCTCGTGCCGAAGATGTCGATGGACAAAGTCCCTCAACCAGGCGTCGCCTATGCGAAATGGCTTCCAGCCACTGGCCCCAATTATCTGGTGTATGACACAAGCCGAAAGGCTCCAACCGGATTCGCCATACGCGTTGGGAAAAAAGCCTCGGTCTACATTGTGGAAAAGCAGATCAATGGCAAGAACATGAAGCTTTACGTCGGCTTGGCGGCGGGCCGAAAGGGTGATGAGCAAGTCATCGACTTGGATACGGCAAGGGACTTGGCACGCGACCAAGTAGCCCTTGCCAAGAAGCACGGAACGAACCCCAAGAACGTGACGGAGACGATCGAAGCTTCGGAGCTGACTCTTGGGCAGGTCTGGAATCAATACATCAAAGATTTGACGGGCCGCAGTAAGCCCATCAAGCCGAATTCCTTGGACTCTCTCAAAAAGGCCCGAGACAAATTCAAGGATTGGGAAGATCGCAAGGTGCGCCTAATCGCGGCGCAAGAGATCCTTGACCGCTTTGACCTACATGCGGTGACTAACGCCCACAGGACGGCGGCGGAAGCGATGGGGCGGTGGGCGACGGCTGCGGTCAGTAACGCCATTGAGAACGAGGTCCATAACGCCCACGCTGAAGGGCGGGCGCCATCGCTGACGTACAACCCCTTCACGATATTGAAGACCAAGGAGAAGTACCGAGATAACACCCAGCTTGAGCGCGATTACAAGGCAAAAGGCGTCCGAAATCCATTGTCCTTTTCCAGCACCGTTGGCCCGTTCGTGAAGGCGGCATGGGAGTACCGCTCACAGAATCCGGTTGCGGCTGATTTTTTGCTTCTTGACCTGATGTGGGGCCTTCGTGGCGACGAGTGCCGCTCCGTCAAATGGCGAGACAAAATTACAGACGCAGAATCGGTCACCGATCGCTGGATCGATATGAAGGAAAAGGTGGTCCGGATCAATGATGCCAAAAACCGGGGTGACCACGAGTTTCCCATCGGGCCATGTGCCTACGAATTGTTGAAGTTGCGCCGTGAGTGTCAGCTTGAGGGTGAAGTGTGGGTGTTTCCAGCGATGTCGCCGAATTCCAGGAAGGGCCACTACTCGGACCCGAGCGTGGCGATGGCCACGGTTCGAGATGCCGCTGGAATCAAGGTGGTGAGAGGGCACGACCTGCGAAGAACCTTCGGGGCTGCCTGTGAACGGCTCAACCTAACCGATCGCCAGATCAAACGGATGCTTGGGCACGGTGCTGCGGGTGGGGAGACTTTGGGCCGTTACACCACACCGGAATGGGAGGATATTGCCGAGCGCATGAAGAAGGTGGAGGAGGAGATTTTGAAAGTCGCCCCATCGGTCTACAACGCCTTGCGGCCACGCGGGGCACAGCGATTGCCGGATAAGGAGTCGGCAGTGATCGATCCAACTCCGAAGCGTAGGGCTTCAACCCGACAACCCCGATAATTCTGCAAGCAGCAAAGAATCATGATTAAGGTGTCGCATGGCCAATGAAGCTCTCGAATCCAGCGGTGAGGCGGCCATTCCCGTCAAAAAGCAGAAGACCGGCGGTCGAGTCAAGAAGCCTCTTGCTCAGATGATGGCCGAGGCACGCATTCGAAATGAAATTGCGGGCATGAATGACGACACGACCTTGCCAGAAGAGCTCGCCGCAATATATCTCTGCGTGTCGATGACGGAGATGTCTGAGCTCCGCAAACCCCCAAAACGGCCCAAGGCGGTTTCTGGCGGGAAAGGCACGGCTCAACCCAAGCTGCTACCCCGCTTGAAGATGATCAAGTCGATTCGCGAAGGTGCAGTGGGCCAAAACCAGAAGGTAGTGTTCAAGCTCTCTGACTTACGTGACTTCCAGAAGAGCATCACAGTCGAGTCGTCTTTTGAAGCGGCTGTGAAATCGGGCATGTACGGTTTCATGACGATCCATGTCCCGTTTTTCGCTCAACCGGAGAAGCGCTCGGATCGTGGCAGGACGGTGCTGGTGGGGATGGCTTGGGACAAGTCGGCGCCGGAATGGGCTGCAAGGTTCAAGGACCTTTACGATGGAAAGCTGCGGGCGGTGTGGCTAACCCCCGCCGAAGCTGCGACAAGTCGCTGGGCAAGTACTTCCGCACACAAGGCGTTCGCCAAGCCTTGGCTGGCCCTGCTTAAAGAGCAAGCCCAGGTGGTGAAAGCGGCACTTGAAGGCACCGAGATTTCGGCAGTGGTCAACGAGACAAAGAAGTCAAAATGACAGTGGCGTTGTCGAAAAAATAGATGGCACTTTAAATTCTCCAAGCCCTAAGAAATCAATTTTGATCGGTAATTTAAGGGCGTGGTGCTTCGTCAAAATTTAAAAGCGATCTGTGTTTTTCGTAGTTGGCTTTATTCAAAATTTTGCCATCATCCAGTTCAATAACATGTGCAGAATTTTTATAGGTTTCAATTTCTTTTCTATTCATTGCACAAAGAATAAGCTGAGCATCGGACGGAATTTTTTCCATTAGAAATTTCAGAATGATTTCATAATTAAAATCGGCTTGTTCTTGTTGATTGGGTGTGTCAATGACGATCGCTGAAAAAACCTCATTCTTGGCAGCGTATATCTGGCCAAGAGTCGCTAGGTAGTAAGCCAAGAGGCCGCGAGTGCTCTCCGCAGCGCCACCATTGCCAAAGAGCTTCTTGTAATCAAGGGGCGATTCAATAGGTGAAAGGTTAACTCCTTGGGCCTTTAATTCAGTGATGAATTGAGATAACTTATCTTTGAAGCGAGCGTCCAATTCCTCGCGCTCTTCTTTGGTCAGTAATTTTTTCTGATTGGCCTTTAGGATTTTGTTCGATCTATTGATGTCACGAATTAGAGCTGTTTTGGTTTCCATTGTTCGCTGAACGTGCTTTTGAACGGCACGAGATGCAAGACCATCAAGAAACGTAAAGGTTTCATCCTTAGCCTCCGGCTGTCCAGAGTCTGTGGATTCATTCGTTCGGTATTTGCTATTAATAGCGTCAATTTCAGATCGTGTTAAGTCTAATTGCTTCTGGTTTGCTATAAGTTTCACCTCTAACTTGGCAAGTTTTTCCGATAGAGATTGGACTTGACTACTTGCCTCGTCTTTGTCAGCGAGAATAGAAGCCCGATTGGGTGACGAGTTGTCATGAACAGTTCCGCACAGAGGGCATAGGATAGTTTCACCATCAATGCACTGAACGGTAAAGCCATAGTCCTTTTCAAGATCTGTTGATGCTAATTTTGCAAGATCCAATTGCCCTTGAATGTAAAGGCGCTCAGTCTGGTGACCTGCGATTGTTCTAAGCAGGTCTTCCTGCTTTTCTTGGAGCTTGGCTATGTCAACGTTGACTTCTGCGGAAAGAGCGTCAAATTCAGCGGTGGTGAGTGCTACGGTCTTAATTGCTGTTGGAATATATGCTTTAACAACCGCAATAGCGGTTTCAATTTTTTTAACTTCTGCTTCCGCTGTTTTTCGTTCGACATTGCTGTGAGCTATGTTTTCTTCAATTTCAAAAAATTCAGGCAATAAATAGCCGGTATGGTATTGAATGATGGTTTTTTGCCACCTTGAATATTGTTCAAGATGTTGAAAGCTGTGCCAGGCTTCAGACCAACTGCGCTGTTGGTCAACATAAAAGGGTAAGAAATAAAATGCCGGTGGAGGTGTTTCGAGTTTTGTGGTGTCGTTGCGGTTCGGCAACAGGGCACCGAAACCAACTATCTCAGCGAAAGCCTCTGAATAGTCGCCCGTAATTTTTGGGAATCTCAGCCATTTGCCGTTCGGATATTTGAGAAACATCGAGTTGGCATATCGTCCAATTTGATAAGTTGAATTCCCGATATTGAAATCCACCATGGAACGTACATCAAACGATTGCCAGGTTATATCTAAATCTGGATCGCCACCAAGTGTCCAAAACAAAAGCTTGGCGAGGGTTGATTTGCCTAGACTGTTGTCATTCCCCGTTATTAGATTGAATCGGGGTTGGAAGTTGAATAGGTTTGCTGACTTTTGGGTATCGGACGCGATTACTAGACGTTTGAAGACCAAGTTTGACATGCTGATTTGTCCTGAGGCTTCTTATTAGAAGTTTGAAGTTATCGATGGAGGGTTTATTTTTCATAGCATTTTGAAAGAAGTTCGTAGATTATTGCAGCCTGAGCTGATGCATCATCAACGAGATTTTTCTTAACATTCTCTGGCAAGGACGCCATGGCTGCCTGAATAAGTGCTGCTGCACCTTTGTCGTTAAATACCGCGAAATTCTTTTCAACAACCTCTTTTGCTGCGTGGTGGTTATCAAGGGCGATAAGTGTTCTATCAAGACGAACAGCGTTGAAGTAGCGATCGAATGCATGTCTTAGTTCAATTTTTTTGTTGAACTTTAATCCCAGCTCATTGGAGATATCCTCAAAATCTTGTCGGTATAGCTCAATTCCTTTGTTTTGAGTATGTGCAGAGATAATTCTATCGACATCGCTATGAGTCACACCTTTGTTTTTAACCAGATTCTCCCATTGGGTGAAATCAAAGGTGACAGATCCTTTTCGGTGAAGGTCATCAATAAGTACGCGATAAATGGTAGAAGCATTACATTTAACATCAGGAGATTTCAAATCGACGAGTTTTGAAATGCGCCCGATAGTTGCATCTTGGAATCCTGAAGAAGGTAAATCAGGTGTAACGAATCTGAGTGTCTTTGGGAGTGGAAAAGCTCCAAGTTCACCTTCTATTGCAGCCTGAATGTCATCAATGCATTCATCATGAAGGTCACCCATAGTGATGACCGATAACTTAAAGCCGTCCTTTTTTTGTTTCAGATTGAATCCGCAAGTCGCCACCAAATCAATGGAGTTCAAACGGTCTAAGAACGGCTTGCCGCGAACGCCCTGCAACATTTTTCCAAGAATGGAGTTCTTTTCCTTCTTTGAATTAGCCTTTGGTTTTGATGTCAGCTTTTTTGATGTCCAAGGTGTACTGCTAACATTTTTGATTTGGCTGAACTCGAACTTGGCGCTAGCTACATCTGAGGAGCTAGCGAGAACGACATCTTCGTGCAGCTCTATGAATACGACGTAATCATTGGAGTGTTCATGCTCACCAAGAATTCGGCAAAGTGCCCAATGGTACTGATACTCGAATTTCTCAAAGGTGTTAGCACCTGCTGTTTCCCGTTGAGGCGATGCCAATGGATTGTTCTGGGGCATCTGTTGTGCACTGTTCAAATTTTTCTCCAAAACCGTTTGTGCCATTATGGCCGTCGATGTGCGCTTGATGCGACTCATCTAGTGTTTTTACAGGCTGAAATTGGTCAATGGTGGCCAGACGGGATTCATACTCCATAGTTCGACAGTGTTCGATCAGTGATTCAAGGGCACGGGCTCGGGGGTCTTCAGATATCAAAAAAATGGGAGAAAACATGACAACCATCATCAATGACGACAGTTTCAAGCTTGCACTGGTCTCAGAGGACCTGAGGGGTGATCAGTCCAAGAAGGCCTTTGCAGAGGTATGTAAAGAAGCCAAGAAGGGCATGATGGCCCACGACATCGGCGATGACTACCGGCGCGTATACGCGACATGCACACCTGAGGGCCTGATTTCCCGGATTCGAAGCGACATGATGGACAACTACATGATCGCTGCCTTTGTCTGCATGGAGAGGAAAGTTGCAAAAGGATTGCCGCTGATTCCATGGGCTGCACACAACAAAAAGGAGTTCGAAGGGCTGCATGGCGAAATTGCTTGCATGCGTGCGCTGATGTGGGGCGGCTTTGATGTGAACGCGCAAATGGAGGGGACCGGTATGACCGCCTTGCATGCGATGTGTTCGTTACAGTGGGGCGGCGGGGCACATCCTAGAGCTGTCGAGCATCTGATCGAAAACGGTGCGAACGTCAACATCCCGTTGGACTCCACCGGCGACACGCCCATCATCACCCTTTGTGGACATACGGGCTGGGGCGAAGATCTCGACAAGACCTTTCGGTTGCTATTCAATGCGGGGGCTGACCTTCAGATCGAAGCCAAGGATGGAAGCTCGGCTTGGGGCCTACTGCAATCAATGGACGAGCAGTACCCGAACCCCATGAGAACTGACCTGATCGCTGAACTCGCGGAGTGACACCTCGAGGTCAATGTGGGTCAATAGTTTCAGTGCTTGGCGAGTGGCTGCGATATCCAACTTGGCCCTGCCGTTCTGTGCAGTCAAAGACTGCCTTCACCCCCCCCTATCCACCTAATCTCGGCTTCGGGGCGTCAGCCATGCTTTTCTTGCCAGAAATCTGATGTAAAGGAGTTCTGTGCAATCGAGATGTACTTGGTGCTGCGCCATCGCCACAACGAATCATGCATGTTTTAAATATAAGCGTTAAATCCTGTCGCTTATAAATTCAAGTCTATTCAGTTAACGCTCAATAATCTATTGAAAGCAGGATTGGATATAAATTCTCAAAAAATGCACCTTCCGCAGGCAATGCGACTAGGTGTGAGTCAATTTCCTGAAAAGACAAAATTCTTAATTTTAAGCCTATTCACGAAAAAAATTAAAACGTACATAGAAAGTAAACCCGTAATGATTTAATTGTTGTAAACATCAAAAAACACCTATTTTTCATTGGAGAGTACCTTGAGATTTCCAAAAATATGTAAACATTAAAAAAATTCTATTTTGAGAGGAGAAGTTCCGAAATCACCCCGCCGGGAGGGCAATGGTGTAAGAGAAACAAAAATACGACTATCAAACATACAAATCCGTACAAAAAAATCAAAATATGTGTCTTTTCTTAAAATCCTACATTGCAAACAATAATTCATTGATATTCAAAACTGAATTTGATATTTCGACTTTATTTTAATGTCAAAGGCAATTTTGAAATCATCAGGTAAATAGATATCAATTCTGATCTCATTTTTCAAATGAAGAGCGAATTCGAAAGATCTTTATCGATCAAAAAAATGGCAATTTTTACAAAAAAGCAAGGAATATAAGTCAAACAAAAAAATGATAGTGGCGTTATTTTTTGCAATCAAAGTTGATCGTTTTAAAACATTTAGTGAACTAAATAATAGCGACAGTGTGACCAGATAAGTGGTAAAGCCAAACCCTTGAAGTTAAAGAATAAGTATGCTATTCATATAGGACTATGAAAAATATCTCAAAAACCCGTTCAAAGGAATCACATTCACTGAATAAAAAAGCAACAGACAATTCGCGGTCGCTGCTCGTTTCTGAGATAAATCGGTCAACTTGTATGGGAAGTTCGGCAAGAGAGATATCTGATAATTTGTCATGTTACGGCATTAAAATTTCCCATGAAACAGTCCGAAAATTAAATAAAAATAAATTAACAAATGTCAATTCAAGCATAAAAAGGATGACTCGTTCAAAGATCATTGAGTGCTTATTTGATGTGATTGAACGAAAATTAGCGGATGGGATGCGCTGGAATCAAATATCACAACAACTTAAATTCGCTGGGTTTGACGTACCAGAGCGATCAATTCGTCAATACTTCTATTTGGCTAAATCAAAAATAAATGCAAGCCGTGAGTCAAGTATCAGCGGTGAATCATGAGTATTGAATCAAGAAATGCGTCAATTGAATTGTTTACATTACTGTTGCCGAATGAATCAGAAAACAGCCTGCCATTTAGAACAAAAGTACGACCTAGTGCCTTTATACGGACTCAAATAACCATGATACATGGGCTGGTTTTGGCTCGATTAAGTTATAAAAATATAGTAGAAATTCTCGAGAATTTAGGTTGCAATATAAGTCTCAGATATTTTTCCGAAATGTATCTCAGTAATAAAAATATGGCTAATATTCAAGAATCCCAAGAAATTTCGAAGAAATATCGATCTTGGGAAATACGAAGAGCTATGGCTAAAGAAGAGAGTTATAGATTGAATAGCATCATCATGCCAAATCAATCCGGCCTAATATCAAACAGAAGCACTTTTCTTAAAGATCAATCGAGACAAATAGAAAATACTTCAGAAGAATCTTGGGTAGGTTTAATTGTAATTAGTCTTGAAGGTGAAATTAAATTGCGACGTAATGCTGGTCGCACATGGTTGGAAATATCGGCAGAATTTGAGAGATCTGGATTTACAATAAATTACTTGCTTCTTAAAAAATTGATGAAAAAATAATGACGAAATAAATAAAAGGAGACATGGATGAAAACGAAGGTAAAAATTGAAAATAAGGATGAATATCCGGGTCAAACTGATGCCATAGCAAAAGCGATAAAACACGTTGCAACAAAAAGAGAGCAGCAACCCAGCGTTGTTGCTTTAATGAAAAGTGGTGTAACTATATTTAGCGGCTGGAAGCAAGCAGGACTGACATTTCAACAAATGGCCGACATCCTGGGAGGACAGGGAATTAAAGTAAGTGGAGAGTGGTTACGTAAGAATTACAATGAAAATTTGTATTTGGCAAATGATTCCGTAGCTAAAGAAATCGCAAAAAAAATTACCTGTGCACTGCTGACTGGAAATCATCTTATAGTGGAAGCCTCTAAATATATAGAAGCGGAACCAAGTATTAAAAATTATAAACATTCGAAAAATACTGAGATTAAATCTTTGAAACCTCATTCCGAAGACGAAACACCAGTAAGGAGAGGTCTTACGGCATCCTCTGCGAAGGAGGTCAATCAAATCCCTTTCCAGGTACAGTCACTAGGTGCTGAGGTTTCATCAAAGAAGCCTTTCACATCATCTGTGCCAGTGACTCCCCCAGTGAAAGAAAAAATGGTCTTAGTACCTATCCCCGGAGAAGATGAGGACGTGACCACGCGTATTTTCGAAACTCCATACATATTTGGTGATATGCGACGTCGACTTTATAACTTCCATCACGGCGAACCAAAAGCTGATCATTACGCATTTGATGATGGGAATATGTATGTTGTATCCCCATACTATCATCATCAAATAATTTCTGGAAAGATTAGAAATTGGGAGGAGTTTTTTATTAAGACAGTGAATTGATCAATAAATTATTTCATTTGACACTGTCTCGTAGTGTTCAACTCATTCCATTCGTTTAACTAGGTCGCCTCCTCGAATATTTGCGTATCTGTTGAGCATTTTGATTGTGGTGTGACCGCTAATTTTCATGATTTCAAAGATACTAAGTTTTCGTTTAGTTAATACCATACGAGTAATGGCGGTATGACGCAAATCATGAAAACGGAGGTCAATAATTTTAAGTGAATCAATGTGTTTTTTAAATCCGGTACAAACAGAGCTGGGCGTAGAAAATACCCAGAATATGCGATAGATCGATTCTTGTGGTTCAGGAAGTGAAGCACGACGCACGGTCTCTTCATCAAATAATGCCACTAATTGGTTGGCGCAGGACAACGCTTTTATAGAAAGAGGTATTTGACGTTCGACTTTACTCTTGGTATGTGCGGCGGGAATGATCCAAACTTTTTCATTTAAATCAAATTCCGTACGATCTGCAAGGATGATTTCTGCTTGTCTGGCTCCGGTTTCAAGTGCTATGTCAAGCATCAATGACCAATGTTTTCCATATTCACAAGTTCTAAGTTTATTCCGGATGAGTTCTTCTTCAGACTTTGTAAGGATTCGTTTTCTTTCATCATCCCAGTCGTCTCCCAGAGCCTCTGATGTGATAACTGAGAGTGGTGGCTCAACGCGCATACTTTCAGCTTGAAATTTAACTATATTTCTTAATGCCTGAATTTGCTTAACAATAGATGCAGGCTTGTAAAAGCGCCCGTATTGAGAATTGGTTATTAGCATCGCTTTAATATAATCAGCTACAAAGATTTTTGTAATTCCACCAAGAAGAGAATCACCGATTTCCCGTTCGATTACATTGAGATTGGCTTTAACAGTTTTGGTGCATTTGCCAGATGCTTGATAATTTTCTGATGCAGTCTTAATTGATGTAGATCGATATCCTTTTGTATCAGGCATTGAATAGACAGAATCTTTGGTTGCTGTTGTCATCGCATGCTCCCATTTGGTTGCATCTTCCTTGGCTGTGAATGTCTCAGTCATGGTCTCATGACCTTTGATTCGTATGGTGACTTGAAACGATGGTTTTCCGATTTTGTTGGTTCTTTTTCTTATTGACATATAGACTCCGTTGATTGCATCAATGTGCGCCAAAATTGCGCCACGATTGTATTAATAATGATTTGGCGCACTATTAATGCAATAGCCATTCATCAAATATTGAGGGTTTTCAAAGGGGAAGTCGAATCAAATCTGAATAGTTCGGTTCCTGTCAGAGAAGAGTTGGTTGCCGGTCTGAGGCACCAATGAAATGGTATTCATGCATAACACCAGTGTTGTGTTGGCGCATTAGCGATTGAAGTGTATGTTTTGTCAATATTGAATTAATTGTATTGGCTATTTACTTCCTGGGTATCTACACACTCTTGCGCCACGAATGCGCCAAATAAATCGGTTCATTGCTCGTAGAGCGGTAAGATAATTCTCTATAAATTGAGTTTTATGATCACTCATGCATCTCGAATCGCCATGCGTAAATTCGAAAGTAAAGTCTAGTGTTGACTCTGTGATGAATTATTGAGAGGCTGAATTCTTGCAATTAGGTATCTCATTAAATGAACAACGAATCAACAGCCGATGATCAATCTTTGTGGAGAAAATACGATTCACGAATAGAGAGAATTCGAAAAGAATATGGAGTAACTGGTGAACTTCTCTTTTTAGAAGACTTGGCCAAGGTCATGGGTGTTCCTGTTAAATCCGTATGGAATTATCGTGCAAGAGGAACTCTTCCAAAAATTCCATGTTTGAACTTTGGCGGTAGAGATGCTTATTGGATTGTTCACATAGCTGCGTGGTTGAGTAATGATCCAATCGATACCCTATTAGCCATTCCATTTTTTGAAGATCCGTTAGGTCTTGATGTAAAAAAAGCAGATCAAAAAATGAATCCGAAAAAAGATATACCTATTGACACACCCAAACGACGCACAGGTGATGAACGATCCATTGCCAAGGATAGATTGCTGAAGAGAGGGTTGCAGATACTTGCTGAAAGAGAACAAATTAGAAAAAAGAGCTAGTTGGTGAGATCGAAAATAACTGATTTCAGTGCCTTATCTAATTTCTCGAATGATTCAGTAGTTGTGTTTTCGATCACGCATTGAAATTTAATAGCTGCATTTGCAGCATCAAGGTTAGATAGATCCAAAATGCTTATACGACTCAATGTGGCCCCAGACTTTTCGATGGCTTCCAATAGTAGAGCTTCAAGCATGGCTAATGCACTCTGACGACGTGCACCAGGTGTTGTCTTGTGGTTTATGGGTAGACGTGTAACCAGCTCATCAATCGCCCTTAAGGATATTTTCTTTGCTAAAGATTGAGATGAGTTTCCACAATCAAGATTGACTTCTAGCCTGATCATTTGACCTGACCCAATTGAAGGAGCATCACAACCGTGGCTTCCTTGTGTCATGGTAATGGTTGAGACCCTACCGTCTATATTTTCAATAATTTCTATTCGAGCGTGGCCGTTGAACATCATGGCTAAGTAAGCAATGATTGCTTGTTCTAAGTCGAGTTGTTGCTCAGATGTCGCCATTGCTTCTATGACCAGCCTATTCCGTTCTAGGTTCGGCTCAATGATGGTGGTGCACCGAGTGCTATACCCTTGATCAATGAAAGCTGATTTAGTCGCGAAAGTCGCTATATCGTTAGATTTAATCTTCAATAAATCAATCAACATGTCATTGGAGATTTCTAATGGTGATTGATTTGGGAACAGAAAGGTCAATAAATCATCAGTCCAGGCCTGAATGCTGACCTCGATCCCCAATCCAAGTCGATTGCACTCATCACTGTCTATTGGGTCAGTGGACAGCGTTTGGAATACAAGAGTTGTTGGAATTGGATGAATCATGATTGCCTAGCATTGAATAGGGTTAACCTAACGATGTTTGGCCTTAAAAGTCAAGAAAAGAGCCGTGTGAGTAATCAATTGGGTTTGGGATGCCTGACTTGAATCCTGGGATTTCAGCCGCGAACGACCTTGTTGCGTGCGATCGAAAAGCATTCAGCGATCTCTGTCGTTGCGAGTGATCTGGGTGTGGGTGGTCCTGTTGTCACTGAGACAAAAACCGTTGCGGCAATCCACTTTTGCAGGAGGCCGATAGGGTTGTAACCAACATCAACTTGGATCTGTTTGCACTGCTTTCCCGTGCAACTCAGAACTAACATACCATGTGCGCCATGGCCACTAAAGCTGACTTTATCTGGTCGCACTGCAACCGGTGCGGGCACGAGACCAAACATAACTTGATTCACAAGGCAGCGAGCACGCGCACGTTTGAAGAGGACGACGGCCATCATTCTGTAGATGTAGGTACCGTGTGGGAAATGCTTCAATGCCGTGGGTGTGACGATGTCACCATGACAAGAGTGCAGTGGACCTCCGAAGATGATCGTCAAGACGGCCCTGTGCCGCCTTCGTACTTTCCGCCCCGGTTCGCCAGGCGGATGCCTGAATGGTTTGGTTGGTACAAGACGCCTCGTGAATACTACGATTTGCTCGGAGAGGTGTATGCCGCGCTTAATGCGGATAGTCGTCGTTTAGCAATGATGGGCGCACGTGCGGTGATCGATGTGGTGATTCAGAAAACCGTCGGGGATAAGGGCGACTTCAAAAAGGGCTTGGACGCCCTTGCCGCCGCTAACCATATGAGTGAGCGTGATGTTGATGCCCTTGCGACGGCCATCGATGTGGGGCACGCCTCAGCTCACCGGGCTCACAAACCGACGCTTGACGATGTGAATGTCGTAATCGACATCATTGAACGGTTGATCCATTCAGAAATTTTGGCCACAGAGGCAAAAGTGGTGAAGGCCCGTACCCCACAACGGCCAGCAAAAGTTTCCAAGGAAAAACCGTAAAGTCGATTCCAACTACCTGCTGCACTTTGTACACAAATGTGGACATGAATATTGCAGTCAACCCATCAAATGGGCGACATTCTTAGACGTCGTGGGTGTTGCCTGTTTGGGGGGGCGGGTCACCTTTTCTAGCTCGACCCGCCATGGTTACGCTTTGATGAGCAACTCATCCAGTGCGCCGCCAGCGGCTAAATGATCTCTGACCCAATGAGGCCGCGCTCCTTGACCACCAGCCCAGGTCTGTGACGGATTGGTTGGATTGGCGTATTTCGCAGGTGCCTTGGACTTCATGGTGCCTTCATCGCTCTTCTTGGCCTTTGGCACCATGGCTACCGAAAGCCCAAGTTCTTGTGCGGTAAAACCGAAACGGGCAACACTGGCGCGTGTCGTTGCAAGTGCCTCTCCTCGGCTCTTGTCCAATAGAGCCTTCTTTTTGGCTTGAAGGGCGGCTATTTCTTGGTCAAGTTTGTCAATTTGGGTGTCGTCCATTGGGGCCATTCGTTACAGGAGTTGAGGTGATAAACATGATACAGGAGCTGAATTAATTGAATCAGGAGCTGCTCTGGAAACTTGTGATTGATTCCGAGGCCGGTAGAGACAAGAATACTGGGGCCAAGAGGCCGATTCCACGTACTCTTTATTCCTGTTCTAGGAGGAAGCCATGAATGCTTTGATTGCTGGCGGTGGGTTGGGTAATGTTGATCATCACGCACTAGCTCACGCTTTGCTGGAACGGATGCAGCGTGAGGGACCTCTCACAGGAGGAGTGCAGGGACACTCCAATCAAACGAGGAAACATCTGCGAAAGTTCTGGCTGCATTCAACGGTCTCAAAAGTGAGCGTTGAAACCGTGGGACCGATGGCCTACATCAGTGCGACCGGCCCTGCTATGACCATGTGGGGTACGAGTCCTGATGCGGCTCTGACCCATCAGGGGATCGTCCCGCCACTTTACAGGGCGTGGATGGCATCTCGGGAACTCAGTGACATGCCGTCCCAATGGGCATGCGCCATGTCGTTTACCTGTTCGGTGAACCGGTTCGGTGCGGACGGGCAATGCATCATTGATGAGCTCTGCCGTGCGGCCAAGGCTCATGGCATCGATCTCGCAGGCAAAGATCCTACGGTTGATGAGCTGGCGGTCAGTCAAGCTTCTTAAGTGCTGCGGCCCGTATTCGGCGCTCTGAGCTTATCGCTATTCCTCGCCATCATCCTCGAATTCTTCGGCGTAAAAGTCGGGCCATTCTTCCGTCACTGAGTTCCGTTTGACGCCAGCGATGTCATCTGCCTCCTGTTGGGCGTAACGGGTGCTGGCGGCGTTGGCCAGCAGTGTTCCAAAGTCCCGAAGAGTCAGGCGCTGGGCCTTGCCGGTCAGCAACTTCGCATCCATGGCAGTAAAGAAGTCCAGTGGTGTACCGTCTTCCTGGATCGAGAATGGCCAGGTTTGATCGGGCAGGCCAGTGGTCATGAATTCCGTGAAGCTGGTCACACGACGCATCGTGGTGGTGCTGCCAGGTGCGGCGTTTGTGCTGGGTAGCGATGAGGCGGTGCCGCCAAGATACCGTTGCCAAAATGCGAGCAGCTCTGTTTGTTGATATGCAAACGCAAGTCCACCTACCTCTGGCGGAATGTAATTAATCGAGGCAAGTGAGCGGCCATCGATCGGCGTGCCAGCCCTTAGAGCTTCGTCTCGCGCGGCCCGCGCTCGCTGCAATGTCTTCGCACTGCGATCGAGAAATGTGCAGGCTTCTGCGACTGAAAACGGGCGAAAAACGGCCTCGGCATCGGAGTACGCGCCCATGGCTTCACGAATGAGAGCTTTGCGCTCGGCTTCACTGCCGGTGTGCCGTCGCTTGTCTTTATTGCTCATGAGTGGCTGGGTTTGGTGAGGAGAACCCAATGTAACCATCTGGCTGCTCAAACGTGCGTTGAATCCTGAAATATTTCGATCATCAACGGGCGTTAGCCGACTAAAAATGAACCGAAATGGCTTGTAAGTGAACTGATTTCACATTGGTTGCTGTTGGTATTATGCGAATTTTCAAATAAATTAATATGCAATAGAGGCCATCCGTGGACATCTGTGGACATTGCTGGACATTCCTAATTAAGAATGGTTTTTTTGAATAAATTGCGCAGACAATTCGCCTAATTCTTCTGCTTTTTGGAAGAAGATTTAGGAGTTATATGATGATGAAACGTAATGGTAAAAAATGGTCTTTTGGAGAGAAGCTTATATCGACAGGGCATGGATGTGAACACACGTCAAATAGTCTGAAAAAAGAAAGGGCTGCCTTGCATAACAAAGCTTATGTTTCAGAAAAATCGCAAGTGAATGTTATGCCTAATCAAGTTGATTGCAATTCAATGCAATCTATTTCAATGATTACAGATGATGCTTTGGAAAAGGCTTTTATCCAGACAATCATTGAAGATGATGAGCATGCAATGGAAGCACTGGTAATTTGGGGAAACTATGTAGGCAAATCGATGCTTGATGTGGTTGTGCCGGTTAAGTCTTCGATTGGAGCGGTTGAATATTATTCACCAATCATTGCAGCGTTTGCTTATGAGTCACAAAAATGCTTGGACTATTTAATGGTTTATTTAAATGGCATTGATGACGAGGTTGAATTTGGAAAGATCATGGATGCATACACATTTGCGGCCAATTATTTGATGTCTCGCTTAGAAAATCCTATCGAAGGATCGGTTCGTTCAAAGATGATCGATAAATTTTATTATGCCTATTTCCACACTGTTTGTTCCAAATCTCCCGAAGGACTTGTTATCAATGGTGTGCAATTTGTAAACAATGCAGGTCCAAGGCTTAAACAAATTGTGATGAAAGTTCAGGGGACATTCCAAGCCGAGAAGACTAAGGTGGCTTTGGGTGAGCACGTGCCGGAGGTGAATTCGGATCATTTGTCTCAGATCTCGAAGGATGGCAATGGGAACAAGTCGAGTTCATCTCAGTCTGTTCGCCGTCTGTAAGGAGTTCGAAATGAAAAAATCCAATGCCCATCACCGTTACGAAGCTGATCCCTCGCTGATCAGCACCAAGGAGGAACGGAATTGGCGAGCTCATGTTCGTCAATGCTGCCAGGCGAGCCGCTCGCCACTGATCGCCAGTGAGCTGCGAAAGAAGGGCTCGTACTTCGAAAAAATGTGGCGGGGCGAATCCAGTGCCATGACCGTGACCTTGCCTTTTGGTGGGTCGGACGTTCCGCTTTTCAATGAAACGATCAGTGTGGAGTGGTTTGGGCAGCAGACCTGTGCTCCCGGTGCGGCTCCGAGTTGGCTCTGTGCCTTTCGCCACCCGTGGCGGGGGCTCGCGGATCGGATCCTTAGCAAACAGAAGCAGGCCTACAAACGTGGCACGGATTCACTGAAATTGGGAGCTCACCAGATCGGGTACGAGTTTGCAGGTTCAAGGAAGCCGGTCAAGCTGGGGGTGAATCTGTTTAACCAGGTGGTGCAGGAAGTCATGTGGGTGTACTTCTTGGCGGAAGCCGACATTGCCGAAGACGCCATTGAGCTCGGTGTTGAGCTGCTGGCCGCGATCGGGCCAGTGGCAGCGAAAGGCGGAGGTCGTGAAAAAACTCGGCTCTAAGGAAAGTGTCCACGATCATCGGTCGTGGACACTATGCTCAATGATTCAGCGAGTGAGCGATGTGCGAATCTAGTGGTGCCCGGAATTAGGCATCCATGGCGTCTACGGACTTACGCGCGGCCTTCAAGGCCTCGTCCACTGTAAATTCCAAGCCACTTTCAAGCTCAACGTCGTCCTTGCACACGGACCATTCGAAGCCACCGCGATAGGGGTCACGATTAGGCTCGACGAAGATGGATCGACCCGCGTAGGTCTCTTCGTAATTTTCGGCCTTGAACTCGACTGCACCCATGCCATTGCTCCAGTTTGGTGAACACCAAATATTCATTCTAGGCTGATTCACGTCTTTAGACCAGGTCAGTGCAGGTCAGTGTCAGTGCAGGTCAGTGCAGCCGAGGGCTGGGCGATGCTGGCCTGTACGGCCAGTGCGGATGACCGGGGATGTAACATGCACTGCGCACAGGTTGTGCACCCAGGGGGAACCATTGAAACCAAACAAAAATATGACGGTGGCCGAGGTTGGATCACTGTTTGACGCGGTCATTCCACTCAAAGACGATCAAAAGGTCATTTTCAAGCTGTTGTCAGACTCGATCCTGTATTGCCAGGCGATTGGCTCATCGGCATGGTCTCTGACGATGTTGCCCAACGGATTCCGGCTTAACGTCGGTCAGGTCGAGGTCATGACTTGGGGTGTCACGTATTTCGAGGCAGAGGAAGATGGCGAAGAGGCTGAGTCCTTTTCGGTGGTGAGAATGCTGCTTTGTGGTGCCGACTGCCTGACCAAACTTGTGGGTGAAGAAGACTGCTTCGAAGAGATGAGCTATGCGTCTGTGGGCGACACGCACTGGTGCTACACCAGCGACTTCCAGCACAGCCGAACCGCAGTGGCTCACGAGAGTCGGCTGCCGTTTGAAAAAGACTTGGCGGCCCTGCGCTCAAACCATCACCGGTTTCTTCAAAAAGCGAGTCGGACATCCACCGGAAAGCTCCGTCAGAAGTCCCACTTTTCCCAGCACCACTGCCCGGCCCTGTATGAGTATGCAATTCGGCTGGTGGATGGTCGTTAGGCCCTCTGAAAACCGCTTTAGCGAGGTTGCCGGTGCTGTCTCTTCCGAAGCCGGGCATCTTTGTTCGGGCTGGGCAAAAGGCACGGTTTGTGCGCTAGCATTGAATCAATGACCAGCGGGAATTTGAGTGGGCACGTTGATGTGCTAGCTCTCGCAGCGGCGACCAAAATAGCTTTAAAAGCCCATGCGCATCACGGATTCATTGCCGTGGTCGTCTGGTGCTTGTCCAAAATTGAGAACGATTTGAAATGACGAGACGTGGACCCATACCGGTCATTGATCTTTTTGCCGGTCCAGGAGGCTTGGGCGAAGGATTTACCTCACTGGTCGACGATGACCAGCGAAGTTTTGAGGTCAAGGTTTCCATCGAGAAGGATCCTGTCGCGCACAAAACCTTGTCGCTGCGGGCACTGTTCCGGGCGTTCCCTGCCGGGGAGGTCCCTGCGTGCTACTACGAGTATGTGCGCGGTGAGATCACCCGTGAAAGTCTGTTTGCTCATCCCGATGCCAAGAGTGCCGCCGAAAAGGCCCTTTTTGAGGCCCGGTGCATCGAGTTAGGTAAGACCTCCCACAAGGAGGTGGATGAGTGCATCCGTGAGGCGTTGAAGGGGGCAAGGGAATGGGTGCTGATAGGTGGGCCACCATGCCAAGCGTATTCAATGGCGGGCAGGGCACGCATGCGGCAGCAGGACACCGAGACCTTCGAGAAGGACAAGCGGCATTTTCTGTACCGTGAGTACCTGCGCATCATCCGAGAATTCGGTCCCACGGTGTTTGTGATGGAAAACGTCAAGGGGATGCTTACCTCCCAGCACAAAGGCTCGCCGATCTTCGAGCGCATCATGAAGGACTTGCAGTCGCCGGGGAACTGCTACCACTATGAGATTCGGTCGTTCGTGGTCGACAAAGAAGAGCTGGACCCCGAAGATTTCATCATCCGTGCCGAGGAGTACGGTGTTCCGCAGCGGCGCCACCGCGTGATTCTTTTCGGCATTCGATCTGATCTTGTTGAGAAGATAGCCAAGCTCGGAAAAGATCCGGATCGGTTGATGCTCAGGCCTGTTGCGAAACAGGTGAGCGTCAGTCAAGTCTTGGAAGGGCTGCCCAAACTTCGCAGCAGACTGTCCAAGGAGCCGGACAGTCACGAAAACTGGTTGAACGCACTCAACGGCGGGCCGGTCAGTCTCAAGGGCTGGCGTGCTGAAAATCGCATGCGCCTTGAACTTGAAATGATGACGGCGGTCGTGGACGCCACCAAGATTTCAGATGTCGGTTCTCTCTACACGGCCACCTCGTTGAAGTGGAGTACAGAGCTTTCAACCGATTTGAAAAAATGGTTGCATGACCCGAAGCTTGCGGGCGTGTTGCAGCATGAAACGCGCAGTCACATGCGCTCAGACATCCAACGGTATTTGTTCGCCTCTTGCTTTGCGAAGATGAGCGACTACTCGCCAAAAATCCAGACCTATCCGCCGAAGTTGCAGCCTGCCCATAAAAATGCGACGGCGGAATCTATCCCGTTCACAGACAGATTTCGAGTGCAGTTGGCCAATGATCCCTCGACCACGGTCGTCTCGCACATCGCCAAAGATGGGCACTACTACATCCATCATGATCCGGCCCAATGCAGAAGCTTGACGGTTCGAGAAGCGGCTCGTTTGCAAACCTTCCCCGACAACTACTTCTTTGAGGGGAACCGGACACAGCAGTATCACCAAATCGGTAACGCTGTACCACCGTACCTTGCCCGGAAGATTGCTGAAATCGTGCGCGAATTCGTTAAAGAAGCTCGCACTTAAATTGGTTTGATGCAGTGGCCCTGCAAGGTGATCAGCTGACCTTGAACCCTGATCCCTTGGCCATGTTCCAAGTGCGGTTCCACAAATCGCCCCAGCGATCCATTCCGCCTTCTTCCACGGGGTTCATCCCGTATTTCATGAACACCTCGTGGAGCACCATGTTCGCATCGCAAAAGTCGTGCGAGTGGCAGATGCCGGGGGAAGTCTCGGCAAGATTGCGCCGAACGACTTCTGCGATTTGCTCTTCGGTGAGACACGAGTGAAGACCTTGCGAAAATTCGAAGGCGAGAGTTTCGGCTGTGGGGGTCATGGTGTTCCTACGATGGGGCTTAGTTTGACAGGTTGGGTTGTGCTGCATTTCTGCAATGACCATCAGTGCAGGTCGATGTAATGCGGTGGTACCTTCCGGCCATTTCGGATGGTGATGGCGCTGATGCTCTTAGCAAGGACGCTGCTTTGCTCAAGGCAGTTTTGCAGCAGGTCCGGCAACTGTTTATCCCGAATGAGATTGTCGATTTCAAAATCGTATTTGGCCGCGCGAACTGACATCAGCTTTTGGGTTTTGTACTGGCCCTCGGCGTCCACGAAATGCATGGAGATGACGAAGCTTCTTGCACTGGCAATTTTTGCGGCGTTAGCCGCCTTCCGCCTCTCTTCCAACACATTGGCTTTGTCGGCTTCGACACGGGCATATTCCTCATAGAGAAGTTTTGCTCGTGCGCATGTTTCCTCAGGGATTGCCCACGTGAGCCTTGCTTGGTAGGTCAACGGCAAGACGGTCACCACGGTCCCGCTTCGAACGTCTTGGATGGCCACAAAGCAGGTTTGGTCCATCGAACTGTAAAACACAAAATGGTGGCGGGAGAAGCCGGGTAGATGGCCAGAGTCGACGCACACCTTCCGGTCCAACAAGTTTGCAACCTCCTTCCAGGTCATCAGGGTCCTCTGGCCAACACGTTTGAATGCATGGTGCGACATGCAGGCGAAATTAGACATCGTGACTCCGTGCTCAGAGGTAGATTTGACGGAAATCGAGGCGCCCGTTGTCGTAGGGGACCGGATTGGTCGCATGAGGTATTGCACCGCGCGTTGCACCGGTCAGGTAATTGATGCGGTAGGTGTTGTTTCCAGAAGGATGCAACATGCCGCGAATGATGCGCTCTTTCGGCAGGACCTTTTGCACGACGAGGGCGTCAATTACCTTTTGCACTTGCGGTCCGAGCGGAATGAAGATCGCCTCCGGCATGTCTTGTACCTCCTGCACAAAATGCTCAAGAAGATATTTGCGAAGCAGGACGTTCCGCGTCATGTCGGGTGTGCCTCGGTAGTCGTTGCCACCTACGAAGACAGGGTATCGCAGTAGGGAGGTCGTTTGAACCAGATCCCGCGAGCCTTCGAAAAGTTCTTTGGTGCTTTTCAAACCCAACCACGTTTGTATCCCCCAATGGTCCAACTGCCTGATCAGGTTGGTGCGCATGGGTTCGCCGCTAAATGCACCTTCTTGCTTGGCAGTGCGGATTGCATCCAACGGCGTGGAACCGGCGAGCAGTTCGCGCCGGGCCACATTGTTGGCGTTCACCATCTGGGTTGGGCCGGGCGTAATTCCCACCAGAACGATCTGTGCCTTGGGGTTGATGTATTCAAACGGTGAGTAGTAGACGGCGACTTCACCCTCGACGTCCATGAGAAGCCGTGAATCGCGCACAACCGGGGGAGTGGGCGAGATCAGTACGGGTGCAAATTTTTCTAAAAGTTCTGTGTTCATGTTTGGGCTCCCTTTTTTGCTTCTACGTGCTTGAAATGACGAGGCCTTTGGGCATGAAGAGTGATGGTGCAACCCCTTTGGCTGACATGCGCACACCGTACCCAAGGGCAACCCATGACGGCAGGTCAGCTTCGCTGCTCACCTCCGTGGCGTCGATGCGCAGGTTGCTGCCCTTGCTCACAAGAAAGAAGCCGTTCTTGTCGCGGTAGGGCTTCATGACCGTACCCTTGTTGGGGCCACGGGTCACCACGGCTGAAAGTTTTTTGGCCTCGGGTGCTGTCATGCTTGCGGACGCACTTTGTGCGGATGTCGGGGTATGGGTCATGGGTGTTCTCTTCGGTTGTGCTATTTGAGGCTGGACAGGGATTGAATCGCGGCAAGTTGTTCAGGGAAGAACGTTCGCATCACGCTGGACAAGAATTGCTTGCGCTCGATCTGGTAGTAGTCCGCCACCGGATTGATCATGTTGAGTGACAGGTCAAAGACACCCGATTCCAGCGTGTTTATGACCGGCTCAGTGAGTGCGGGATGCTGGGTGGCTAGCGTGCCCCCTGCCTCCACGATACGTGCACGCTGGGCTTTGAGAATTGCTCCAAAGGCGATGGGGCTATTGACGTTGGCCAGACTGACTTCGGTTTGACCGGCATAGACAGTTGGCTTGAATCCACGGCGCCCGGAAAGCCACTTGCGAGCTGACTCGTTTTCTACGAAGTCGGTGCCTTGGGTCTTGCTGCTCACCAACTGTCCTGCACTGACAGCATTGCGAACGGTACGAATATCCACATCAGCCAGATAGGCCAGTTTTTGGTATTCCATGGGATAGCCGTTATCAAGACCATGGCGGCCATCGGCCTGCCAGACCAAGCGCTCCCAAGCGTGATGCATCCTACATTCGTCATAACTGGCCAAGCTGAGGATTTCAGCGGCGTTCGTCGCGACGTACATCGTGTCCTCATTCGTGGCTATGCCGTTGACAGCGAAATCGTACAGCTCAGCAAGCTGCTTCCATGCATGGGAGTTCTGAACGTGGTGCGTGATAAAAGTCGGAAGCTTTTCGCTTTGAAGTACGGAGTAGGGGAAGTCGCCACCTAGGAAGTGTTTTTTCAATCCGCCAAAGCCGAATTCGGTTTCCAGGGCTTGGAAGGTCTCACACGAAGTCCGAAGAAAGTCTTCGAACAACTTCTCCAAGCCGGGGACTGACATGGTTTCTGATTTGCTGGCCATCTGCGGCTCCTTTGATGTAAATTTCTTGGAAAACGTCACTAACAACTGAAATATACCGCAAATCGGGCCTGAGAAATTTGTTTAGTGAATATTTCCAAGAAAAAATCATTTTATCGGCTTGCCTAAGGTTGCGTGAACGCGATGGCAGGTAGGGCACTGACGGGGTTGCCTCTGAGTGACGATGACGGTGCCTGTGAGCAGCACTGAACCGGCTGATGTCAAGGGGATGGGGTGTCCAACTTAACTGTTATGACACAATGCTAGATATCAAATTGAAATTTAGTGAGTCAAATGAAATTTATTCTTAACTATATTGCCTTATTCCTCAAATGGCCTTTAATTAAGGTAAAAGAAATTTTGCATGATTTTCAAGAGGAGCCGCGATCAACAATTTACATAATTTTTATCGTAAGTCTTTTAATCTTCGCTGAGCGGTTGTTTTTGAAAAGACTATTTTCGGATAAAGGTATTGATTGGTCTGGCCTCTTTTCTGTTATTGCGACTATTTTTATATTAGTTGGTACAATATGGACCGCATTAGGCGTAGTTCTAAGTCCTAAATCAAAAGAAAAATTAAATTCAATTTCACTTGATGAGTACATCCAATTTAAGATAAGCAACCCGCCACCAGGATCGATTGAGCCAAAAGATCCTACAAAGGAAATCGTTGGAGCCATGATTGCAGCATCCAATTTTGCCTCCTCAGGGTTGTTTTTAATAACACTGGGATCATTGATCCTAATTATTAAAGAGTTCTATTGATTTACATTGGTTGTGTAAAGACTGCGACAATAAAGCCCAGCAGCGTAGCTAAGATTGCGTATTTAAGCATTGGAAATTCATTTAGAACGCCATCAATTCTTTCAAATGCTTCTTGCTTTGAGCTGAGTTGTAAATCAGGATCTATCTTTTTTTCAATAGTTTTATCTTTGTTGTTTTTCATTTTTTCTCCGAGAAATTTGGTGTAGCTTCTCTCATTGATAAATTGAATTGTCAATGCTGTCCCGGTGAAAAATTGTTTAATCCTTTGCGACTCAGGCGCCTACTGTATATGTGCTATTTACGTAGTTGGTTAGCAGTTATTTATTTATTGGGGTAAATAACAGATCCAAAGTCAATCATAGTGGTGGGTAAGATGGTCACCACAGCCGATTCGATCAACGCATTTCTGGAATGCCCTTTGCCGGAGCTGAATAGCGTGCGCCTAAGACGGCGTCTTTGCATTCTGGTCTCTTGGCCCATTCGGAAATCATGCGACCGTTGGCAGTTCGGTGGAGCACGGCATTGACTTCATTGGCCCATGTGGAGATCTGGGCCATAAGTGCCGGTGAGCATCCCTGTTTCATCCAGATTTTGTCCAAGTCAATCTGCGGCCCAATCAGCTCTGAGACCACGGCCACGGTGTAGGCGGTGACATTGGCCTGGAAGGCTTGGAACTGAGGCCGTAGGAGCTTCTGGGCGTCCCGAAAGAGCTTGGTCTTAGCGATCATGGTCTTGTACTCAGCCACAGTCGGCAACGGAGTCTCCATGCCGTCGGCAGAAACGAGTTCGCCCATGAACTTGTCGAAGTTCTTTTGATTGCCAAGGCTGACGACATCGGGCTTCTTGTTCCATGCGTTGAGGTACTTAGCGAGGTCCGTCTTGGTGATTCGACGGGCCGCAGGAATGTCTTCTTTGATCTTTTTGAGCTTGGCGGGAGTGGTTCCGTCACGAGCCAATAGGGTGTTGTAGCTGCCTGCTGCACGTTCGTAGAACCAACGACCGACACCATCGGGACAAAACACGGACAGGGAGAGCTTTTCGACTTCGACGTGATAGGGCTTGTTCGCTGACAGATCAGATTGGCGCACAGCGTTTTGGCTGTTGGCGAACCGAGATATGTCAGACACCAGGGCCTCTTCCTTGGCGGGGTCCTGGGCATGCATCACGATGATCTTGGCGGGCACACGGACGCGGTCAAGATCGGTGTCGGGGTACTTCCGTTTGGTGAAGTAAATGGACGCCGTGGTTTGGCCACCGTTGACGATTTGCAGGCCCTTGATCCACGAGATGCCCACGGAGCCATCGGGCGTGCGCCCGAAGTGGAGTTCATCGGCAACGATCACGATGCCATTGTTGTAGGCCATGAAGCGACCGGGCTCATTGCGCAGCGTTTGCTGAATACCGGCATTGACGCCTTTGCCCTTGACACTCAAAAACGAACGCACGTTGGCTTCCAAGAGCCGAGCCCCAAACTTCTCGTAAAGCAATTGAAGGGCGTTGGCGGGAATAGCAGCGAGTGCATATCCGTAGTCTTCATCGCCACCAGGCACAAAGATACAAGGCAGCGGTGAACCTGAAACCTCATTGAAATCGACAATCAACTCATCGCGCGGCTTGCCTTCGGAAAGATGGCGGTGGAGTCGCTCAATGTCCATGACCTCCAAGCGCACAGACTTGCCACTAATTTGCCGGGTCTGGAAACTCTTGGAGCGGGCCACCTTGTCGGTGAGCACGAAGACTCGAATCTGTTCGAGGCCGTTATAGATGGCTTGCAGCGTTCCGGCGAGGGAGGCGACATCGCTCGATGGGTCCAAGCGTTGGGCCATGTTTCCATCGGCACACAGACTCAAAAATCGAAGGCACTGCTCAACGGCCGTTTTGGTATCGCCATCGGGGACAGGGGTCAACTCATCAACACCGTCGTACAGGCTGACAAACAAGTCGAGCTGGTCTTGATCGTCCGAGAGAGCGTATCCGCTGAGCCGCAATATGGCATTGCGGTATTGACCCCGGTGATGACAGACCACCGGTTCGAAGGTCATGCCGATGTCGGCCATGTGTTGCATGACGATGTCGGAAAAAATCATCTCAGCATAAGGGGAGCCCTCATTCATTTGAGACCTGACCTCAGCCTGCGTTTCACGCAGAAAATCCAGCAATTCCATGTTCAAAGTGCTCCCAATTGTTTCAGTGCTTCGCGCAATTCAATGTTGAGGCCAGGCGCTCGATCTATGTCGAGGTCATAAGTGGCCTTGAAAATTCCAACGGGCACACGCCCCGGTGTCAAACGTGGGAAGGCGTCTTTAACTTCGATGATCCGAAGTCCGGCCAACTCAAAGCGACGTGTGTACTGGTCCCGGTGTCCCTCGTAGTATCTTGCCCGCAATATGCGCTCGGCAAAATGACGAGTGGAATCGGGCGTGCCAGCCACGCTCACGCGTAAATCATCAATGAGCTCGGGCAACGTGCGCCCGGTGGCAAGCTGACGAAGCCGAACTCCTGCCAGAAAGAGTGGTTGTCGAGTGGCGTCATCCAATTGTTGAAGGGAGCCGACATGCGCGGGAAATCCCACAGGTGAAAGCGTCGTCTTCACTTCGATGGCACCGGTACCAATTTCGAAGTCTTGGACGCCATCAAGTGGGCCAACCCACGATGAAACGGCTGTTTCAAGGGACACGCCCAAGTCGATGATCTGGGATAGGCACAGAAGTTCACCAAAGAGCCCGATTTCGGCCTCGGGGCTCAAAGTCTCCACGCCCTTACGCATGAACTCTTGCCAGGCCCGTACACGCCCAAGGAAGATGCGCAGCAAATGGGCGTCGTCGGCCTGATGTTCATGATCAAGTAGGCCCGCCACATCACACACCATGGCCAAGAATAGTTCGGGGCTACCGTTCTCCTTGCGGGTTAGGGCGAGCCATGAGCGTGTATCACCCGGAAGCGTTACGCGCTCAACACTGAATCCTTGACCTTCGGGCAAGCGCTCGGTGGCAGGCAGAGCCAAAGTCTTGAACCCCACCAGCATGGACTGTGCGTTGCCAGGGAACCTGCGCCCTGCACTCAGAGCACAGCGGCCCGCCGGGGTGATGGCGATCGTGCGCCAACCGGTGTCACCGGAATCCCCAGAGAGGGAACTCCACGCGACGGAAAATTCGTTACTCTGCCGGGCCATATTCTTGTTCCCACAAAAGGTGATCAACACGGTATTCAACTTTGAGCCCGGAGTCGCTTGACGGGAAGCTCACACCAAAGGCCATTACAGGGTCACTTTGATCCAGCAAGGAGGTGACCTTGGAAAGCTTCGGGTCCAAGGGATACAGCAGAAGCAGTCCGCGCTCAGGCGCCGGGGCGATGCCGTCTGCTCCACGGCCTCGGATACGGCGCACGGCGGGGCCATTGGGCAACTCAGGTTCCTTGCGCTTATCCCCGTCGCTCTGCCGTGCCGGATCGGACTTCCAAGCCTTGATGGTCGATGCCAGTGCGGCCTGCCAGGCCTGATCGTCCAAGTCGATGGACTCATCTTTCGGGGAAAGCAGACGGCCAATCGAATAGCGGTCTAGAATTTTGTCGTCCCCAGTACGCTCTAACAAAGCATCGATGGTGAGGCCCCGTGCGAAGGTGTGCGAGTTGACGGAACCGCCTCCGGTCATCGCCACCGTCCAAGAGGTCAATTCCTTCTGCTTGGCCATGGTCAATACAAACTCTGAGAGCAGTGCACTGTTGACCTTGCGTGCCTTGGGGTGGGTCGCGTAGTGGAGGAAGAAGTCCGCAATGAATTCAGCGGGGACGTTCTGCCAGAGGTAGCCGCTCCATCGTGATTCACTGCCTGCACGAGTTCTTGAAATGATGGGACCTTCGGCTGGATCCCCCATGGCTTCAATGAGGCGGTTCGTGGCGTCGAGATTGCTTTTGACAATGGCTGGCTCCTTGCGAAGTGCAACCGTTTCAAGCAGTTCACCGCTGAATGAAAGTTGGAGTGTTCGAGCCGTGCGCATTTTGAGCGGCGAGGTGACAAGCAAGATCGGGTGTGATTCCACCTTGATGCCGTAGACCTCGGGGGTGGCACCTGCCTCCTCCATGGCGTCGAACTCTTCACGAAGCTCCTCGGCGGCGTCGGCGATGTGGCCGAACCATTCCACAAGATCTTCTGTGGTGTAGAGGCGGCAAAGGTCAATGTAGCCTGGGCGATATCCGAACCAGCGGCCCATCTGCATCAGGGTGTCATACATCTTGGTCGTGCGCACAAAGTAGCTCGTGCACAGGCCCTCAAGGGTCAGGCCTCGGGAAAGTTTGTCGCCACCGATGGCGATGACTTTGATGCCCTTGCCGCCATTGGCCGCATAGTCCAAAGCATCCTTGGCTTTGCCGTTACTGATGCGAACGTCAATGTCGGAGAGGACGTCCGGCATGACTGCAAGAATCTCATCCCATGTTGGAACTTTCGGCGGTCCACCAGTCTCGGGAACGAGGATGGCCACTTCCTTGCAAGTCGGTATGAAGTCGGTCTCCCACTGGTCTTTGAGCTGGGTGAGAAATTCAGCATCACCATTGCCGCGTGTAATGCGCTGCTTCATCTTGGTGACGAAGTCGGCCACTTGGAAGTGAACAGCATTCTGAACCTTGACTAGGCGCGTGACGTGGATGAGCATTGATGAGTGCTCGTTGCCTTGGCCGCGAATCTCACGGGCGCAACATGCAAGGACGAATGCACGCACGGCAGACTTCAATGAGGGCGGCAGTATTTCTTGCCCCGCGTACGTCGGGACGTGATCCTTGTTGTGCTTCGGGGGCATCCACCCACCAGGAGCATCCTGATTGACGTGATCGGTGACGTAATGCATCAACGGCAGACCACCGGTGCGACCCTCCGTGGATCGAAGACCGAACATGCGTGCTGGCCCCATGTAATTCGAAGGGGCCGCCAAGTTGACGATGAAGGACCGTGGGAAAAGGTCAGGTCCCTCATCGGTCGTTTCATTGCGACGGTGGATGAAGATATTGGCAAAGGGTGTCGCGGTGTAGCCGACGTATGCCGACTTGTCGAACGCGTGCAATATCTTGCGAATCAGCCCGTTGATGGCCTTGGGCTCGTGCTCATCGTCCGGGGTGCCGTCATCATTGAAGAGCTGCTCACCGGTGTCCACTGAGGCGTTATCGGCTTCGTCATCGATGACAAGCAGGGGAAGTCGGGTCACGATACGGCGCCCAGTCCCGTTGTCGGTCGAATCTGCCACATGGCTTCGGATCCACTTAAGTAACTGGGTCAGAACGGATTTGTTCTTCTTGACGACAAAAAGCCATGGGCGCTCTTCGGGAGAAATGGCAAAGTGACGTGCGACGGCCACATTGAAGTCACCGTTATCGGCACGGGTCGTGGCACAGTGGGGATGGATGCTCGGATCACTGTCAATTTCGGCTACCCCGATGGGTTTACCTGGATCCCGTGTGGCAGAGGTCTCGTATCCCAAGAAGCTCTCTTCAAGGCGAATTTGGGTTTGTGAGCGCAGGTTGTTGTGAAGGCCTGCCAGCACGATGATGACTTTGTAGCCCGCATCGGCGGCTTTGCAGACAAGTCCGGAATAGTTGCCGGTCTTGCCTGATTGCACGTGGCCTACGACAAGGCCGCGCCGATCCCATGAGCCTTGGCGTTTGGGGTCTTCCAGAAGTCCCAAGATGCGGTCGGTGGAGCGGTCCAAGGCTTCGACCACTTCAACTGAGAGCTTCTTTTCCAAGTAGCCCTGATAGCGTTGCCAGTACCGCCAGTCCTTCTTTCGGGAGGCATCGAGCCACTTTTCATGACCACTGTTGTCTTCAAGGCTCGAATCTTTGCCAATCCAGTGGCTAAACCGGCGCACCAGTTCCACGCATGCTGCCTGTTGGTCGACACCTTCGGGGTAGACGCTCGCGAGTGCCAGTGCGGCAAGTTTCACTTTCTCCGCAATGACATCAGGCGTGATGCTGATACGACCTTCTTCGGCTTTGAGAAGGGTCTGAGCAATGCTGACGACAGCGGCCAGGGATTTGTCGTTTTCTGCCATGAAGATCTTTCGTCGTTATTGTTAGAACAGATTCAATGCAAGCCTGCGACAAGAGCAGGGAAATTTTGGAAGGGCTCGGTGGACATCAACGTCCGCTTGGCCGCTTCGGGGGAGAGCCCACGGCGCCCGACCATGTCCTGGTACAGAGTTTTGAGTACGCCCACGATGGCCTCAGGTGGCTCACCGGCAAATCCGGTGCGAGGAGTCTCTTTGTTCTCGGCGGTATCAAGCCATATGCGCTGCACCGGCACCGTTTCTTCGATTACACGGATCATGGCTTTGATCATGGGGAGCTGACTGCCAGCATTTTCGAGAACGGCCTGGATGGCAGGATGCTTATCGTCGATGCGATATCGCGAGCCATTGGCGGTGTGATCCACCCTCCATGCTTGTTCAATGGCAGCACCCCCAGCACCGGGCATCGGGGAGCCGCGAAAGGCAAAGACCCGGCGTGCTCGGTTACGGGTGTCCTCGGCGTACTTGGTCAGCCAGGGGCGTAGCGAGACGGGGGGGCGTGCTGTTGACTTTCGAATGTCGATCTTCCATGCAGCATCTGCGGTATTGGGGATATCGAGACGAATACGGGCAAGACGAATGGCCTCGTCACGATTCCAAGCACGGCCTTGCCCAAGTCCGAGCCATCCACCGGCGACAAGTAGTCTCTTGTTGCGATAGACATAGAAGCCTTGTTGGGCCGTCCATCCCTCGGGGCCAGCCCCGGATTCAAATTCGGCGGGGGTGAGCCGGTCCTTGTGAGGCAACACATGGCATTCGAGTTCGATGATGCCTGCGTCAGTGATCTTGCTCTCGACGGGAGAGTTAAAGGGCTTGGCCACGTGTCCCACCATGAACGGATCCCAAGCAGATACAGCACGGTCATTGATGAAGATCTTGATCTTGGCGCGGGGTCCTTGAAGGAGCCGGTGGAAGATCATGGCCAAGTGAGCCTCAACCCGATCGATCATGTCGTTGTAATCGTCGACGGTATAGGACTGCGTGACGATCCGGTCCATGGTCTCCCAAAGCACCACAGTGCCATGGGGCATGGATACCAGCTTGTCGATAAACTTTTCGGAGCCTCGGGCGGGACCTTCGTATAAGAGCCAGTCGCCATCAGGGTTGGCGGCCAATGCATCCAGGTCCCAACGTAAGCAGGCAACCGCAGATCCTTCGGCTTTTGACGCCACAGTCAACCGGCGGCACTGCGAAAAGGATGCCGTTTTGAGGCCCATGCCGAAGCGCCCAAGGTCGGAGGCAGCGCGGTCATCCAAGGGGCTCTTGTCACCCAAGGTCATGGCACTTTCAAGCTCAGCGTCGTCCATGCCGCGACCATCATCGGTCACAGTCACTCGGCTTTGGGATTCGTTCCAGTGAAAGTCCAGTCGCACTTCCGTGGCCCCGGCTGAGATGCTGTTGTCAATGATGTCAGCCAGTGCAGCGGCAGTGGAGTAGCCAAGTCCGCGTAAGGCTTCAAGCATGGCTCCTGCACGTGGCGGTGCTGCGCGGGTTTTACTCATTTTCGGTAGCCTTTTCCGGTGACGTATACAAAGCCCATCTCAATCAGACCTCGCAACAGGGATCGAGTGGTCGAATCAGGTGCACAACTGATGTCGTTGAAGTGGACCCAATATTCAGTGCGATCACTCAGCGGTACTCTGGATACGGAAAGTCCGAGGGCAGTCGCTCTGGCCAACATTTGTTCAACGTAATAACTACCCGTCGGTCGGTCGCTTGAACGTTTAGGTTTTATGGGGACAGACTCGGCTACTTTTCGAGGCGGTACAGGGGTTCGGACTTCGGGCCTCAAGGGGCGAATGGTGGGAACTACGACTGGGGACACTTGCAGCGAAATTTGCAACGACCGACTTGGAATCTTCTTTTTGGGTTCCAGCCCGAATTCAACGAGTATCCGAAGTGCTTTCAAAGCTTGGGTTTCGATTTGCCGAATGCGCTCACGGGTAAGTTCGAATTGGCGCCCGATGTCGTCCAAGGTGAGCTCTTCCAATCCAAACAGACCAAACCTCATCCGGATGATGCGAGCCTGATTGGTGTCCAATTGATCAAGCATGTCTTCCAAGTTGCGAGAAAACTCGTGCTCACATGCTGCTATGTAGGGATCGGGGACAAGATAGTCATCCATGCTTTCAGTGGGGATGAGGCCCACCTCGGCCAGTTCGGTGATCGGTATCGTCTCGAAGGTCGACCGCATAAAAGTGCGAACTTTTCCAAGTGGGACATCGACGGTTTCTGAGAGGTATGTCAGGGTGGGCAGCCGACCCGTGGTGCTCTCATAAGCTTCGTAAGCTTTCATGAGTCGCTGTGCGGTCTCATGCGCGTGCACCGGCACTCGAACGACGCGTGAGTCATCAGCCACAGATCGACTGACAGCCTGCCGAATCCACCAAGTGGCATAGGTTGAAAACTTGTAGCCGCGCCGGTAGTCGAACTTGTCGACGGATTTCAAAAGACCAAGATTGCCCTCTTGGATGAGATCTTCAAAGGGAATGCCACTGTGCCGATAGCGTTGGGCAATGGAAATGACGAGGCGCAGATTTGCCTCTGCAAGCTTGTGCTTCGCACGTTGAATCTCAGTGGCTGCATTGGACAGCCTCTTGCGCTGAAATTTCAGCACGTGAAGGGGCAGTCCGGCATCGGCTTCAATGGCGGCAAGTTCCTTTTGCAGCGAGACAATGGTTTGGACATGCGGCTTCAATGCGTTAGCCCAAGGAAGATCAGTCGCGGATTCCGTTTCTGCCCATTGCAGATCACACGGGTTGGGCCTCTTTGCACCTGTGTGAGGACCGGTGTCGATAAAGGTCGCAATGAAGTCCTGCGGCGGATATCCGCAGCCTTTTACCAAGAGGGTGTGGAGTGCAGTCTCACACCGCCAAATCCCGTCAGCACTATTTGCAAGTGGTCGGATGATCTGTTCAATGACGGCGTCAGCGAGTCGAAAAACTTGGCAGGCAGCGGTCAACGCCTCTTGCAAATCGAGATAGGCCTTTGAATCCGGTCCAGAAGTCTTGCGGGCCGATTCAAGGGATGTCGCAAGGTTTTGTATGTTCGCAAACAGAAGCAGCACTTCGTCGATGCGCTCCTGCGGGGTCTGGGATTCCGCCTCCACATCGTCGACCTCTTCTGCTTCATCGGCAATGGATGGCGAGTCAGAGATCGGATCGGTGGGGAGCAGTAACCCAGTCAGGATGTTGCTCAGGCTGGTGCGACCTTCTTTCAGTTCAAGGCCAACATGGAGCAGCTCAGTCACTAAGACGGGATTCGTACTGATGACCTCCATGGTGTCTTTGTAGCCAGTCTCCATGCGCCTGCCCAACGCCGCCTCCTGCTTGGCGTCAATCAGATCAATTCTTTGCGTTTCCCTGAAATACAAATACAGCAGATCGTTGCGACGGTTGGAAACGTTGTCGTAAAGTTCAAGAGCATCAGAAAGGAGGTCGTCTTCCTCAGCAGACTCTGTGGGATCCACATGGACCGTGAAGTCTTCGAGAGCCGTTTGATATTCAAAGCGCTCATCAGTTTCGCCTCCCAGGTCGCCAATGATGCGGACGATCAGTGCCTCAGTGGCCGCACTCCTAACCTCGTCCGGGTCGCGCGTAAGTTCGTCAAGGTTCAGTGCTGGGACGCTGCCTTCACGCATGGCACGCAGGAGAAGACGTCTGAGCTCGGCTCGAGCTTCCGGATCATCGGCCTTGGCCAGTGGGGTGGATCTTTCGGGAAGGAAAACATCCAAGTCAGACCAATCCGCCGAAGAGTCAATGGGCTTGAAAGCCGATATCGCGTCGTGTGTCTTGCCAAGACCCTCGAGGAGGGTGGGATCTTCGACGGGACGTTCTGCGTCGACCTCGGAAATCCAATCAAGGTGATCACTCGTGTCAGAGGTAACGTCAACAAATTCCAGAGGGACTTCGGGTTGAGCGGAAACAGTGGCTGTCGGTGCGGGGATCGGAATTTCTTGGGCAAGTACGGCAATCGGCGCTTCGGGTGTGTCGTGGATATAAGGAAGAAAGACCTGAATGTCATCGACCACCAAGGGCACTGCGGGGACGGCCGGGGCATGTACGGAGATGTACGGGGCGACCGGTGGGTCATCCGAGGCCTTCGCCGTGACGATTTCCGCATCGGACCAACCCAAAACACGTGCGGCGTCGATGGCTTTGGCCTCCAAAGCGAAGTCGAGTGCTTGCCTGCCTTTGGGGTCGGTCGCCAACGGACTGGCACCGGCATCAATCAGCATCTTGCAAATGTGGGGCTTATTGCGTGCCGCAGCGAGCATGAGAGGGGTTTGCCCCTGTTCATCACGGGCTTCCAGCGGATCACCGCGCTCAATGTGAAGTTTGACGGAACTTTCAACACCTGCCCACACCGCCATTTTGAACGTCCGGTGCAGAGTTGCAGCAACAACACCTTGGTTCATATCATTCAAACGGCGATCACTCTCGTTTTTGAGCGCAGCCAGCTCTCACCGGACTGGCGAGGAGGAAAAAATGTGAAGGTGGTAGTAGGTCGCGTGGCTAACCCCACGCGAAAACCATTCCCAGTGGTCATGTCGGTGCTCTTATTCGAATATCGTCAAATTTTAGCGAGGCACGTGCACCAGCGGCGGGCGAGAAAAAGATATTTGTGGGCTTTGTGTACGAAACAGGGCCGATTAAGGGATACCAGTTTGAGCCGATGGACAGTGGAGGGCGATAAAAAATTGAGCTTCGCTGGGAACACGGGTGTCCGTGCCAACCTGCATTTCTGGGAATGCCTCACAATTCAAACTGTACATGGACGTTTTCTCACCTTCAAAACGCCGGGAGGTCATGCAGGCCATCCGGGGGAAAGACACCGTACCTGAGCTTCTGGTGCGCTCAATGGTCCACCGTTTGGGCCTGAGGTTCCGGCTGCACTGCAAAAAAATGCCAGGAACACCCGATCTTGTGCTGGCAAAGCATCGCACTGTTATCTTCGTTCACGGCTGCTTCTGGCACCGACACAATTGCAAACTCGCAGCCACCCCAAAAACGAGGCCCGAATTTTGGGCCTTGAAGTTTCAAGCCAACGTAGACCGCGATCGGCGCAACAAGGCTCTGCTTGAGGAAAAGGGCTGGCGAGTTGTAGAGATCTGGGAATGTGAAACCCGTAGCAGTGAGACACTGGGACTCAGGCTGAAACGGGAATTTTTCGGCTTGCAAACGGACTTAACTGGAAATCCGGAACATCAGAGTGATCGAAAAGTGGACTGGTCGTATGCTTATGCGCCGGCGCATAAAGTGCCTTGACGGCGACTTGCATCGGCAATTTTCGTGGACAGTCGAGTGGATTCCTTTTTATGCGCCGGCGCATAAACGATGGACGAGTAAAAGATATTTGTCGACTTTGGTTTCCTGTCACCGTGGATATCGACGAACTGATCAAGGCTGCGGCCAGTGAGTGAATGCTTGGCTGTGTTTCACCGGCCAAAACTGCAAAGCGATTCGTAGGAGGAGCATGGATGGCAAAAAAGAGGAAACGCCCGCGCGAAAAAAGACTTGAACCACGGCAGCATCCCATTCCAGCTGCCCCGGTTGCCCTCGGACACCCGACGCTCACAAGTCAGTTTCACAAGAACGTTCACGACCAAAATCGCCAAAGTCGAATTACCCGTGACGAACCGTATGTAACACCAAGAGACTGGGCACCCCCGAGAGGCTAGGTCGCAACCAATTAGTCTAGTGAAACCGCAGTGAGCTGGTCGGCGGATTCATGGCTTGGGCGTTGCTACCGTATTGGGTTGGGGTGTTGAAACGGGAAACAACTGTGCACGGATAGCTGCCGTGTCTGGCTTGTTTTTTGAATTCCAGCGGATGGTGCGGTAGCCAGCACCGTTGAGCATTGCGTCACGCTTGGCATCCTTTTCAGCACTGTGGGTGCGGTCGTCCAACTCGATGATGGCAACGATTCGTCCAGTCTTGCGGTCTTGTGCGACAAAGTCGATTTGCTTTTGGGCGAATTGGCCTCGTGCACTGTAAAAGGCCTTGCCATCTTTCTTCGATGCGGTCGGTTCAAGAATGGCTCCCATCGAGACCTGGCCATGGAACCTGATTTCAGGAGCTGCCGTTTCGAGGCGAACCAGAAATTCAAGTTCGTTGGGGGTGAACAAGTCTTTGGCTTTGAATTTCTCACCCTCCGTACCGGACTTTGCCGCTAGCTTGGCTTTGAGGATTACAAGTGCTACGCCACCCACGGCGAGGAAGGCGAAAAGTGTTCCGAGAGTAGATGCGGTGCTCATTGGGATTCCTTTTTGTTTTTTTTGTCTCAACAAGCTCGCAGAAATCGCGATTAGGGTCAACAAGTTCCCATGATAAGCATAGCCCTCTGGTCTGTTAAGACTTATACCGACGACACGGTGGTGAGGTGGTCGGTGCGGTACTTTCGTGATCAAGATCATGTCGGCCATGGATGCTGTCAATGATCGGTGGGGCAAGAGTGCCTCAAGATTGGCAGTGCGCGGGTGGGCTCCGCACCAAGGCGGTGGGGAATGAAGCAAGACCGGAAGTCTCCTGAATACTCCACCTCATGGGACGACATGCCCACTGTTCGGGCGTAGCCGTATGACGTTCACCACTTTATGCGCCGGTGCATAACAGACCAGCAGGGCGCATGTCACAAGACCGTGAAGTGTCAATACAAGAAATGTTGCCTGTTAGGCACGATATGAATCGGGATCGCTCGCATCGGCTGTTCCCGGTTTCCCTACATACGTATAGCCGATTGCTGTCATAGCATTCCTAATGTCATCTTGGGCAAAGAAGTCGAACAGTGAGCGATTCATGATTGTTGTTTTGGCGACAACTATTGCGGAAAGTGTCGTCCTTTTTTTAAGCACACGTTTAAGCCAAGAAACCATATTGCAATACTCATTTTAATGTGAGATAGATATTGGTCAGGAGGTGACCAATGGATAGTTGGCAGAGTCTAAAGCGTAAGTTCGTATTTTTTTTGCATTGGTCACGTGGACGAATGTCGGAGGTTTGGAGTGGTACCTTTACGCCAGCCTCACGTGGGCTTGGTCTCGAAGATGCAGCCTTAGCAATGGCGTCTGTTCGCCAAGATATGCAGAGCGTAAAAAAACTGATGTCGCTTGGTGCAAACCCAAGCGTAAACGACTTCTTGGTCTACCGCATGGCTGCTGCCGCTGGAAGCCTTGACGTCATGTTGGCAATTGAGGCGACCATGACACCTTCAAAATACGCAAAGGAAGATGCGTTTGCATGGGCGTCATTCAACAAGCGGGAGCTAGTCACAGAGCACCTGATCTCGGCATAAAAATTTGACGATCGGTGGAGCTGATGCAAAAAGTCACCCATTGGGTAATGTCATGGGCTGGCTGGTACTGCGGTTTGCCTCATCAATACAATCGAATTTGGCGGCAGGCAGGGTAGGCCGCCCAACGAAATTTGGCGGTACTTACGGTGGCAAAAACGCCCGCTTTTTGGCTGATTTGGCGGCGTCAGTGGGGGGCTTCACCCTGGGAAGTGAGCTTTCAGGCGCTGATGATGAACAAGGGGATAACCTTCACCTCTCAATTACCGCCAAAAAGTTAGAAATCAGGCTACAACCCGCATGAATGCTATACCGCAGGGGTAATGGGCCATCATGGGGGTGTGTTTGGAGAGGTCTTCGGTCATCGTGAGAGTCTATCAACGTCGTGGTGAGCCCATGCGCAGGCAGGGGCCCGTCCGGCACAGACCTGCCGCGCTAGAATGGCCAACAAGCCCGAACGGCTTCCGGCACGAATTGATTGCGAAAAGTCTGTAAGGACAGTCGATGGCTTGCCAGCTTGTCACGCTGCATCAAAGCACCCACTTATCACCCCACATCAATGGAGACTCCATGCGCTTTGCTTCCCGCTCCCTCGCCCTGACCATTTCCCTGGCCTGCGCCGCTATGGCCCAGGCTGCCGACATCAAGCTGGGCGTGGCCGAGGCCCTGTCCGGCGGTGCCGCCCAATACGGCGTGGCCATCCGCAACGGCTTTCAGCTGGCCGCCGATGAGATCAACGCCAAGGGTGGCGTCAATGGCGACAAGATCCAACTGGTGATTGAAGACGAGCAGGGCAAGAAGGAAGAAGCCATCAACGTCGTCAAGAAACTGGTGTTCCAGGACAAGGTGCTGATGGTGTTCGGCCCCACGCTGTCCAACTCCATGTTTGCCGGCGGCCCCGTGGGCAATGCTGCCAAGACCGTGATGTTCGGCACCTCGGTCACTGCCAACGGCATTACCGACATCGGCCCCTATGTGTTCCGCAACTCGGTGATGGAATCCGACGTGCTGCCGGTGACCGTGGCCACGGCGCAGAAGTTCTACAACCTGAAGAAAGTCGCCGTGATTTACGGTAACGACGACGCCTTCACCAAGAGCGGCTACGACGTCTTCAAGGCCGTGCTGGCCGAGCGCAACCTGCCGGTCACCACCACTGAGACCTATGTCAAGGGCGATGTGGACTTCAAGGCCCAGCTCACCAAGATCAAGGCCTCCGAGCCCGATGCCGTTATCTGCTCCTGCCTGGCCGAGGAAGCCGCCAACATCATGATCCAGGCGCGCGGCCTGGGCATCAAGGCCCCGTTCATTGGCGGCAACGGTTTCAACTCGCCCAAGCTGTTTGAAATCTCCAAGCTGGCCGGCGAAGGCACGTTTGTCGGCAGCCCCTGGTCCAACACCAACCCGGCGCCGGTGAACAGGGCCTTTGTGGCCGCCTATGCCAAGAAGTACGACGCCCAGCCCAACCAGTTTGCCGCGCAAGCCTATGACGCTTTAAGCATCGTCGCAGCCACCCTGAAGGACATCAAGCTCTCCGGTGACCTGGCCGCCGACCGCGAAGCCCTGAAGAACGCCCTGCCCAAGGCATCCATCAGTGGCGCCACCGGCCCCTTCAAGTTCCGCCCCGCCAAGACCAAAGACGGCAAGGCTGGCGGTTGGGATGCCGACCAGAAGCCTTTCATCTACGTCGTGCGCGGTGGCAAGTTCACCCTGTTCGAAGGCAAATAAGTCCGCCTGCAAGCTGCTGCGCGGGGCCGGGCAACCGGCCTCCCGCGCGCACAATGGGGCCCTTAGTGGCCCCTTTTTTGATATTCCACTTCCATGCTTGAACAACAACTTCTCAACGCGCTGACGCTGGGCAGCGTGTATGCGCTGTTTGCCCTGGGCTTCACCTTGGTGTTTGGCGTGCTGGCCGTGATCAACCTGTCGCACGGCGCGCTGTTCATGGTCGGCAGCTATGTGGCCCTGGCCCTGGTCACCCGCTTCAACCTGCCACTGTGGCTGGCCATGGTCGGCGCCATGCTGGTCTGCGGCACGCTGGGCATGCTGATCGACATGCTGATCCTCAAGCCCCTGCGCCTGCGCAATGCGCCGCATTTGATTCCCATGATTGCTACGATCGGCGTGAGCATCATGCTGACCACCACGGCCCAGGGCCTGTTCGGCGCCGAGGCCATGCGCTTCCCCGAAGAGACGCTGCCGGCCGGTGAATACATTATCGGCAGCGTGCATGTGCGCGCGCTGGAAATCGCCATTGTCCTGGTCTCCTTCATCCTGATGGCGGTGATGTTCACCATCCTCAAGCGCAGCCAGCTCGGCCGCGCCCTGCGCGCCATTTCCGAGTCGCCCAAGGCGGCCTGGCTGCTGGGTATTCCGGTGGAGCGTCTGTTCCACGCCACCTCGTTTGTGGCCGCAGCCCTGGGCGGCATTGCCGGTGTGCTGATTGCGTTGGATTTCAACGCCATCACGCCGGGCATGGGCCAGCCCATGCTGCACAAGGGCATTGCGGTGATCATTCTGGGTGGCATGGGTGACATCCGTGGCGCGCTGATCGGCGGCCTGTTCTTGGGCTTTGCCGAGGTCATCAGCAAGGCCTATCTGTCGAGCCAAATGGGCGACGCTGCCGCCTTTGGTCTCCTGTTCCTGATCCTGCTGGTGCGGCCCTCCGGGCTGTTCGGGCGCCAGCTGGAAAGGAAAGCGTGATGGTCTGGCTGAATGATTTCTGGTCCACCTACAGCACCCTGGTGTTCACGGTGGGCGTGCACGCCATGCTGGCGTTGTCGCTGTGGCTGACCCTGTCCTGCGGCCTGCTGTCGCTGGCCAATGCGGCCTTCATGGGCATTGGCGCTTATGCCTCGGCCCTGCTCACCCTGCAGGCGGGCTGGTCTTTCCCGGCCGTGCTGCTGGCCGGTGGCGTGGCACCTGCGTTGGTGGCGCTGGTGATTGGCGTGCCGGTGCTGCGCCTGTCGGGTGTCTACCTGGCCATGGCCACGCTGGCCTTTGGTGAGGTGGTGCGCATCACCATCCTCAATATGGAAATCACCGGCGGCCCCGAAGGCCTGAACGGCATTCCGCTGGTGACTGAGGGCTGGCACATCGTGCTGTTGCTGGCCCTGACCATTTATGTGCTGCACCGCCTGCGCCGCTCCAAGGTGGGCCGCGCCTTCGAGTCCATCAAGGAAGACGAGGTGGCCGCCCGCCTGATGGGCATCCACGTGGCGCGCTACAAGCTGCTGGCCTTTGTGCTGGGCAGCTTTATTGCCGGCGTGGCCGGGGCGCTCAACGCCCACTTCACCTTCTTCATCAGCCCGCGCGAATACGGTTTCGAGAACGCCGTGGACTTCCTGACCATGACGGTACTGGGCGGCACCTCGGGCCTGGTCGGCCCGATTCTGGGCGGCACCATTCTTACGCTGCTGCCCGAGCTGCTGCGCTTCTTGCACGACTTCCGCTCGCTGGTGAACGGTGCCGTGCTGGTGCTGGTGGTGCTGTTCCTGCCCAAGGGTATCTGGGAGCCGCGCCGGGTGCGGGCCTGGTGGGCGCGCAGGGCGGGGGTTTCCAAATGAGCAATCCCTTGCTTTCCATTCGCAACGTCAGCAAACACTTTGGTGGTTTGCACGTGCTGCAGGACGTGAATTTTGAAGTGCCCGCCGGCAGCATCTACGGCCTGATCGGGCCCAACGGCGCCGGCAAGACGACGGTGTTCAACCTGGTCACCGGCCTGCTGCAACCCACGGGCGGCGCCATCGACTTCCAGGGCGAGAGCCTGATCGGCCTGCCCAGCCACCGCATCACCCACCGCGGCATTGCGCGCACCTTCCAGAACATCCGCATCTTCAAGGAAATGGATCTGCTGGAAAACGTGATGGTCGGCCTGCACGACCATCTGGAGTACGGCACGCTGGGGCTGCTGTTCAACACGCCGGGCTACCGCCGCGCCGAGAAAAAGGCCAGGGAACGCGCACTCGAATTGTTGACCTGGGTCGGCCTGGACCACAAGGCGGATCAGCTGGCCGACAGCCTGTCCTATGGCGACCAGCGCAAGCTGGAGTTCGCCCGGGCCCTGGCCACCGAGCCCAAGCTGTTGCTGCTCGACGAGCCGGTGGCCGGCATGAACCCGTCCGAGAAAACCGTGCTGATGGAAGAGATACGCAACATCCGCGACCGCGGCTACGGCGTCTTCATGATCGAGCACGACATGCGCTTTGTCATGGGCCTGTGCGACCGCATCGCGGTGCTGAACTTTGGCCGCATCATTGCCGAGGGCTCGCCCGACCAGATCCGCAACAACCCCGAAGTGATTGAAGCCTATCTGGGCAAGGAAGACGAAGCATGAGCGCTACCCCCAATGTGTGTCTGCGCATCACCGACCTGGCCGTGGCCTATGGCCACATTGAAGCCGTCAAGGGCATTTCCATGGAACTGCAGGACGGTGCCATCACCGCCCTGGTGGGAGCCAACGGCGCGGGCAAGAGCACCACGCTGCTGGCTTTGTCCGGCTTGCTCAAGCCCACGCGCGGCAAGGTGGAGTTCGAGGGCGAAGACATCAGCGGCCTGGCGCCCAACGAGATCGTGCAGCGCGGTGTGGTGCAGGTGCCCGAAGGACGCGCCATTCTCACCACCTTGAGCGTGCTGGAAAACCTGCAACTCGGCGCCTACACCCGCCGTGACAAGGCCGGCATTGCACAGTCCCTGGACGAGGTCTACCACCTGCTGCCGCGCCTGAAAGACCGTGCGGGCCAGTTCGCCGGCAATCTGTCGGGCGGCGAGCAGCAGATGCTGGCCATCGGCCGCGCGCTCATGGCCAAGCCCAAACTGCTGTTGCTCGATGAGCCCTCCATGGGGCTGGCCCCGATTCTGGTGCAGGAGATATTCCGCACCCTGGTCACCATCAACAAAGGCGGCCTCTCGGTGCTGCTGGTGGAGCAGAACGTGCGCCAGGCGCTGAAAATTGCGCGCCATGGTTTTGTGATCGAGACCGGCAAAATCGTGCTGGCCGATACGGGCGCTCATCTGCTGGCCGATCCGCAGGTGGAAGCAGCGTATCTGGGCGGTTAAGCCGAGGCCGAAGTCTTAAAAAATCAGCGGGATAAAGCGCTTGTTCTGCGCGGCATAGGCGCCGTAAGCAGGATGGTGCTCGCGCATCCAGCGTTCTTCAAAACTGGATTTGACCCACAGGACGGATGCCAGACAGGCCCAAACCGCCCAACCAGGGGCCGGGCCAGTCATCAGGGCCAATGCGGCACCACCCAGCAGGACGGCCGAGTACATGGGGTGGCGGATCCAGCGGTAAGGGCCGCTGGTGACCAGCGTGCCAAAGGTCTTGGGTAAGGGGCGGATATTGAAGTTGCCCAGCCGGTTGTGCAGCAGGGTCCAGGCCATCAGGCCCAGGGATGCAGCGCCCAGCAGCAGAGTGGCCGCGGGAATGGCACCCTGCGCAAGGGCCGGTGCAGCCAGGGCAGGCAGAAGCAGCATGCAGATGAACTGCAGGGCCACCAGCACAGCACCCAGCGCCTTGCGCTGCGCAAGAGGTAGCGGGCTCATGGAAGTCTCTCCGTTAAAAGAATTAGCGGCACAGTCTAGCGCCAACAAAGCCCCAACGAGGCAAAGTTCGTTGCGGCGGCATAGGATGGCGCCCCAGCTCTGATACGAGCCCCGCTACCGGAGCTAGGCAAGGGCCGCAACAAGATTCATACGCGCATGCGCGAAAGGTGTACATGGTGAAAGACAGCAGGGCGGTCGATATTGTCTACCTGTGGGTGGATGGCAGCGACCCGGTATGGCGCAACAAACGCAGCCAGGCGCGCGAAGCATTGGCTGACAGCGAGCGGGCGCAGATTGCGCCCTATGGCGATGTGGAAGGACGTTTCCGGGATAACGACGAGTTGCGCTACAGCCTGCGCGCATTGGATCGCTTTTTCCCGCAGCACGGCCATGTTTACATCGTCACCGATGGCCAGGTGCCGGCCTGGCTGCGCCCGCATCCCCAACTCACCCTGATTGACCACCGTGCGCTGATCCCGGCGGCGTCTTTGCCCACCTTCGACTCTTGCCATATCGAGTCCTATATCCATCGCATACCGAACCTGGCAGAGCGGTATTTTTATTTCAACGACGATGTGTTTTTTGGTGCTCCCGTTGATCTGGAGGACTGGTTCTGGGACGAAGGGGTCTACGCCTGCTGGTCCGACGATGCTGCCGTGGCCCCGGGGCCGCTGCGCCGGGAGTCCGATTCGCTGGAGAATGCCTGCCGCCGGTCTATCCAGTGGCTGGATGCACAGCCTCAAGACGGTCTGCACGCAGGTTATCGCCACACCTTGCAAACCTTTGCCCATTCGCCGCGTGCCATGCGCAAGTCGGTCCTGTTTGCATTGGAGGCCATTGCACCCGACATGTTTGCCAGTGTGCGCAGTACCGTGTTCAGAAACTGGGAGAAGCCAAGCATCGTTGCCGACTTTGTCACGCGTTGGAGCCTTGCACACGCCAAGGCGCGCGTGCGCAGCTATTCGCATGCCCATGTGGCCAGCGGAGAAGCACAACAGGCTAGTGGCATGGAGCGCGTGGTACGGCAACTGGGAGACTTGCATTTCTTCTGTATCAATGACACTGCGGACGACGCGCCCGCAAGGGACCCCCGTCTGGTCGGGATTCGGCAGACTCTGCAGTCCCTGTTTGCCAAGAAGTCGCGCTACGAACTCTCGCCCTCTGCCCTGGATGAAGGGGTGCTCGCCTTGTCCGTCTAGGCATTGCGGCAGACGCGTTTTTTCCGTTTGGCGTTTGTAGGGTTTATGCCGTAAGAAAAGCGTCAGATTGCAGTTTTATGCTGCAATGCAACATGACTATTTCACTCAGCATCCAACTCGGTCTTGAAGACTTGCTTGCCGATCTGCACTATGCGCGCCGGCACGAAGAGTTGGGGCGACTTGCCTTGCTGTGCTACTGCGAGGTGCGGAGCTGGGCACGGCAAGCGGGTGAGCCGGGAATCGCCGAGCACTCGACCCAGATATTCACCCAGGACCCTTGCGTCAGCAAGCGGGTCTTTCTTGCCAAGGTAGACCTGTTGATCGCCGCGTTGCGGGAGTTGCAGGCCGACTATCCTGAACGCGCCGCAAGCCTGGCCTTCACCCATTCCGACCAGCCTGACTGCCGGAAGTTACCGCAAACGCATTAGCGTATCTCACCGGACCCGGCGCTTGCCCCGGGATTGCGCAGCATGCCTCGCTAAGCCGGGTTCGCGGTCTGTTGTGTTGCTGCACGGTGCCCATCGGGCGAAATCACATTTTTTGCGGGAGATGGGAATAAACGGGCAGCGGCTGGCGTTTATGCCGGTGCGTACACTTTGCTGCGCTCTACCTTTCGGAGAAACCCATGAACTTTGCATTTCAAAAAACGGCCCGCAGTCTCACCCTGGTGATGTCCCTGAGCGCCGGCTTTCTGGGCGCTTGTGCCAGCATGGCCAGTGCGCCTGCTTCCGTTGCCGATGGCGTGCTGACCGGCCCCAATGGCATGACCCTCTACACCTTTGACAAAGACACTGCGGGCAGCGGCAAGTCGGCCTGTAATGGCCCCTGCGCTACCAACTGGCCGCCGCTGATGGCCGCTGACAGCGACAAGGCCGCCGGCGACTACAGCGTGATCACCCGGGACGATGGCAAAAAGCAGTGGGCGCTCAAGGGCAAGCCCCTGTACTACTGGGCCAAGGACAGCAAGCCCGGTGACAAAACCGGCGATGGCTTCAACAAAGTGTGGCAAGTCGCCAAGCCTTAAGGTACCCCGCCAGCAGCCGGTATGAGCCGCCAGGCCATCGTTGACCATATTCCGGGATTGCGGCGCTATGCGCGCGCGCTCACGGCAGACCCCTGGGCGGCAGACGATCTGGTGCAGGACACGCTGGAGCGGGCCTGCTCGCGCTGGCGGCTGTGGCTGGCCGGGTCTGACCTGCGTGCCTGGCTGTTTACCGTGATGCACAACCTGTTTGTCAGCGATGTGCGGCATTTGCAGCGCCGTGCAGACTGGGGCCGCACCGTGGAACTGGATGCCGTGGCGAACGAGTTGCAGGCTCCGGCCGCAGGCCAGGGCCACCTGCGGGATTTGCAGCGCTGCCTGATGCAGTTGCCCTTGAACCAGCGCACGGTGTTGTTGCTGGTGGCCCTGGAAGGCATGTCCTATGCGGAGGTGGCCCAGGTCACCGGCGTGCCGGTGGGTACGGTGATGTCGCGCCTCGCGCGCGCCCGGGAGCGCATGCGTGAACTGCTGGATGCGCCGGCCGCCACGCCCGGGCAGCCGCCCGCAATGGCGCAGCATCCGGCCCCGCACCTGCGACGATTGAAATGACCCTGCGAGCAACCCCATGACCACTCACCGCAAACCGACAGAAACCGACGACCAGGCGCTGGATACGGCCTTGCGCGATCTGCATCGCGACGTGCTGGCCGAGCCCGTACCCCAGGCCTTGCTGGAGTCGGCGCAGCGGCTGGCAAGCCTGCAGCAGCAGGCAGCCCGCACGCGCCACTGGGGCGGCATGGCAGCAGGGGTGGTGCTGGCCTTTGCGGTGGGCTGGTTGTCGCACGGGCAACCAGGCAGCATCGCGGATACCTTTGCAGGCCGGCAGGCCGGCGCCAGCTTGCATGAGTTTGTGCGCCAGGCCGGTTTTGCCTATGCCGTGTACATACCGGAGAAACGCCACCCGGTGGAGGTGGCAGCCCCCGAGCAGGAGCATCTGGTGCAGTGGTTGTCCAAGCGGCTGGGCCGGCCCCTGAAGATTCCCCGGCTGGAGGCCCAGGGCTTTGAGTTGGTGGGTGGTCGCCTGCTGCCCGGCGAAGCCGGTGCCCGCGCGCAGTTCATGTTTCAGAACAGCCAGGCCCAACGCGTCACCCTGTATCTGGGTGCGATGGACACAGCAGGCGGCGAAGCAGGCAGCACTTCAACCCGGTTCCGCTTTGAACCCGGCGGTCCGGTGCCCAGCTTTTATTGGGTGGACCAGGGTTTTGGCTACGCCCTGTCCGGGCCGGTCAGCAAGGCCACATTGATGGCACTGGCCGACGCGGTCTATCGCCAGATCCCATAGCCAGGCTTAATGCACGCTGGCCTGCTCGGTCATGCCGCGGTTGTATTGGTGCACGTTGAGTGGAATCTGTAATTCCAGTTCTGAGCGGTTCTGCAGAACCTGCGGATTGATTTTGAACTGGCCGCTGTTCATGCGTTCGATAAAAGTCTGGTTCTCCAGCGTCTTGAGGGTCTGACCAATGGTTTCCCGGGAGGCGCCCAGCACTCTGGAGATGGCGACCGGGGACAATTTTTTCTCGATCAGCAATTCGCCGGAAGGGTGGGCCGTGGCCGCGCTGATCAGATGCTGTGCCACGCGCCCGTAGACGCTGACCAGCGCCAAGGAAGCAATTTTCTGGTTGGCCTGGCGCAAACGTCCGACCAGGCTGCGCATGACGGCCATAGCCATGACGGGGTGTTGGTTGATGCAGGTTTGAAACGCCCTGCGATTGAGCACCAGCACATCGACAGCCGTCTGCGCAATCACGGTGGCATCGTGCGGCGCGTTGTCCAGCAGGCCCATTTCTCCCACACATTCGCCAGCGCCCAACGTGGCCAGCACGGCCTCCTTGCCGGTTTCGCCGGTGACCACGACCCTGACTTCACCGCTGAGGATGATGAGCAGCGAATCCGAGTGTCCGCCGGTCTCGATCAGGCAATCTGAACGTTTGAACCTGACCTTTTCAAGGGAACCCGAGAGGGCCTGTGCCTGCGCTTCCGAGAGGCTCTCAAACAGCGGAACGCGCCGTAGCAAAGCGGGTATGGACAAGGTGGTCAAGTGGGTCGGCCTCTCAGGTAAGCGCAGTCCATGGCACGCGCAATTCAATGTATGTTGGCCAAATCATAAACTGCTTCTGTGTCGGCGGTGCGCAAGGGAGGCAGGGATGCGGCCCGCCATAGAATGCACCCCGAACCCGTCCGCTAACCCTTAGGAGTGAGCCTGCTCATGAATGCATCCACTGTTTCCATTGCCAGCCACGACGGCGGGTCCTTTGACGCCTATCTGTCCTTGCCACCCAAGGGGGTCGGACCGGGGCTCATCATCATCCAGGAAATATGGGGTGTGAACGCGCATATCCGTGCGGTGGCAGACCAATATGCGCTGGACGGCTATGTGGTGATGGCACCCGATGTGTTCTGGCGCCAGCAGCCCCGCGTGGACCTGCAGTACACGGAGGCCGATACCCAGTTGGCCTACCAGTACATGACGCGTCTGGACGGCCCTCAGGCCGTGCAGGACCTGGTGTCTACCGCGCAAGCCCTGCGTGCGCGCCCCGAGGTGAACGGCAAGATTGGCTCGGTGGGCTTTTGCATGGGCGGGCGCCTGTCCTATGCACTGGCGGCGACAGGCACCACGGACGCGGCGGTTTGCTATTACGGCGGCGGCATTCAAAACAACCTGGGGCTTGCACCCGGCGTTCAGGTGCCCATTTTGTTTCACTATGCCGAACTGGATGACCACATCCCGGCAACGGCAGTGGCTGCGGTGCGGGGCGCCTTTGCCGGCAACGCCAAGGCGCAGTTCCATACCTATCCCGGAGTCGGGCACGGCTTTAACTGCTGGGGCCGCCCCTTGTACAACCAGCGCGCAGCAGCCCTGGCGCGCGGGCGCACGCTGCAATGGTTGTCAGAGAACCTGGTTTGAAGTTTTCGGGCTCAGCGTCGCGGCCTGTGCTGCAGCGCGCTTGAGCGGCCCCTTCCGGGGCGGGTTGCTGCCGCCTGCACCGCCTGAACTTGCTTGTGCAGGCTTCCGGCGGGACCTGCCGCGCTGGCGACAGTTGGTGTCGGTGGACTGGCTGGCCGCACTGCTGAAGGACCAGCCCGTTGCAGCCGCACCGAAGGCGGGTTGGAAGTTGTTTGAAGTAGCCTGTGAGGGCCATGCAGCTTATGGTGGCGGCCACATTCCCGGTGCACAGTATCTGGACACCCGGCAGTTTGAGCAGTTGCCTTTCTGGAACAAGGTGCCGGATGCCGCATTGCTGTGTGTCTTGCAGCAGGCCGGTATGGGCCCTGACACCAGCGTCATTCTCTACGGCGTCAACCTCTTGGCAGCGGCGCGTGTGGCGCACCTGCTGCTGGTTGCGGGTGTGCAGGACGTGCGACTTCTTGATGGTGGCATGGCCGCTTGGCGCGCTGCCGGACATGCGCTCCAGGGCAGGGAGCCACAGACCTCGCCACCGGGGTGCTACGCGGACCTTGCCCTTGCACAGCCAGTGCGCAGGGTGGCGCGCCCGGAATACCTGATCGACACCGCACAAGCCAAGGCGCATTTGGCCAGGGCAGACGCCGCACTGGTCAGCATCCGCACGCGTGCCGAATACCAGGGCGAAACCTCAGGCTACAGCTACATCACGGCCCGGGGCGAAATCAGGGGCGCGCTCTGGGGCCACGCCGGCAGCGACGGCGATGTCAACAGCATGGGCAGCTTTCAGGATGCGCTGGGCCGCATGAAGCCGGCTGCCGAGATTGCCGCACTCTGGCGTGAGGCTGGCATAGGCCCTGAGATGCAGATTGCGTTTTACTGCGGTACCGGCTGGCGCGCTTCGCTGGCATTTTTCTACGCCTGGTTGATGGGCTGGGAGCGCATCAGCGTGTATGACGGCGGCTGGTTCGAGTGGAGCAGTGACCCTGCACACCCGGTTATTTGCCGGATGCGCTGAGCGCGAACGGACTTCACCACAAGCTGAAGCGCCGCCCCAACTGCAAAAACAAGTTGCGGTTGCCGCCGCTGCCCGTAGCGGCGCCCAGGAACACGTCGCCGATTTTGCTGTCCACGCCGATAAACGCGGTGCCGCTGTATTTCTGCGAGAAGTCCGTGCTGCTGATCCAGGCGTCGCCGACCTCAGCCACCACACCGACGTAGGTGGGCTGGTGCAGAATGCCGCCCTCTGACAGGCGGTACATATAGGTGCCCTGCACATGCAGCAAGCGGTCGCCATTGAGCTGGCCCATCTGGTAGGCGCCCATGGACTGGAAGCCACCCAGGTACAGCGGCGCCAGCGAGGTCGGGCGGGTGCAGCCGCTGCAGTCCAGGATGTGGTCGGCCCCCAGATCGAGACCGATGTTGATCACATGCGCGCCCCAGCTTTGGGCCCACAGGGCATTGGCGCGCAAGCTGCTGTATTGGCTGGTGCCGGTCACGCCCTGCGCGCCTTCCACGTTCAGGTAGTAGCCGCGCGTGGGGAAGGAGGGCGAGTCCAGCAAGTCGGCAGTGAACTGGGCGTTGAGACCGGTAAATTCCCACTGGCCGTCTTGCAGCTTGTAGGTCAGCGTCTGGCCGGAGTCCTGGGTGTAGCTGATGATTTTTGCGGTGTCGATGGCGATGCGGGTCTGGTTGGTGACCAGGCCGACTTTGGCGGTGGACTTCTGGCTCAGGTCGTACGACAGGTTCAGCCCCAGCTCCTGACGGCGCAGGGTGGCTGTGGCCATTTTTTGGGCCACGCTCACATCGGGCCGGTAGAGCGGTAACTCGCTGCTGTTCAAGGCAACGTGGGCGTTGACGCCCCAGCGCGGGGTCAGCGGCTGGAACATGCTGAAGGCCAGTTCACTCTGTGAGCCTGCGCGCAGATCGGCCTGCAGTTCCAGCCCTTGTGGTGTCAGCCAGGGGCGGCGATAGCCCACGCCGAAAGAGAACTGGTTGGTACCGCTGCTCTCGCTAAAAAAGCCCAGGCTGGTTTTGAGAAAATTGGGCCCGTAGGTCTTCTCGTTCACATCCACGACCAGTTCGTACTGGTCATCCTGCAGCCGGTTGAGCTGGTAGTTGAGACGCTCGAAATTTCCACTGGCATACAGCGCATCGAGTTTCAGGCTCACGGTGTGGGCCTGGTAGGGCTGCCCCAGCAGTGCGTGCAATTCCCGTTCAATAAAGGTGGCCGCCACGTCCCGGGTGCCGGTGGTTCGCACCCGGGCGATGGTGATGGCCTGTTGCGTGAAGTCGGGTGCCGGCGCGGTCATGTCGGCAGGCCGCAGGCCTGCCACCTGCGCCAGGAGCCTGAAGCGGTTGTCCTGCGCGTCCACAGCTTCTTCACCGGCCCGGATGATGGCCGACGGTTGATCAAAGCTGCCAAAGCCGAAGTCCTGCAACTGCGGGCGCACCAGAATGTCTTGCGGGCGCAGCAGCGCGATGTTGCGCCGCTCGTTTTGCCGCATCAGGATGTCCAGCATGCGGTTGGCCACCGTCAAGGCGTTGCCGGCGTCCTGGGGAGCGCCAATCTTGTCGGTGTCGCCCAGGTAAGAGGCCACGATGATGTCGGCGCCTTCACGCAGTGCCACTTCTACCGGCAGGTTGGCGACCAGGCCGCCGTCCACATAGGTCTCGCCCTCAATTTCCACCGGCGCAAACACGCCGGGTGCGGCCATGCTGGCGCGTACCACCAGGGCCAGGCTGCCGTGGTCAAACGACACCAGCTCGCCATCGCGGTAGCGCGTGGCCACCGCCCGGAACGGGATTTTGAGCTGGTCAAAGCTGCTGTTGGGGGCGACGTTGGCCGTCAGCTCCTGCATCAGGGTCAGAAAGCGCTGGCCGTCGCTCATGCCGCGGGCGAAGGTGAGCTGACCGTTTTTTACGCCCAGCTCCAGGTCCACGGGATAGCGCTGTTGGTACTCGCGCATGCGGTGCGGCAGTTCATTGCGGTCCAACTGGTCCAGCCCGACGCGGCCGGGGTCCAGGCTGCCGATGACGGCTTCAATTTGCTGGGTGGACATGCCGCTGGCATACAGGCTGCCGATGACCGCGCCCATGCTGGTACCAATGATCTTGGCAATCTGGATGTGGTCATGCTCCAGGCGCCGCAGCAGCGCCAGGTGGGCAAAGCCCTTGGCCCCGCCACCGGCCAGCACCACGGTGATGCGTGGCGTGTCCTGGAACCCGGCCACCTGCGCCACGGCGCTCGGCGGCACGCTGCCGAGCAGCAGCGCGCCCAGGGCGAAGGAGAGCAAGGTGGGGGTGAGGCGGTTCAAGCGCCTGACTCTATCAGGCGTCGGCGAAGCCGGCCACTGGCACGCAACTGCAGAACAGATTGCGGTCGCCATACACGTTGTCCACCCGGCCCACGGTAGGCCAGTACTTCACCGCCTTGAGAGACGCCAGCGGAAAGGCGCCGAGTTCACGCGAATAGGGGCGGTCCCACGCCGCATCGACCACGCAGGCTGCGGTGTGCGGTGCGTGCTTGAGCGGGTTGTTGTCCTGCGGCCAAGCACCGCTTTCCACCTGCGCGATTTCCGCGCGTATGGCCAGCATGGCGTGGATAAAGCGGTCCAGCTCGGCCAGGCTCTCGCTCTCGGTAGGCTCCACCATCAGCGTGTTGGGCACGGGGAAGGAGAGGGTGGGCGCGTGGAAGCCATAGTCCATCAGGCGCTTGGCCACGTCCTCGGCCATGACGCCGCAGGTCTCCTTGAAATGGCGCAGGTCCAGAATGCACTCGTGCGCCACATGGCCGGGCCTGCCGTCCTGGCCGGCACTGGCGTACAGCGTGGGATAGGCGTCGGTCAGGCGTGCGCTGATGTAGTTGGCGGCCAGGATGGCGGCCTCGGTGGCGTGCTTCAGGCCATCGGCGCCCATCATGCGGATGTACATCCAGGTGATCGGTAGCACGGCCGCGTTACCCAGCGGTGCAGCCGAGATGGCACCCACCCCCTTGCTGCTGATGCCACCGGCACCGTGACCGGGCAGGAAGGGCACCAGGTCTTCGACCACACACACCGGGCCAACGCCGGGGCCGCCACCGCCGTGGGGAATGCAAAAGGTCTTGTGCAGGTTCAGGTGGCTGACGTCGCCGCCGAACGCACCGGGTGCTGCCGTGCCGACCAGCGCATTCATGTTGGCGCCATCTACATAGACGCGCCCGCCGTGCTGGTGCACCAGGGCACAGAGTTCTTTCACCTGGGTCTCGAACACGCCGTGGGTGCTGGGGTAGGTAATCATCGCCGCCGCCAGATTGGCGCTGTGCTGCTCGCACTTGGCTTGCAGGTCGGCCATGTCCACATTGCCATGGGCGTCGCAGGCGGTGACCACCACCTGCATGCCGGCCATGGTGGCGCTGGCGGGGTTGGTGCCGTGGGCGCTGCTGGGGATCAGGCAGATATTGCGCTTGCTGTCACCGCGTGAGGCATGCCAGGCGCGAATGACCAGCAGGCCGGCGTATTCGCCCTGGCTGCCAGCATTGGGTTGCAGGCTGATACCGGCGTAACCGGTGGCGGCGCACAGCCAGGCGCGCAGTTGGCGGTCCAGCTCGGCATAGCCTTCGCGCTGCTCGGGCGGGCTAAAGGGGTGGATGTTGGCGAACTCGGGCCAGGTGATGGGAATCATCTCGCTGGTGGCGTTGAGCTTCATGGTGCAGCTGCCCAGGGGGATCATGCTGCGGTCCAGCGCCAGGTCCTTGTCCGAGAGCATGCGGATGTAGCGCAGCATGCTGGTCTCGGAGTGGTAGCTGTTGAAGACCGGGTGCGTGAGGAAGGCGCTGCTGCGGCTCAACGCTGCGGGGATCAGCGGTGTGGCGTCAGCGGCCAGCGCGTCAACCGTCGGCAGGGCCTGGCCTTCTGCGGCAAACAGCGACCAGAGCAGGGCGATGTCGTCGCGCGTGGTGGTTTCGTCCAGCGAGACGCTGACGTACTGCGCCCAGGACAGGCGCAGGTTCGCGCCATGGGCCACGGCGCGGTCCATCAGTTCCAGCGCCTCAAAGGCCGAGCGGCAGCGCACGGTCAGGGTGTCGAAGGCGGTGCTGCTGGTCGGGGTGTAACCCAGGCTTTGCAGGCCCTTGTAAAAAATGGCGGTATAGGTGGCCACGCGCTGGGCAATGCGCTTGAGCCCGGCGGGGCCGTGGTACACGGCGTACATGCTGGACACCACGGCCGGCAACACCTGCGCGGTGCAGATGTTGGAGGTGGCCTTTTCGCGGCGGATATGTTGTTCGCGCGTTTGCAGCGCCAGGCGGTAGGCCGGGTTGCCGTGCACGTCCACGCTCACGCCGACCAGACGGCCGGGCATGGAGCGCTTGTATTCGTCGCGGCAGGCCATGTAGGCGGCGTGCGGGCCGCCATTGCACAGCGGCATGCCAAAGCGTTGCGTGGTGCCAACCACAATGTCGGCGTTCCATTCTCCGGGAGGCGCCAGCAGGGTCAGGGCCAGCAGGTCGGCCGCCACAATAAACGCGGCCTGTTTGGCGTGCACCTGGGTGACGTCGGCACGCAGGTCGTCGATGCGGCCGCTGGTGGAAGGGTATTGCGCCAGCACGGCAAAGTAGTCGCCTTCCAGCAGGGCAGCCCATTCGTCGGCGGAATTGGCCACGCGGATTTCCAGGCCCAAGGGTGCGACGCGGGTCTCCAGCACCTCCAGGGTTTGGGCGTGGCAGTCACCGGCCACCACCAGGATGTTGCTTTTGCTTTTGACACTGCGCTTGGCCAGCGTCATGGCCTCGGCGGCAGCCGTGGCTTCGTCCAGCATGGAGGCATTGGCCATGGGCATGCCGGTGAGGTCGCAGACCATGGTCTGGAAGTTCACCAGCGCTTCCATGCGGCCCTGCGAAATCTCGGCCTGGTAGGGCGTGTAGGCGGTGTACCAGGCCGGGTTCTCCAGGATGTTGCGCAGGATCACGCCGGGCGTGTGCGTGCCGTAATAGCCCTGGCCGATAAAGCTTTTAAGTACCTTGTTTTTGCCCGCCATGGCTTTGAGTTCCGCCAGTGCAGTCGCCTCGGTCACCGCATCCGGAATCGCCATTTTGCTGGTGCGCGCAATGCTGCGCGGCACGATGCTGTCAATCAGCGCGGCACGGTTGGGCTCGCCAATCACCGCCAGCATGTGCTGTTCGTCTGCATCGGTGATGCCGATGTGGCGGGCAACGAACTCGCTGTTGTTTTCGAGTTCGGCAAGGCTGGGGCGGGTGGCAGGGACGGTCATGGCAATCAATCGGTGGGCGCTAAAGGGAACGGGGAACAGCAGGGGCGGGCTGGAAGGGCAGGCCCCGCAGGGCACACAAGCCCCGCAGGCCCACTGGCATGCAAGATCAGGCGGCGTCGGCGAACTTGGTGTAAGCCACGTCATCCATCAGTGCGTCGAACTGGGCGCGGTCGGCCACCGTCACCTTGAAGAACCAGCCAGCGCCCTGCGGGTCGCTATTGGCCAGGGCTGGGTCGGCACGCAGTTCTTCGTTCACTTCGGTCACCGTGCCATCGATGGGCATGTACACATCGGCCGCGGCCTTGACCGACTCGACCACGCCGGCGACTTCGCCCTTGGCATAGGTCTTGCCGACTTCGGGCAGGTCCACAAACACCACATCGCCCAAGGCGTCTTGTGCGTGCACGGTGATGCCGACAATGGCGTTGCCGTCGGCTTCGAGCTGCAGCCATTCGTGGTCGGGAGTGAATTTGAGTGTCATGGAGAGTTTCCTTTTAATGGGGTTGGGGTGTGTGATTACAGCCTATCGGCCAGGCGGGATCAGCCGCGGTAATAGTGGGTCGGGTTGAAGGGCATGGCTGCCACTTCCATGGGCACGACTTTGCCGCGCACCAGGGCGTTGATGCGGGTGCCCGGTGCGGAAAATTCGACGGGTACATAGCCCATGGCCACCGGCTTGTCCACCGTGGGGCCAAGCAGGCCGCTGGTGACTTCTCCAATCGCATTGCCGTTGAGGTCTTGCAGTACCGTGTGTTCGCGCACCGGCACGCGCTCCAGCGCCACCAGGCCTACGCGCTTGCGGCTGCCGGGAGCGGGGTGGTCCAGGGCTGCCAGAATCTTGTCGGCAGCGGGGAATCCACCAGCGCGGGCGCCGCCGGTGCGCCGCACCTTTTGCATGGCCCACAGCAGGTTGGCTTCCACCGGCGTCGTGCCGGCATCAATGTCATTGCCGTGCAGGCACAAGCCCGCCTCCAGGCGTAGCGAGTTGCGTGCGCCCAGGCCGATGGGTTTGACCTCGGGTTGCGCGAGCAGGGTGCGTGCGAGTGCGTCGGCTTGGGTGTGGTGCACGGAGATCTCAAAGCCGTCTTCGCCGGTATAGCCGCTGCGGGTCAGAAATACGGGGATGCTTTGCGTGCCGGTGTTGACGACAAAGTGCCCGCCGGTCATGAACACCAGCTTTTCCACGCCGGGTGCCAGACGGGACAGGGCTGTGATGGCCTGCGGACCTTGCAGCGCCAGCAGCGCCATTTCGGGCATGGGGATGACGTCGCAGCGCGTGCCAATGGAGGCTTGGATATGGGCGATGTCGGCGACCTTGCAAGCGCCATTCACCACCACAAAGATGTCGGCCTCGCGCCGGATAAACATCAGGTCGTCCATGATGCCGCCCGTCTCATTGAGCAGCAGGCCGTAGCGCTGCTTGCCCACAGCCAGGTCGATCACATCCACCGGCATCAGGCTCTCAAAGGCCGCAGCTGCATCGGTACCCACCAGGCGCAACTGGCCCATGTGCGATACGTCAAACAGGCCGGCAGCGGTGCGGGTGTGGTGGTGTTCGGCCATCAGGCCGGCCGGGTATTGCACCGGCATGGAGTAGCCGGCAAAGGGCACCATGCGCGCACCGAGCGCCATGTGCAGGGCGTTCAGGGGGGTGGTTTGCAGGGCAGCAGCAGCGGAAGGGGTATCGGACAAGGGCAGTCTCCATCAGGGGCAAATTGGGGTTCCATGGCGTGTTGAAAAACATTCCATGGTCTTTTGCCCCCGCTGTCCTCTTTACCTGAGAGATTGGCCGCTGCGTGGCGCATGCCGGCAGCGATTTGCTCCTTCGGTGGACTGCATCGCATGCAGCCTCTCTCCAGTGGGGTGTCGCCGTTGGGTGGGAACCAAACGGCGCTTGTCAGTCCTTTTGCCTGAGCGTTCAGACTGCTGCAATCAGCTGCCCTGCGCCTTCGGCGGCTTCCTCGGGGGAGGCTCTCTCCTGAACGAGTTGATTCTACCTGTGCGCATTGCGACTTCTTTGGATTTGTTTGCGTCAGGTTTGCGCCAACGCAAAAAGAAGCCCATCAGTTGACGGGCTTCTTTGGGAGACGGGTTACATGTCGGCGTAGTTCGGTCCGCCGCCACCTTCGGGCGTAACCCAGACAATGTTTTGCGTCGGGTCCTTGATGTCGCAGGTCTTGCAATGCACGCAGTTTTGCGCATTGATCTGCAAGCGGTCTTTGCCGTCGTCGGCCTTCACGTACTCGTAGACACCGGCCGGGCAGTAGCGCGCTTCTAGGCCGGCGTACTTGGCGAGGTTGATGCTCACCGGGACCGAGGCATCTTTGAGCGTCAGGTGGGCCGGCTGGTTTTCCTCGTGGTTCACATTGGCGAGGAACACGCTGGAGTTGCGGTCAAAGGTCAGCTTGCCATCGGGCTTGGGGTAGATGATGGGTTTGCACTCCGACGCGGGCTTGAGGTAGGCGTGGTCGGGCTTGTCGCGGCGCAGCGTCCAGGGGAAGTGGCCGCGCAGGGCGAACTGCTCGATGCCGTTCATGAGCGAGGCCACGGTCAGGCCCTTCTTGAACCAGGTCTTGAAGTTGCGTGCCTTGTTGAGTTCGGTAAACAACCAACTCTTCTCGAAGGCTTCGGGGTAAGCGCTTAATTCGTCATGCTGGCGGCCCGCCTGCAAGGCATCGAACGCTGCCTCTGCGGCCAATGCGCCGGTCTTGATGGCGGCGTGGCTGCCCTTGATGCGGCTGGTGTTCAGAAAGCCGGCATCGCAGCCCACCAGTGCCCCACCCGGGAACACGGTCTTGGGCAGGGACATCAAACCACCTGCGGTGATGGCGCGTGCGCCATAGGCCAGGCGTTTGCCGGTGATCTCACCCTTGCTGTTTTCAAAGTAGTAGCGGATGTTGGGATGGGTCTTCCAGCGCTGAAATTCTTCAAACGGGCTCAGGTACGGGTTGCTGTAGTTCAGTCCAGTGACAAAGCCCATGGCGATCTTGTTGCCTTCCATGTGGTACATGAAGGCGCCGCCATAGGTGGCGTCGTCCATGGGCCAGCCGGCGGTGTGCAGGGCAAAACCGGGCTGGTGGCGCTCGGGGTCGATCTCCCACACTTCCTTGATGCCGATGCCATAGGTCTGCGGATCAGCGTCGGCATCGAGCTTGTATTTGGCAATCAGTTGCTTGCCTAGGTGGCCGCGTGCGCCTTCGGCAAAGATGGTGTATTTGCCCAGCAGCTCCATGCCGATCTGGAAGTTGTCGGTCGGGTTACCGTCCTTGCCCACGCCGACGTTGCCGGTGGCCACACCTTTGACCGAGCCGTCCTCATTGAACAGCACTTCGGCGGCCGTGAAGCCGGGGAAGATTTCCACGCCCAGGGCTTCGGCTTGCGTGGCCAGCCAGCGGGTCAGTTCGGCCAGGCTGATGATGTAGCAGCCATGGTTTTGCACACAGGGTGGCAAAAACATATCGGGTGTGCGAAAGCCCGATTTCTCGCTCAGGAAGAGAACCGCGTCATCCGTCACCAACTGGGTCAGCGGGGCGCCCAGTGCCTTCCAGTCAGGGATGAGTTCATTGAGTGCGATGGGGTCCATGATGGCGCCGGACAAGATGTGTGCGCCGGGCTCGGAGCCTTTTTCCAGCACGACGACAGACACCTCTTTGCCGGTTTCGGCAGCGCGCTGCTTCAAACGGATGGCGGCAGCCAGGCCGGCCGGCCCTCCGCCCACGACCACCACGTCGTATTCCATCGCTTCACGGGGGCCGAACTGGGCCAGAATTTCCTGATTTGTCATGGAGGGTCTCGCTTGATTGGGGGAAAGGTTTAACCGAGGATTTTATTCTCTGAGCAGCGGCTTGAATGCGCCGTGCCCTGGCTCTGCCAAGCCATTCCATCAAGTGCACCGCCTTGAGCGCCCCTGATGGTTTGTGGTCTGCTTGAATTAGCGGGGCGCGAGGCGGATCGCGCCGTCGATGCGTATGACTTCGCCGTTGAGCATGTCATTCTCAAAAATATGGCGTGCCAGGCGTGCGTAATCCTGCGGCGTACCCAGGCGCGAAGGGAAGGGCACGGCTGCGGCCAGTGACTCTTGCACTTCCTTGGGCATGCCAAACATCATGGGCGTGCCGAAAATGCCGGGGGCAATCGTCATGTTGCGAATGCCGTTGCGCGCCAGGTCGCGGGCGATCGGCAAGGTCATGCCGACGATGCCTCCCTTGGAGGCGCTGTACGCGGCCTGGCCCATCTGGCCGTCATAGGCTGCAACTGAGGCAGTGGAAATCATCACACCGCGCTCGCCCGTGTCTTCGGGCTCGTTCTTGCTCATGGCTTCTGCCGCCAGTCGGATCATGTTGAAGCTGCCCACCAGATTGACGGTCAGGCATTTGCTGAACGCGGCCAGGCTGTGCGGGCCACTTTTGCCAATGGTTTTTTCTGCGGGCGCGATGCCGGCGCAATTCACCAGACCCATGAGCTTGCCCAGGGAGACCGCTTTGTCCACCACGGCCTGGCCATCGGCTTCGTTGGACACATCGCACTTCACAAAGGCCCCGCCGATTTCCTTGGCGATAGCCTCGCCTTTTTCGACCTGCATATCCGCAATGACCACCGTGCCGCCGGCTTCGGTCAGCATGCGCGCTGTTCCTTCGCCCAGACCCGATGCGCCACCAGTAACAATAAAGACCTTGCCTGCGATTTCCATGATGCAATCCTCTTCCAGTAGTTGACGTTTACGTAAACGTCAATTATGGCGCATCACACCGTGGCATTCAGCAAATTCGCGCTCGACGGCACCAATCGGCGTCAGACGCACCTTTCTTGCTGCTATAATCTGAGGCTACGATCCAGGCGCATAGCTCAGCTGGTTAGAGCACCACCTTGACATGGTGGGGGTCGTTGGTTCGAGTCCAATTGCGCCTACCAGATACAAGCCGCTGTTTCATCACTGAGACAGCGGCTTTTCTCTTGTGTGGTCGGCGCGAACGTGCATCTCGGGGTTCAAGTCACGCCACGGTCGTTCGCACTCACATTGCAGGTGCCTTTAGAACACTGCGTGGTCGCCGCGCTCACTTGTGGTGGCTCCGTTGAGCAGGTCGCGGTAGTGGTCCAACAGGGTGCGGGTGCCATAGGATGGCGTCGCTGCGGCGTCATAGCGAGCTTGTTCCGCATCCCACACCAACATCGACTCCGTGGCGTAGTAACGGCCGATGCGCGCCAGTTCCGCCTTGGCCGCCAGGAAAGGCAGCAGGTGCCCCAAGATGCCCAGCACCGCGATGATGAAGTCCAGCAAAGCCAGTGGCACCCGCTTGAAACGCGGCGTCTGGCCCAGCAACGCGAAAAGCTGTTCGCCCTGTTGCTGCGGGGTGATGGCAGCGCCCGGGCCACCGATGGGCAGCACGCGGTTGTGCAGACTCGGGTTGTCCAGGCAGTCAGCCAGATAGTCGCCCAAATCGTCGTCGCCGATGGGCTTGCAGGCGGTTAGCCTGCCGTCGCCAAACACCAAAAAGGGCTTCCCCTTCTTCAAACGCTCCACTTGCCCCGACAAGGACTTGAAAAATGCAGTGGGCCGCACGATCGAGTACGTCAACCCCGACTTCATCAGCGCCCGTTCAAATTCCAATTTGGCGAACTGGAAGGCGAGCTGTGGCTTTTGCACGCAGATAGCGGAAAGCAGCACCATCTGCGTGACGCCCGCCTGTTGCGCCGCCTGCAGCGCATCCAACTGCGCGTGGTGGTCGATGCGGGCGGCGTCTTGGGGTGCGCCGGTGCGCGAAGCCAGGCACGACACCAGGACGTCGAAGTGCTCGCCGCAAAATCCGTCACGAACCAGGGACTCTGTGTCCGTTACATGGCCAAAGCGCACCGTCGCGCCAGGCAGCAGACGCGCGCTATCAACGGCGGTCAAACTGCTTCCCACGCCTGCCTTTGCGCGTACAAAGCAGACAACATGGTGCCCGTGCCGCACCAGCGCGCGCACCGTCGCTTGACCGATGGTGCCTGTGGCACCAATGACAAAAACCCGACGCGTCGTCATGTCCGGGAGTCCTTCCACCTGCTCAGGCAATGTTTGTATTTCCCACCCCTGTGTAAATTTTATGGGATGACAGGTTGGATTGACGTTATAAACTGTCAATTAATATTTCTCAAATCAGGAGCGCCCATGACCGAAAGCGAACGTGACCTGTTGATGCCGTTTTTGCGCCATTTGATCAATACCCGAACCACGCCTGCGGATGCGGCGGCCCGCAACCTGATTCACGCTGCGGTGAAAAAGCAGCCCAACGCGCACTACTTGCTGGTGCAGCGCGCGCTGGCGCTGGAATGTGAACTCTCCGGGTTAAAGCACCGGCTCCTGCAGTGGGAGGGCCAGGCGCCAGCGCTGGATCCAGTCCCAACGGCTGCGGATTTTCTGAATCCCCAAACGGCCGGCTGGGGTGAACTGCAGGATCGCAATCCCGGGGTTACCAGCAGCAAGAGGCTTTACGACTTCTTCAAACAGGCACATTCCCCCCAGGACATGGACCTGGAGAGCCGGGCCGTGTCGTTTATAGGCGAGCATTCCGGCCGCATTTGGCTGTTCATCCTGGCGCTTGCAGCCGCTGTCGTGGCGTTCAAGGAACGGGGTCTTTAGCTTTCAGCGGCGGCCGGAAAGCGCGCCATGGCAAGGCGCGGATCGGCTATAGCGCGGCCAGTGCGCGTTTGCGGCGTTCAATCATTCGCCACACAAAGGGGGTGAAGATCAGTTGCATGGCCAGTTCCATTTTCCCCCCGGGCACCACCACGGTGTTGGCACGGCTCATGAAGCTGTCGCCAATCATGTTGAGCAGGTATTGAAAATCAATGCCCTTGGGGTTGGCAAAGCGGATCACCACCATGCTCTCATCGGCACTCGGAATATCGCGCGCAATAAACGGATTGGAGGTGTCGACCATGGGCACGCGCTGGAAGTTCACGTGGGTATGGGCAAACTGCGGGCAGATGTAGTTCACGTAGTCGGGCATGCGCCTGAGGATGGTGTCGGTGACCGCCTCCGTGCTGTAGCCGCGCTGGTGTTTGTCGCGCCACAGTTTTTGAATCCACTCCAGATTGATGACGGGCACCACGCCGATGAGCAGGTCGGGGTGTTTGGCAATGTTGTGCTGCGGCGTCTGCACCGCACCGTGCAAGCCTTCATAAAAGAGGATGTCGGTCTGGGCAGGCAAGTCCGCCCAGGCCGTAAAGGTTCCCGGCTCCTGCTGGTAGGGTGCGGCTTCTTCTGCGTTGTGCAGGTACTTGCGCGTGCGCCCCTGGCCGGATTCGCCGTAGGACTGGAACAGGGCTTCAAGTTCACCAAACAGGTTGTTATCCGGCCCGAAATGGCTGAAGTTCTTGTTGCCGGAATTTTCTGCCTCGGCCTGCCGCAGTTTCATCTCCTGGCGGTCAAAGCGGTGAAAACTGTCGCCTTCAATGATGGCCGCGTGCACATTTTCGCGCCGGAAGATGTTGGAAAAGGTGCGCGTGACCGTGCTGGTTCCAGCACCTGACGATCCGGTGATGGCGATGATGGGGTGGCGTTCAGACATGGGGTTTCCTTTGTTTAGTTCGTGTCAGTCGCGAAACAGGCTGCTCTTGCCGAATAAGGGATTACCCGACTCAACTTCCACAGGTTCGGTGTGGTACCGCTCAATGCGTTCCACTTCGTTTTTGGAGCCGAACACCAGGCCGATGCGCTGGTGCAGCGAACTTGGCGTGACCCGCAACACGGGTTGGCGACCCGTGGAGGCCCGCCCCCCTGCCTGCTCCATGATGAATCCGATGGGGTTGGCCTCGTAGAGCAGGCGCAGTCGCCCGGGCTTGGTTACGTCCTTGGTGTCGCGCGGGTACATGAAGACGCCGCCGCGCATCAAGATGCGGTGTGCTTCAGCCACCATGCTGGCAATCCAGCGCATGTTGAAATCCTTGCCGCGCGGGCCCGGTTTGCCGGCCAGGCACTCGTCGACATAGCGCTTGACTGGTGCCTCCCAAAAGCGGCTGTTGGACGCGTTGATCGCAAACTCCTGGGTGTCCACTGGCACCTGGATGTCGGGGTGCGTCAACATGAATTCACCCAGAGTGGGGTCCAGTGTGAAGCCTGCAACGCCGTTGCCCACGCTGAGCACCAGCATGGTGGTCGGGCCGTAGATGGCGTAGCCTGCTCCCATCTGGCTGGTGCCCGGTTGCAGAAAATCGGCTTCCGTCACGTCACGCCCTTGTGCAATCACGTCTTGCGGCGCCCGCAGAATGCTGAAAATGCTGCCCACCGAGACGTTGACATCAATGTTGCTGGAGCCGTCCAGCGGGTCAAACACCAGCAGGTACTTGCCGCGCGGATGTTGCGCGGGTATCTGGTAGGGGTGTTCCATCTCTTCCGAGGCCATACCGGCCAGGTTGCCACCCCATTCGTTGATCCGGGTGAAGTACTGGTTGCTCAATACATCGAGCTTCTTTTGCGTTTCCCCCTGAATATTGACGGCACCGCCCAACGCGCTGTCCTGGTTGCCCAATACGCCGCCGAGTTCGCCAAAGGCCACCGCACGCGCAATGGCTTTGCAGGCCAGTGCGGCGTCCAGCACCAGCGCGTTGAAATTACCGCTCGCCCCGGGAAAGCGGCGGCGTTCCTCAATCAGATACTGGGTCAGCGTGAATCGCTTGGAAAATGGCATGCGCAGGTCTCCAAAAGTTAAAAATTTCTTCAGCTGCCTGCCGTGCAGGCACGCACTGTCTCGCCGGCATGCCAGGCCTGCAGGTCCGCCAGTGCGCAAGCCTGCAAGCTGGGCAGTTGCCGCCATGCGCCTGTGAAAACATGGCGTTGCGTGTAACGGTTTGGCGTCACAACGGTCGCCAGGCCAGCCCCCCGGGCTGCGGCCAGTCCGTTCGCAGAATCCTCAAAGGCCAGGCATGCATGGGCGGGCAGCCCCAGCCGCTCCAGTGCCTGCAGGTACACCTGCGGATGGGGCTTCTTCAGCGGTGCCGTCGAGGCGTCTTCAATCACCGCAAAGTGCTGTTGCCATGCAGGCCCCAGGTTGGCCAGGAGCAAGGCGTCCACGTTGGCCCGCGTGGTGGTGGTGGCAATGGCACAGGGAATGCCCTGGCGATGGGCGGCCTGTAACAACTGCAGCACACCGGGGCGCAGCGCCACGCTGCCGTCCTGAACCAGACGGCCGTAGGCTGTGGTCTTGCTGGCGTGCAGGCGGTCAATCCATTCGGATGCACGGCTGGTGCTGACGCCCCCCAGGTCCGGTTGCACCCGCTTCCAGTAGTGCAGGATGCGCTCTTTTCCCCCTGCGACGTCCAGCAACTCGATGTAGAGCGTCTCATCCCAGACCCACCCCAGGCCGGCATCGGCAAACGCCTGGTTAAAGGCCGCGCGGTGCGCATCTTCGGTGTCCGCCAAGGTGCCGTCCACATCGAAAATCAGGGCTTGCAAAGGCGTTTTTGTACGGGGGGTTTCCATGCGCGTGCGCCTCACTTGTCAGCTGTTCTGAAACAGGCGGCTGGCCAGAATGTCCTGCGGCTCAATCGTCGTCAGGGCGTGGACATCCAGCACCTGGTCCCGGTTGGCAAAAAGGCGGCTGGCCTGGCGCAGACGGGCACGGTCCAGCGCGTTGCGCACGCTGCGCGCGTTGGCAAACTGGGGCTGTTGCATACGCAGCGTGAGGTACTGCTCAAAGGCTTCGCCCGCACCCGCGCCAAAGTGGTAGTGCTGCTGTGCCAGTGTCTTGTCGGCAATGTGCATCAGCTCAGGCACAGCGTAATCCGGGAAATCCAGGTGGTGGGCGATGCGCGAACGCATGCCCGGGTTGGACTGGAAAAACGTCTCCATGCGGTCGTGGTAGCCCGCCAGGATGACCACGAGGTCGCTGCGCTGGTTTTCCATGACTTGCAGCAGAATTTCGATGGCCTCCTGCCCGTAGTCACGTTCGTTCTCGGGGCGGTAGAGGTAGTAGGCCTCGTCAATGAACAGCACACCCCCCATGGCACGCTGCAACACCTCTTTGGTCTTGGGCGCGGTGTGGCCGATGTACTGGCCCACCAGATCGTCACGTGTCACCGAGATCAGGTGTCCCTTGCGCACATAGCCCAGCCTGTGCAGTATGTGTGCCATGCGTTGGGCCACCGTGGTTTTGCCGGTGCCGGGGTTGCCGCTGAAACACATGTGCAGGCTGGGTGCCTGGCTGAGCAGTCCGAAGTTCACACGCAGCCGGTCGATCACCAGCAGGGCTGCAATGTCGCGAATCCGCGCCTTGACGGGAACCAGGCCCACCAGCTCGGCATCCAGTTCCTGCAACACCGCATCCACCTGGGTGCCGGCAAGCACCTCTGCCACGGACCGCGCGCCTGCCAACGGATCAGAGGGCAGGGCAGGCTGCTCTGTCCGGGCACGGGATACGGCAGCCGGTGTGCTGCCGGGAATGGTGTAGGAAGGGGCGGTCATGGCAGGTGCGTGTGGGGGGGTGGATGCGCAGGTTTGTCACCCTGGTTAGAGGTAACGCTCGCCTTCCGGTTGCGTTGCCGCGTAACCGCGCGTGCTGTAGCGAATAGAGCGGCCCTGCACCTCCTGGCGTTCGAGCATGAAGCCCGGCTCCACCGCAGGGCGGTTGACGATGAAGCTCATCGCGATGGTTTCCACATTGCGGGTCGAGTCAAAGGCCATGAGCCGGATGTAGTGGCGCGGAAATGCAGCCCGGCAACCGGACAGTTCCTGCATCACGCCTGACGCATCGTGCAGGTCAAACAGCGGGTTGCCGTACATGCTCCAGTAGGTGTTGCGCGGGTGCGGGTCGTCGGTGTATTCGACGCTCCAGGCGTAGCCCTTGCGCAGGCCGTATTCAATCTGCAGCATGATTTCTGCATCGGTCAAATCCGGCAGGAAACTGAACTGGCCCTGTGTCAGGCGCCCGGTGGGGTTGGTCATCATGGTGGGTGTCTCCTTGCGTGTGATGGGAATATCAGGCCACCTGCGGGGTGGCTGCGTAGTCGCTGGTATCCGTGCTCTGGTAATTGAAGCTGATCTCGCCCCAGGTATCGAGGGCTGCCTTGAGCGGGCTGCATTGCTGGGCTGCCTGTCGGAGGATGGCAGGGCCTTCCTGCAGCAGGTTGCGTCCTTCGTTGCGCGCTTTCACCATCGACTCCAGTGCCACCCGGTTGGCCACCGCGCCGGCCTGAATACCCATGGGGTGACCGATGGTGCCGCCGCCAAACTGCAAAATCACGTCGTCGCCAAACAGGTCCAGCAGTTGGTGCATCTGGCCTGCGTGGATACCGCCCGAGGCTACCGGCATGACCTTGCGCAGGTCGGCCCAGTCCTGGTCGAAAAACAGCCCGCGCGGCAAATCGGCCTTGGTGTAGCTGTCACGGCATACGTTGTAGTAGCCCTGTACGGTCATGGGGTCGCCTTCGAGTTTGCCTACTGCGGTGCCCGTATGCAGGTGGTCGCATCCGGCCAGGCGCAGCCATTTGGCGATCACCCGGAAGCTCACGCCGTGGTTCTTCTGGCGCGTGTAGGTGCCGTGGCCGGCACGGTGCATGTGCAGGATCATGTCGTGCTTGCGGCACCAGTTGGACATGCTCTGGATGGCGGTATAGCCGATCACCAGGTCCACCATGATGACCACCGAGCCCAGGTCCTTGGCAAACTCGGCGCGTTCGTACATGTCTTCCATGGTGGCGCCGGTGACATTGAGGTAAGAGCCTTTGACCTCGCCGGTCTCTGCGCTGGCCTTGTTGACCGCGTCCATCACGAACAGGAAGCGGTCGCGCCAGTGCATGAAGGGCTGGCTGTTGATGTTCTCATCGTCCTTCATGAAATCGAGCCCGCCTTTCAGGCCCTCGTACACCACACGGCCATAGTTGCGACCCGACAGGCCCAGCTTGGGCTTGGTGGTGGCGCCCAGCAGAGGGCGACCGAACTTGTCCAGGCGTTCGCGCTCCACCACCAAGCCCGTGGGGGGGCCCTTGAAGGTCTTGGCATAGGCCACCGGGATGCGGATGTCTTCCAGGCGGGCGGCCTTGAGCGGTTTGAAAGAGAACACGTTGCCAATCAGGCTGGCGGTCATGTTGGCAATGGAGCCTTCTTCAAACAGGACCAGGTCATAGGCCACCCAGGCGAAGTACTCCCCCGCGCGCCCGGGCACGGGTTCCACCTTGTAGGCTTTGGCGCGGTAACTGTCACAGGCGGTCAGGCGGTCGGTCCACACCACCGTCCAGGTTGCAGTAGAAGATTCACCGGCCACGGCGGCGGCAGCCTCGTCGGCATCCACACCCTCCTGGGGCGTGATGCGGAACAGGCACAGCACATCGGTGTCCTTGGGCTGGTAGTCGGGCATCCAGTAGCCCATCTGTTTGTACTTCAGCACGCCGGCGCTGTAGCGCTTTTTTGCGTCGGTAATTTGGCTCGAGCCGGAAGGGGCTGGCGTGGCGGTATCACTCATGGGGCGTCTCCTGTGGTTCGCTTTAAAGGGGGGCTGAAGTGAATGTAGGAGACCTGATGATTAATGTAAATTCACAATTAGTTGGCTTTGGGTTAAGCTAATGCTGAATGAAGAACGCCACCTTCCGCCAACTGCGGGTTTTCAGTGAAGTAGCCCGCCATCTGAGCTTTACCCAAGCCGCGCAGGCATTGCATCTCACGCCTCCCGCAGTGACGATGCAAATCCGCGAACTGGAAAAGCACGTCGGCATGCCGCTGTTTGACCGCAGCGGCCGTGCCGTGGCACTCACGACCGTGGGCGAATACATGCTGGTGTACGCGCGCAAAGTGCTCGCCACCCTGAAGGATGCAGAAGACGCCGCCGCACGGCTGCAAAAGCTGGAGGTGGGCGTGCTCACCATCGGAATGGTCAGCACGGCCAAGTACTTTCTGCCGCGCCTGTTGGCCGCATTCCACAAGGAGCATGCCGGCGTGGAACTCAAACTGGTGGTGGGCAACCGCGAGCAGTTGGTCCGGATGTTGCACGCCAATGAAGTCGACATTGCCATCATGGGCCGACCGCCCAAAGAGCTGGCCACGCGGGCCGAGCCCTTTGCTGCGCATCCCCATGTTTTTGTGGCACCGGTGGACCATCCGCTGGTACGCGCCGGCACGTTGGCCCCCGCCACATTGCAGGGAGAGCCTTTCATCCTGCGCGAGCAGGGCTCGGGCACCCGCGCTGCCATGGAGAAATTTCTCGATACCTCGCGCACCGAGCTGCGTGTGACCATGGAGATGGCGAGTAACGAGACGATCAAGCAGGCTGTCATGGCCGGTATGGGCTTGAGCTTTCTCTCGCTGCACACACTGGGTCTGGAGCTCGACAACCGGCTCATCGCACTGCTGGATGTGGAAGAATCGCCCGTCGTGCGGGCCTGGAATGTGGTCCACACGCAGTCCAAGCTGCTGTCGCCCGCTGCGGAGGCGCTGCGCTATTTCGTGCTGGAGCACGGCGAAGACTACCTGGCGACGCAATTCGCCAGGCATGGTTCGCCGGCCGGTTTCAACTGAAGCCTGTTGGGGAGGGCGCTAGTCAGCGTGCCGCTTGAGCGGGTCGACCAGAGCCGACGCAAGCTTGAGGCCGTGCAACGCATCAATCGAGATGCCGTCGGCCCCCAGGCTCTCGGCCGTGGCGCTGCTGCTGAAGAAGGCCGGGCCCCCCAGAAGCACCGGCGTGGCGGGGTTGCGTGACGACTTCTTCACACGGGCGATCAATGCGGTCAGCGAAGGAATTTGCTCCACGATGCCCACCGAGAGCCCGATCAGGTCAAACCATTCGTTCGCTGCCGCCTGGAAGATCTCCCGTTCGGTATTGGCAATTTCCACCACCACCTGCCAGCCTTCCTTGCGGAAAAACTCGCTCACCATCACCAGCCCGAGGATGTGTTGCGAGCCGGGCGCTGCCGCCAGCATCACACGGCGCACCGGGCCTGCCATTTTCGGCGCCTGGTGGTAGTCGTACCCCAATTGGTGGGTCAGTTGCTGCATATGCAGCAAGCCCAAGGTGACGACGGTGAAATCCACTTTGTCCTCTTCCCACCAGGTGCCCAGGCAGCGCGCCGCAGGCGCCATCAGCTTGAGAAAGATATCGTCATTGCTGACCCCGTCACGCTGCAACTGCATGACAAAGTTGCTGGCATTTTCCGCTGAGAACTGCACGCACAGTGTTGCAAAGGAATCGACGGCCGCGCTGCTGGGTTCGAAAGCGGTGTTGAACGCTTGTGCGTTGGATGCAGCGTAAGCCGCATGGGCCTGTAACAAGCGCGGAATGATCTGGGACTCAATCACGCTGCGCAGCGAACCCTTGCACTCGTCGTAGCCCGGGTCCTCCTCCTGGCCGCAGTTGCTGTCCTTTTCGGGTTTGGACGAACTCGAGCCGAACATGGACATGGAAGTCCAATGCCAGCTCTTCAATGGGGTGTGCATCTGCAGCCCGCTCAGGGTGCCAACTAAACCGAGTTCCATGTGTGCTCCTATGCACGCACTCGGGACGGAAAACCTGTCCATCGCGAGCCATGCGTCTGCTTATATTGTTCGTTTCTCTTATCAGCCTGAATTCGCCAATGCATTGACGCTCGTCAAAAGTATAGGAGTCCGGCGCGGTGGTGCATAGCCCTATAAGCCCTAACCTGAAACGATTTAATCAATTTTTGTCGGGCTCTGCGTTTCGACCCGGATCCGGAGGCGCTTTTGCCGCCTCTTTGCGGGTTTTCCCTTTGCGCAGCTCCCGCTTTACGTCGTGGATTTGCCACATCCCGAAGGCCAGCACCAGCACAAAAATTCCAAGCTCCATCCAGATTCCCATCACGGCACTCCTTGGCCAAGGCATTCATCGGAACATCCCCCATTGGGTGTAACTTTCGATTGACAAAGAATTATGAATGTTTATATTGACACCTACACGTGTCAATTTTAAATGACACATCGATGAAAAAAGCGAGGTCACCATGAGTCTATTAAAGCGTGCCGAACAGTCCCTGGCGTCTTGTTTTGAGGGTGCCGTCGGCAAAGCGGCTCCACCGCGCCTCGTAGAGGCCATGCGCCATGCGGTGTTTTCCGGTGGCGCGCGCATCCGCCCGCAGCTGACCCTGTCCGTGGCCATTGCCTGCGGTGATGACCAGCCCCAGCTCAGCGATGCGGCCGCAAGCGCGCTCGAACTGATGCACTGCGCCTCCCTGGTTCACGATGACATGCCGGCCTTTGACGATGCGGACATCCGCCGGGGCCGGCCCACGGTGCACAAGGCCTTTGGTGAACCGCTGGCCTTGTTGACAGGCGATGCACTCATCGTGATGGCCTACCAGGTGCTGCTCAATGCGGGCCACGCTGCGCCAGATCGCCTGCTTGCGCTGATGCAGAACATGACCTCCGGCGTGGGTTTGCCCGATGGCATTGTGGCCGGACAGGCCTGGGAATGCGAACCACGCGCCGACCTGGGCCGCTACCAACGCGCCAAAACCGGCGCCCTGTTCGTCGCATCCACCTGTGCCGGAGCCTTGGCTTCGGGACGCGAAGCACAGCCCTGGTATGCGCTGGGCGCCTGTCTTGGCGAAGCCTACCAAGTGGCAGACGACATCCGTGACGTCATGGGCTTGAGTGCCGATCTGGGCAAGCCCACGGGGCAAGACTGTTTGCACACCCGTCCCAGCGCCGCCAGCGAATTGGGTCTGGGAGGCGCGTTGGACTATTTTCAGGACCTGATCCAAAAAGCCGTCGATAGCGTGCCGGCTTGCACCTGCCGCGGCATGCTGCAGCACCTGGTCCGCAACGAGTCCGAACGACTGGTTCCCAGCGCGGCCTACTCCGCCTACCGCATGCCCGGTGTCCAACCCGCAGCAGCACTTTCTGCTTGAGTCCGCCACTTATTCAGGTACTGATATGCAACACACAGGCATCTCCCGAAACACCGCCGCAGTCGCCCCTGCGCCCGTTTGGCTGGACACCGTACACCGCAAGGTCGAGGCGTGGATGTCCCACCCCGGCCTCTACCGGTTGGCCTTGTCCAACCCCTTGACGCGGTGGTTTGCCCAGCGTCGGACCCGCCAGATTTTTGATCTCATGTCCGGCTTTGTGTACTCGCAGGTATTGCTCTCCTGCGTGCGGCTCAAGCTGTTTGCCCTGCTGCAGGAAGCACCGGCCACCCTGGAAGAACTGTCCCGCCGTTGCGACATGCCGCAGGCCGCATTGCAGCGGCTGATCTTGTCGGCCGTGTCGCTGAAACTGCTGGAGCGGCGCAGCGGCCAGCGTTTCGGTCTGGGGCCGCTGGGTGTACCGATTGCCGCGCACGAGGGTATTCGCGCCATGATTGAACACAACAGCCTGCTGTACCGCGACCTGGCTGAGCCCACCGCGTTCCTGCACGACGCCTGGAGCGGCCAGATGGCGGCCTACTGGCCCTACGCCCATGCGATGACTCCCGCGCAGGCCAAAGAGGCCAAGGCGGAGCATGTGGACCGCTACTCCGCACTCATGGCGGCCTCCCAGACCTTTGTACTGGATGAGGTGCTCAACACCTTTGCCTTCGACCCCTACCGCTGCGTATTGGATGTAGGAGCGGGCAAGGGCCGCTTTGCTGCTGAGCTGGCCAAGCGCCACAAGGGACTGCAAATCCGGCTGTTCGACTTGCCGCAGGTGCTGGCGCTGGCCCGTCAGAACCACGCCACGCAGGGCTTGCAAGCGGCAGTGGAGTACCACCCCGGCAGCTTCTTTGAGGACGACCTGCCGCAGGGTGCCGATCTGGTGACCCTGATCCGCGTGGCCCATGACCACCCGGACGACAAGGTGCGCACCCTGTTCCAGAAAATTTATGACGCACTGCCGGTGGGCGGCACCTTGTTGGTGGCCGAACCCATGGCGCAGGAGCCGCTGGAAGAACAGACCGGGGACGCCTATTTCCACTTCTACCTGCTCGCCATGGGGGCGGGGCGCTTGCGCACGCCGACGGAGCTCAGCCGCATGCTCAACGACACCGGCTTTATGCATGTGGAATTGCTCCCCAATGCCATGCCGATTCACACCCGCTTGCTGGTCGCACGCAAGCCCGGCGGCTAAGTGTTTTCCCTATTTCCCCCGAAAAGTGTAAATATAGATTTACATTTGTTTGTGTAAGATTAAAAATAACATCATGAAATCACAAGCCGTCGTATTCAATCAGCCGCGTCAGCTCTCGGTGCAGTCTTTGGACCTGGCGGAGCTGGCCGAAGGCCAGATTCAGGTCGAAGTGGAGTACAGCGGTATCAGCACCGGGACCGAGCGCCTGTTGTGGGATGGCAGCATGCCGGCCTTTCCCGGCATGGGTTACCCGCTGGTGCCCGGCTACGAGTCCGTGGGCCGGGTGGTTAAAACCAGTGACAGCTCCACGCTCAACCTGGGTCAACGGGTGTTTGTGCCCGGCTCCAACTGCCTGCAAGGCGTGCGCAGTTTGTTTGGCGGCACGGCCTCGCAGTTGGTGGTGAACCAGGACCGCGTGGTGCCGGTGGAAGACCGCCTGGGCGCCAACGCCGTCTTGCTGGCCCTGGCCGCCACCGCCTACCACGCGGTGTCCGGCGGCGGCAAGCGCCAGATCATCAACCCGCCGGACCTGATCGTGGGCCACGGCGTCATGGGCCGTTTGCTGGCGCGCATGACGGTGGCCTCCGGCGCCCCCGCCCCCACGGTGTGGGAAACACAAGCCGGCCGCATGGCCGGTGGCGAGGGCTACCGCGTAGTCCATCCGGACGCCGACCCGCGCAAAGACTACAAGGCCATTTACGACGTCAGCGGCGACTCCCACCTACTGGACCAGCTGATTCAGCGCCTGGCCCCCGGTGGTGAGGTGGTGTTGGCCGGCTTCTACAAAAACGACCTGCACTTCGCCTTTGCGCCGGCCTTCATGCGCGAGGCGCAAATCCGCACCGCAGCCGAATGGAAGCGCGCCGACCTGCTGGCCGTCAATGAACTGGTGCACAACGGCAGGCTCTCACTCGAAGGCCTGGTCACGCACAGCCAATCGCCCGCCAAGGCGCTCGCGGCTTACGAAGTGGCATTTGGCGATGCTGCCTGCCTCAAGATGATTCTGGACTGGAGTGCCAACGCATGACGAACCCCCAAACCCCTGCCGAGCAACCCCTCAAATTTGTCGAGCGCCTGCGCCAGGAGGCAGCCGCCGAGCCGGCCCCGGTCCACACCGGCGCCCCCACCAAGGAGACGCAGATCATTGCCATCTACGGCAAGGGTGGCATTGGCAAGAGCTTCACCCTGGCCAACCTCAGTTACATGATGGCGCAGCAGGGCAAGAAGGTGCTGCTCATCGGTTGCGACCCCAAGAGCGACACCACCAGCCTGCTGTTCGGCGGCAAGGCCTGCCCCACCATCATTGAGACGTCTTCCCGCCTGAAGCTGGCCGGCCAGGCGGTCAGCATCAGCGATGTCTGCTTCAAGCGCGACGGGGTTTTTGCCATGGAACTCGGTGGCCCGGAAGTCGGGCGCGGCTGCGGCGGGCGCGGCATCATCCACGGATTTGAGACGCTGGAAAAGCTCGGTTTTCATGACTGGGGCTTTGACTACGTGCTGCTGGACTTTCTGGGCGACGTGGTGTGCGGCGGCTTTGGCCTGCCGATTGCCCGCGACATGTGCCAGAAGGTGATTGTTGTGGGCAGCAACGACCTGCAGTCGCTGTACGTGGCCAACAACGTGTGCTCGGCGGTGGAGTATTTCCGCAAGCTCGGCGGCAACGTCGGCGTGGCCGGCATGGTCATCAACAAGGACGACGGTACGGGCGAGGCCGCAGCCTTTGCGGCCAACGCTGGCATCCCGGTGCTGGCCGCCATTCCGGCCCACGATGACATACGCCGCAAGAGCGCCAGCTACGAAATCATCGGCATCCCCGGCAGCGAATGGGGCCCGCTGTTCGAGCAACTGGCCGTCAATGTGGGTGAGGCACCGCCGGTGCGCCCCAAGCCGCAGACCCAGGACCAGTTGCTGGGCCTGTTCAGCGCCGATGTGACCGGCCGCAATGTGGTGCTGGAGCCGGCCACCACCTTTGACATGGTGGGCCGCCATGAAGTGATCAAGCCCAGCCTGGAAGTGGTTTACGACGCGGCCTGAACAGCGCCCCTACCACCACGCCCACCACCATGTCCACCACCATACCCATTGTTCCGGTGGAGTCGCTGACTCCCCGCACTGCGCAAACCACCGCACTCGAAGGCGACGGCATGGGCTGTCACGCGGGTGGCGAGCAACTGCTCTCGGCGGCCAAGGCCGCCGGCAAATCCGAGATCCTGGCGCAGTACGCGAAGGACTATCCGCGCAAGGAGCAGGCCGGCCCGCACGACCAGCCCCAAAGCATGTGCCCGGCCTTTGGTTCGCTGCGTGTGGGGCTGCGCATGCGCCGCACTGCCACCATCCTGTCGGGCTCGGCCTGCTGCGTGTATGGACTGACCTTTACCTCGCACTTCTACGGTGCGCGCCGCAGCGTCGGCTATGTGCCGTTCAACTCCGAGACCCTGGTCACCGGCAAGCTGTTTGAAGACATCCGCGAAGCCGTGCATGCCCAGGCCGACCCGGCGCAATACGACGCCATCGTCATCATCAACCTGTGCGTGCCCAGCGCCAGCGGTGTGCCGCTGCAGCTGCTGCCCAAGGAGATCAACGGCGTGCGCGTCATCGGCATCGACGTGCCCGGCTTTGGCGTGCCCACCCACGCAGAGGCCAAGGACGTGCTGGCTGGCGCCATGCTGCGCTACGCCCGCCAGGAGATTCTGAACGGCCCGGTGCAGGCTCCGCGTGCCGGCATCAACGACAAGCCCACGGTCACGCTCCTGGGCGAAATGTTCCCCGCCGACCCGGTGGGCATTGCGCATCTGCTGGCCCCCATGGGTCTGGCGGCCGGGCCGGTGGTGCCCACACGCGAATGGCGCGAGCTCTACGCCGCGCTGGACTGCGCCGCCGTGGCCGCCATCCATCCCTTTTACACCGCCAGCGTGCGCGAGTTTCAGGCGGCGGGCCGCCCCGTCATCGGCTCGGCTCCGGTGGGGCTGGAGGGCACGCAGGCTTGGCTGCAGGCCATTGGCCACGCCTGTGGTGTGGGCCAGGAAAAGATCGATCTGGCCCGCAACCAGGCCCTGGCTGCCATGCGCCCGCTACTGGCTGCCAAACCCATTACAGGGCGCATCACGCTCAGCGGCTATGAGGGCTCCGAGCTGCTGGTAGGCCGCCTGCTGGTGGAGTGCGGTGCCGATTTGCGCTATGTCGGTTCGGCCTGTCCGGCCACGCCCTGGAATGCGGCGGACGCCGACTGGCTGCAGGCGCACGGTGTGCAAGTGCAATTCCGTGCCTCGCTGGAGCAGGACCTGGCTGCCGTCCATGAATATAGGCCGCAACTCGCCGTGGGCACCACCCCGGTGGTGCAAAAGGCCAAACAGCTGTCCATCCCCTCGCTGTACTTCACCAACCTGATTTCCGCCCGGCCCCTGATGGGCGTAGCTGGAGCCGGGTCGCTGGTGCAGGTGGTGCAGGCCGCCATAGGCAACCAGGCCCGCTTTGATGCCATGTCCGGCTTTTTTGGTCAGGTGGGCGCCGGCCACGCTTCCGGCGTGTGGGAAGACGTGCCGCAAGACCGCCCCGAGTTCCGCGCCGAGACCAAACGCCAGTTGGCGCGTTTGCTCAAAAAGCGCAAAGCCGAGGAGATGGGCTGATGTTTGTCATAGACCACGACCGGGCCGGCGGCTACTGGGGGGCGGTGTATGTGTTCACCGCCATCAAGGGCTTGCAGGTCGTCATTGACGGCCCGGTGGGCTGCGAGAACCTGCCGGTGACCTCCGTGCTGCATTACACCGATGCCTTGCCCCCGCACGAGTTGCCCATTGTGGTGACCGGCCTGGGTGAAGAGCAACTGGGACGCGAAGGCACCGAAGGCGCCATGAAGCGTGCCCACGCCACGCTGGACCCCGATCTGCCCGCCGTGGTGGTGACCGGCTCGATTGCCGAAATGATTGGTGGCGGCGTCACGCCCGAAGGCACCAACATCCTGCGCTTTTTGCCGCGCACGATTGACGAAGACCAGTGGCAGTGCGCCAACCGCGCCATGTACTGGCTGTGGACCGAATACGGCCTGCGCCAGGTGCCTGCCCGCAAGCCCTTTGCCGAACGCCCGGCCGGCGAGAAGCCGCGGGTCAACATCATCGGCCCGGCCTATGGCACCTTCAATTCCCCCAGCGACCTGGCCGAAATCCGCCGCCTGGTGCAGGGCATGGGTGCGGACATCAACATGGTGTTCCCGCTGACCAGCCACGTGGCCGATGTGTCGCGCCTGGTGGAGGCCGATGTCAACATCTGCATGTACCGTGAGTTCGGCCGCATGCTGTGCGAGGCGCTGGAGCGCCCTTATCTGCAAGCCCCCATCGGACTGCACAGCACGACCCAGTTCTTGCGCAAGCTCGGCGAACTGCTGGGCCTGGACCCCGAGCCCTTTATCGAGCGCGAACGCCACACCACGCTCAAACCGCTGTGGGACCTGTGGCGCTCGGTGACGCAGGACTTTTTCTCCACCGCCAGCTTTGCCATCGTCGCCACCGAAACCTACACGCGGGGCATCCGCCATTTTCTGGAAGTGGAGATGGGCCTGCCCTGCAAGTTTGCGGTGTCGCGCACCGCAGGTACCAAGACCGACAACCAGGCCATCCGCCAGATGTGCAAAACGCAGACGCCGCTCATCATGTTTGGCAGCTACAACGAGCGTATGTACCTGGCCGAAGCCGGTGGCGCAGGCCCCATGCGTGCGGCCTTTATCCCAGCCTCGTTTCCGGGTGCCATCATCCGCCGCCACACCGGCACGCCCTTCATGGGCTACAGCGGCGCCACCTACCTGATTCAGGAAGTTTGCAACGCGCTCTTTGATGCGCTGTTCCACATCCTGCCCCTGGGCACCGAGATGGACCGGGTCGACCCCACGCACGCACGCGGCGTGGTGGTGCCCAACGCCATCTGGGAAGAGTCGGCACAGGCGCGGCTGCGCGACATCGTGCAGAGCCAGCCGGTGCTGATCCAGATTTCTGCGGCCAAACAGTTGCGCGACCTGGCCGAGCGCCATGCCCGCGAAGCCGCCGCAGCCAGCGTGGGCGATGCCCATGTCGACCAGGCCAGCCGTGCGCTGGGAATGGGGGTGCCTGCATGACCCGCCACACATTCGATGCCGGGCCGCAAGCCCTGTCATCCACCGAACGTCGTGGCATTCCGCCACGGCTGCCCTTGCTGCGCGGGCTTAGCGCAGTGGTGGCCGCAAGGTCGTTTTAGAAAAGGAGCGAGCGCATGTCGAATCCGAATTCCATATCCGGACTGACTGACGAGGAAGCTCAGGAGTTTCACCATTACTGGATGCAGGGAATGGTGGGTTTCACGGCGGTTGCCGTGGTCGCCCACATCCTGGTCTGGGCATGGCGACCCTGGTTCTGAACCGGACAGACAACTTTCATCGGAGTTAAACCATGTTCGTAAACCCGCATTTATCGGAAGCCCACCACCCTGCCAAGGGTGACAAGCTGACGTTTGCCCTGGTCTTTGTACCGTGTTTTGTCCTGCTTTTGTTCGTTGCTGCCGTTGGCCAGGTGCTTGGCATGTCATGGAAGAACTGGCTGCCTGGTGCCGAGAACATGACAAACATCTTCTCCGGGGTGAACGCTGGTATCTACACCTTCTTGTCCCACATTTTTTAGGAGTACTTTTATGTGGCGTATTTGGCGACTTTTCGATCCCCTTCGGGCCATGGTGGTTCAGGGAATTTTCCTCTTTGCTTTGGCCGCGATGATTCACCTCATCCTGCTGAGCACCAACAAGTTCAACTGGCTCGACGGCGCAAAGAAACCCGTGGCATCAGCAACAGCGCAAAACGCACCGTTGCCGCCCGCAGTGCCTGCGATCAAGTCGTAACTGCACCTGGCAGACACTGAACCGAAGTCCCTTCAGCCCGGTGTCTGCTTCCCTCTTTTTTTCTAGAACATGAACTGCACATCCGCTGCCCAGGAGCCCCGTCATGGCCATGCTTAGCTTTGAAAAAAAATACAGAGTCCGTGGTGGCACTCTGCTCGGGGGCGACTTGTTCGACTTTTGGGTGGGGCCGTTTTATGTCGGCTTTTTCGGCATCACCACCGTCTTTTTCAGCCTCATCGGCACCGCCCTGATTCTCTGGGGCGCCGCCATGGGCCCGACCTGGAATCTCTGGCAGATCAGCATTGCGCCGCCCGATCTTTCCTGGGGCCTGCGACCCGCGCCGCTGATGCAAGGGGGCCTGTGGCAGCTCATCACCATCTGCGCACTGGGGGCGTTTGTGTCCTGGGCCGCGCGCGAGGTGGAAATCTGCCGCAAGCTGGGCATGGGGTACCACGTGCCCGCTGCCTTCTTTGTCGCCATCTTTGCCTACTTCACGCTGGAAGTGATACGCCCTGTGCTCCTGGGTGCCTGGGGCCACGGCTTTCCGTATGGCATCTACAGCCACCTGGACTGGGTGTCCAATGTGGGTTACCAGTACCTGCACTTTCACTACAACCCGGCCCACATGCTGGCCGTGAGTTTCTTCTTTGCCACCACGTTTGCGCTCTCGCTGCATGGCGGCCTGATTTTGTCGGCGGCCAACCCCAAGGCGGGCGAAGTGGTCAAAACGCCGGAGCACGAGGACACCTTCTTCAAGGACATCGTGGGCTACTCCATCGGCACGCTGGGCATTCACCGCCTGGGCCTGTTCCTGGCACTGGCTGCCGTGCTGTTCAGCGCGCTGTGCATTGTTTTGAGTGGCCCGTTCTGGAGCCGTGGCTGGCCCGAATGGTGGAGCTGGTGGCTGAACATGCCGATCTGGCAGCAATAACGGGAGCAGGCAATGGCTGAATACCAAAATCTTTTCACGACCGTGCAAGCCACGGGACCGCTGCACCACGGCGTTGAACTGGGCCGGGGCAACAGCCCGCGCCTGGGCCAGCCCTTTGCCTCGTACTGGGCGGGCAAGCTGGGCAACGCGCAGATCGGCCCGATCTACCTCGGTGCCCTGGGACTGGCCTCGCTGGTGTGCGGCATGATCGCTTTCAACATCATCGGCCTGAACATGCTGGCATCGGTGCACTGGAACCCGGTGCAGTTTGTGCGCCAGCTGTTCTGGCTGGCGCTGGAGCCGCCGCCGCCGAGTTACGGGCTGCATCTGCCGCCACTCAACCAGGGTGGCTGGTGGCTGATGGCCGGTGGCTTCCTGACAGCCTCGCTGTTTCTGTGGTGGTTGCGCACCTACCGGCGCTCCCGCGAATTGGGGCTGGGCACCCATGTGCCTTGGGCCTTCCTGGCGGCTATCTGGCTTTTTCTGGTGCTGGGCTTTTTCCGCCCCGTCCTGATGGGCTCCTGGGGTGAGGCAGTGCCCTTCGGCATCTTCCCGCACCTGGACTGGACGGCGGCCTTCTCCTTGCGCTATGGCAACCTGTTTTACAACCCCTTCCATGCGCTCTCCATCGTGTTCCTGTATGGCTCTACGCTGCTGTTTGCCATGCACGGCGCCACCATCCTGGCGGTGACCCGCTTCGGCGGCGAGCGCGAGGTGGAGCAGATCGTGGACCGAGGTACGGCGTCTGAGCGTGCTGCCCTGTTCTGGCGCTGGACCATGGGCTTCAACGCCACCATGGAATCGATTCACCGCTGGGCCTGGTGGTTTGCAGTGTTGTGCCCGCTGGTCGGTGGCATCGGCATTCTGCTCACCGGCACGGTGGTGGATAACTGGTACCTCTGGTCCATGAAGCACGGCGTAGTGCCGCCATACCCGGCCGTGTTCCCCCAAGTGATTGATCCCACCCTGCTGCAAGGAGTGAAGCCATGACACCGTTTCTCTTCACCTCCGGCAACAGGCTGCGCCTGGCGCTGATGGCATTGGCCTTTTTGCTCGTGGGCTGCGAGCGCCCCAGCATGGACTCGGTGCAACGTGGCTACCGTGGCACCGGCATGCTGCAGGTTTACAACCCGCGCATCGTCGAAGCCAATCTGGACAACCACACCGCACCGGTGCCACTGCCACCCGCAGCGGTGGATGGCCCCAGGGCGTCGGTCGTATTCAAAAACGTCAAGGTGGTGGGTGACCTTAGTGTCGCCCAGTTCACCCGCCTGATGGCCTCCATGACGACTTGGGTGGCTCCCAACGAAGGCTGCATCTATTGCCACAACCCGGCCAACTTTGCCGAAGACAGCAAGTACACCAAGGTCGTGGCGCGGCGCATGCTGGAGATGACACGCACCGTCAACAGCGAGTGGAAGACCCACGTGGCCGGAACCGGCGTGACCTGCTACACCTGCCACCGTGGCAACGCCATTCCGCAGCAGGTCTGGTTCCGTTCCAACCCCCAGCCCTATGGCTCCAACTTCATCGGCGACAAGGCCGGCCAGAACAGCCCCGACCCGGCGGTCAATCTGTCGTCCCTGCCCAACGATCCGTTCACCCCCTTTCTGCTGGGCCAGGAGGACATCCGCGTCAACGGCCCCACGGCCTTGCCCTCGGGTAACCGCCACTCCATCAAGCAGGCGGAATGGACCTATGGGCTGATGACGCACCTGTCGCAATCGCTGGGTGTGAACTGCACCTATTGCCACAACACGCGGTCCTTCCAGTCCTGGCAGGGCAACCCGCCGCAACGGGCGGTGGCCTGGTACGGCATCCGCATGGCCCGCTCGCTGAACAACGACTTTCTGGAGCCGCTGGCCGATACCTTCCCCGCACACCGCAAGGGCGAGCTGGGCGATGTGGCCAAGGCCAACTGCGCGACCTGCCACCAGGGCGCCTACAAGCCCCTCAATGGCACGCCCATGGTGGCCGACTACCCCGAGTTGGCGGGCCCGGTGACGCAGAGCCTGGCCTCCAAATAGTTGGCAACAGCAGCGTGCCCGCCATGAACACTGCCGCCCACGTCCAGACTGCCGCCGTGCTGTCCGGTGTGGTCGTGGTGTTGCTGCTGGACTTTGCAGCTCCGCACCGGGGTTGGGGCTGGTTGCGGCTGGCGCAGGGCAGTGCCGGGTTCCGGGGTGTTGCCGGCTTGCAGTTTGTGAAGATCATGGGCAGCGGCCACGGTGGCGGCTTCGGCTTGCGGCCCAGTTCCACGCACCAGGGGCTGGTGCTGGTGTTTGACGATGAACGCAATGCGCAGGCCTGCTGCAAGGGGCCGGTGCTGCAGGCGTTTGTGGCCCGTGCGCGGGAGCATTGGCTGGGCACGCTGGCGGTCACCGCCATCCGTGGACAGTGGGACCAGCAGAGCTGGGGCATCACACCCGAGGCGTGCCTGAACGGCGCCCCCCCGGCGCCAGGCGAGGCCGACGTGCCTGGCGGCATGCCGGTAGCGGCCCTCACACGGGGCTCCATCCGTCCGGCCAAGGCGCTGGCCTTCTGGCGCTATGCGCCACCGGCGCAGGCGGACCTGGGACAGGCCGCAGGCTGCCGGTTGGCTATGGGCTTGGGCGAGGCACCGCTGGTGCGCCAATGCACTTTCAGCGTCTGGGACGACACCACAGCCCTGGTGGCCTACGCCCACCAAGGCGCGCACCGCCAGGCCATTGCAGCTGCAACAAAGCACGACTTTTTTTCAGAGTCCATGTTCGCGCGCTTGCGCGTGCGCAGCATGTCGGGTACCTGGTGCGGGCGCCACTATGGCGAGGCGGCCCATGGCTGAACCCCGCGCAATCATTGTGGGCGCGGGCATGGCCGGCTTGGTTTCAGCCCTGCGCCTGGCCCATGCCGGCGTCGCGGTCACGGTGGTGGAGCGTTCCGCCCGGGCCGGCGGCAAGCTGCGCGCCGAGCACATTGACGGCCAGGCCATAGACGCCGGGCCCACGGTATTTACCATGCGCTGGGTGTTTGACGAACTGCTGCAGATGGTGGGTGCCGATCTGGATAGCGAACTGCAACTGCACCGCTTGCCGGTGCTGGCACGCCACTTCTGGGGCGACGGCAGTGCACTGGATTTGTTTGCCGACCCGCAAGCCACGCAGGCCGCAGTAGAAGCCTTTGCCGGGGCGCAAGAGGCTGCGCGGTTTCATCAATTTTGCGTCACCACCCGCGCGCTCTACCGGGAGCTGGAAGCACCCTTCATCCGGTCGGGCCTGACCACTGTGCCGCGCTTCATGGCGCGCCTGGGGCCGCGTGGTTTGGCACTGCTCACAGGCGTAGGGCCCCTGCGCACGCTGTGGCGCAGCATGGAGCGTCATTTCACCGACCCGCGCCTGCAGCAGCTTTTTGGCCGCTACGCCACCTACACCGGCTCTTCGCCCTGGCAGGCACCCGCCACACTCAGCCTCATCACGCAGGTCGAGATGGATGGGGTGTGGGCAGTGCAGGGCGGCATGGTGGCGCTGGCCCAATGCCTGGAGCGCCTGTGCGTGCAGCGCGGCGTGCAGTTCCGCTTCAACAGCCACTGCCAGGAAATTCTGATGACCCATGGCCAGGCCAGCGGCGTGCGCCTCGAGTCGGGCGACGCCCTGCGTGCCGACCTGGTGGTGTTCAACGGCGATGCGGCCGCTTTGCGCCAAGGCCTGCTGGGCCAGCCGGCCCGCGCTGCGGTGCCTGCGGCGCGCAAACAGCGCTCGCTCTCGGCCCTGACCTGGTCCGTGCTGACGCACACCCGGGGTCGCCCGCTGGACCGGCACAACCTGTTTTTCGGTCCGCACTACGCCCGTGAGTTTGAGGACATTTTTACCCGCGCGCGTTTGCCGCAGGAGCCCACCGTCTATGTGTGCGCACAAGACCGCGGGGCAGGTACCTTGCCTGCAGGGCGCGAGCGCCTGCTGTGCCTGGTCAACGCCCCTGCCGTGGGCGATACCGCCTCTGCGAGCCTAAGCGCGCAAGCGATTGAGCGCTGCCAGCAGACCAGTTTTGAATGGCTGCGCCACTGCGGCCTGGAGGTGGAGCTGGAGCCCGCGCGCACGGTGCTCACCACGCCACAGCAATTTCACCAACGGTTTCCCGCAACGGGAGGGGCTTTGTATGGACAGGCGACACACGGATGGCTGAGCATCTTTTCACGTCCGGGCGCTGTCTGCCCGATACCGGGGCTGTACCTGGCGGGTGGCAGCACCCATCCGGGGCCTGGCGTGCCGATGGCAGCCCTGTCGGGACGTCTGGCGGCCGAAGCCGTGCTGGAGCACCTTGCTTCGACCAGGCGGTTGCGCCCGGCGGGTACCTCTGGTGGTACGTCGATGCCGTCAGCGATGACGGCACGCTGGGGCTCACCATGATTGCTTTTGTGGGCAGCGTCTTCTCACCGTACTACGCCTGGGGGCGCAGCAGGCCGGGTGTGGACCCTGACAACTTTTGCTGCCTGAATGTGGCGCTTTACAGCCGCAATGCCCGCCGCTGGAGCATGACCGAACGCGGGCGGCGCCTGTGCCACCGCGACGCCACCCGCTTTGACATAGGTCCGAGCCAGATGCACTGGGACGGCCAGGCACTGCAGGTTCAGATTGACGAAGTGTGCGTGCCCATCCCGCAGCGCATACGCGGGCACATCCGGTTGGAGCCGCAGCGCCTGTTTGATTTCAGCACCCCGCTGGACGCCGCTGCCAAACACCGCTGGGGCCCGCTGGCGCCTTCGGCACGCATTGAAGTGGCGCTGGATGCACCGGCCCAGCGCTGGAGCGGAGACGCCTATCTGGATTCCAACGAAGGCGAAGAGCCCATCGAGCGCGCCTTCCATTCCTGGGACTGGTCCCGCAGCCGCATGCGTGACGGCAGCACGACGGTGCTCTACGACATGCAGTACCCCGATCGCAGCGAACGCATGCTGGCTTTGCGCTTCGGCACCGACGGCTCTGTGCAGCCCTTCGCAGCGCCACCCCGGCACGCACTGGCACCCACCCGGTGGCGCTTGGCGCGGGGCATGCGCAGCGACGCACCGGTGCATATCCATGAACAGCTGGAAGACACACCGTTCTACCAGCGTGCGCTGTTGAAAAGTGAATTGCTGGGGGAGACCGTCACCAGCTTCCACGAATCGCTCTCCATCCCCCGGCTGGTCTCGCCTGTGGTGCGCGCCATGCTGCCCTGGCGCATGCCCCGGCGGACGTGATGCGAAGAAAAGAATTTGTGGCCATTGGGGCCGCCGATACCCACCGTGCGGGTTGTGCACGTAGTGATCGTCTTGCAAGGAGAAAAAACTATGGCTGACGAAAAAGTGGGGCCAACGGGTCTTACCGTGGCTGAGTCGGAGGAGATCCATCGGCATCTCATCCAGGGTACGCAGATATTCGGCATGATTGCCGCGTTCGCCCATCTGCTGGCCTATATCTATTCACCCTGGCTGAAATAGGAGACTGCACATGATTTACGGAAAAATTTGGACGGTGGTCAATCCGGCCGTGGGCATCCCGGTGTTTCTGGGCGCAGTCGCCGTTGCCTCATTCAGTGTTCACCTCGCTATCGTGAGCAACACCACCTGGGTCAAAGGCTTTCTGAATGGCGGTGCAGGCAAGCCTGCCGTGGTCGCCATGGCTACCGCAGCTCCCCCTGCGGTAGAAGCCCCGGTGAAAAAGTAGTCCCTTCAGGGCAAGCAGTGACCCAAGCCGCAAGGCTTAGGTCCTCTTGCCCGGACCTGTTGCCATGAACTCCCTCAGCCGCAAACTCGTGCATGCCTGGGCCTCTGTGGGTCCGCGCTTTTTGCCGTTCGCCGATGTGGCCACGGCCGCGTTGCCGCTGTCGCGACTGTTGCGTTTGTCTTTGTTCCAGGTGTCGGTTGGCATAGCCATTGTGCTGCTGGTGGGCACACTCAACCGCGTCATGATTGTCGAGCTCAAGGTGCCCACGGCGCTGGTCTCGGTGATGGTGGGGCTTCCTCTTTTCTTTGCGCCCTTGCGCGCCCTGATCGGCTTCAAGTCCGACCAGCACAGTTCCGCCTTGGGCTGGCGGCGCGTGCCTTATATCTGGATGGGCACCATGCTGCAGTTCGGCGGCTTTGCCATCATGCCGTTTGCGCTCCTGGTGCTGGCCGGCGGCGGCCAGGCGGCACAAGCGCCGGCCTGGATAGGCCATCTGGGTGCCGGCGTGGCCTTTTTGCTGGTGGGCGCGGGCCTGCACACCACGCAGACCGTGGGCTTGGCACTGGCCACGGATCTCGCTGCCCCCCAGTCCCGCCCGCAGGTGGTGGGTCTGATGTGCGTCATGCTGCTGGTGGGCATGATTTGCAGCGCATTCTTTTTTGGACAACTGCTGGCCGACTACAGCCCGGCACGCCTGGTCCAGGTGATACAAGGTGCGGCGCTGACCACCCTGGTGCTGAACGTGGTGGCGCTGTGGAAGCAGGAGGCGCGCGGTCATGCGCGCCGGGCCGCGCAGCAGGCCGACGCCAGCTTTCAGGAATCCTGGAAGCTGTTTTGCAGCGGTGGTCATGCGGTGCGGCGCCTGCTGGTGCTGGGCGTGGGCACCATGGCGTTCTCCATGGAGGACGTTTTGCTGGAGCCCTTTGGCGGCGAAATTTTGCACCTCAGTGTGTCGGCCACCACCACACTCACCGCCACCCTGGCCTTTGGCGGTCTGACCGGTTTTGCCTGGGCCTCGCGCGCACTCGGTCGCGGCATGGACCCGTTTCGCATGGCGGCGCTGGGCGTGGGCACGGGCATCCCTGCGTTTTTGGCCGTGATCGGCTCGGCGCCCCTGTTGTCTGCTCCCTTGTTTGCGGTGGGTACCTTTTTGATCGGGCAGGGCGCGGGCATGTTCGGCCACGGCACCCTGACGGCCACCATGAATCTGGCCCCCAAAGACCAGGCCGGCCTTGCCTTGGGCGCCTGGGGCGCGGTACAGGCCACCTGTGCCGGTCTGGCCATGGCCTGTGGTGGCGTGCTGCGCGACACCGTGGCCCATGCCACCGATTCCGCCACCGGCTACCACAGCGTGTACAGCCTCGAAGTGTTGCTGCTGTGCGCCACTCTGGTGGCCATGTTCCCGTTGCTGAGGCCAGGCCGCACGCGCGGGGCTTGATGGCCCGGCGCGAATCATGTGAAATACCCAAGCAACCCCAACCCCAAGGAGACACCATGAAATCTGCATTGCCCGTTATCTTGCTTTTCGCCCTGCTGGTCTTTTTCAAGCTCGCTAACTGGCTCAACCGGCCGTTCAAGCCCGAGGAGAACAAAAAGACCCGTGAGTGAAAAATGAAACGGGGGCTATGCCCCCCCGTTTCATGGGGCCAGCCTAAGAGGCGCTGAGCCCCGTTTGGTGCAATCCGATATCAAGTGGCCAACCCGGACGCTATTTCCACCCGCTGCCTCAGCGTCTACTTCTTCACCACCCCGTAGCGCAGCAGCGTGCGCGCCCGCGCCCTGGCATGGTCGACCACCGGCAGCGGGTAGTCCACCCCCAGTGTGATGCCGGCGGCCTGCAACTCCAGCGGCTTGGCCGCCCAGGGCGCGTGGATGGACTTGTCGCTCAAGCCTTTGAGGGCCGGCAGGTAGCGCTTGATGAACTTGCCCTGGGCGTCGAACTTTTCACTCTGGGTGATGGGGTTGAAGATGCGGAAGTAGGGCTGGGCATCGCAGCCGCTGGAGCTCACCCACTGCCAGCCGCCGTTGTTGGCTGACAGGTCAAAGTCGTTCAGCTGTTGGGCAAAGTAGCGCTCGCCCCAGCGCCAGTCCAGCCCCAGGTGTTTGACCAGAAAACTGCCGGCCACCATGCGCAGGCGGTTGTGCATATAGCCGGTCTGGTTCAGCTGGGCCATGGCGGCGTCCACCAGCGGGTAACCGGTGCGCCCCTTGCACCAGGCGTCAAACAGGTCTTCGGCGGTGTCGCCTTCTTCCCATTGAATCGCGTCATATTCCGGCTTGAAGGCGCCGGTGGCCACGCGCGGGAAGTTGGCCAGAATCTGCACATAAAAGTCGCGCCACACCAGCTCGGCCAGCCAGGTTTGCGCGCCTGCGCTGCCCTGTGCCACATGTTGACGCGCCAGGTTCACCAGGTGGCGGATGGACACGGTGCCAAAGCGCAAATGCACGCCCAGGTAGCTCGGGCCTTTGACGGCGGGGAAGTTGCGCGTTTCGTCGTAGCGGTCCATGCGCTCCACAAAGTCCTGCAGCAGGGCAGCAGCGCCCGACATGCCGGTGGGAATGGCCAGGGTCTTGAGGTTGGTGGGCTCGAAGCCAATGTCCTGCAGCGTGGGCAGGTCGGTGGCGTAGGGTGCCGGACGTGCTGCCAGTTGCGGGCAGTGCGCAGGCAATGTGTGCACCGGCAGCGGCGAGGGCCCCAGCTTGGCCAGCCAGGCACGCAGATAGGGCGTGAACACGCCATAGGGCTTGCCGGTCTGCGTGAGCAGCTCGCGCTCCTCCAGAACCACATGGTCCTTCATTTGCACAAAGGCGATGCCCTGGGCCTGCAAGGCCTGACGCACAAGCGCGTCGCGCTGCAGGGCCTGCGGTTCATAGTCTTTGGCGGCAAATACGGCCTGCACTCCGAGCGCTTGTGCCAGTGCGGGAATCTCGTCTTGGGCTAGCCCGTGCCGCACGATCAGGCCTGCTGCCGCATCACCGGCCGCAGCCCGCACGCCGGCGTCCACTTCCAGCAGCGAGGCGTGGATGAATTCCACGCGCCGGTCCTGGCGCGGCAGGGTGTCCAGAATCGCCTTGTCGTACACAAAAACGCACAGAACGCGTGTGCATTGCGCCAGCGCAGCGGCCAAAGCCGGGTTATCTTGCAGGCGCAGGTCGCGCCGCAGCCAGACCAGTCCGAGTGAATAAGTTGATTGCATACGAGCCGCTAAAATGAAGACATGACCGGCGATTCTGCACCCATCAATCTCACCAACCACTTTCTGATCGCCATGCCGGGTCTGGAAGATGCCCTGTTCGGCAAAAGCGTGGTCTATGTGTGCGAGCACACACCGCGCGGCGCCCTGGGCCTGGTCATCAACAAACCGGCCGATATGCTGCTGCCCGCCTTGTTCGGCAAGGTGGAGCTGGGCCTCAAGCGCGCTGACCTGTCCGATACGCCGGTATTTCAGGGTGGCCCGGTGCAGACCGAGCGCGGCTTTGTGCTGCACGAGTCCCTGTTTGTCGGCGCTGACAACCACAGCGAGGCGCTGTATGCCTCCACCATGCGCATTCCCGGCGGGCTGGAAATGACCACCTCCAAAGACGTGCTCGAAGCCCTGGCCGGCGGCGGCGGCCCGCAAAAGGTGTTGATCACGCTGGGCTACTCCGCCTGGGGCGAGGGGCAACTGGAGTCCGAACTGGGCGAAAACAGCTGGCTGACGGTGGACGCCACCCGCGAAGTGATTTTTGACACCCCGGTGGCCGAGCGTTACGAGCGCGCGCTGAGCCTGCTGGGCCTGCAGTCCTGGATGATTTCCAGCCAGATCGGGCACGCATGAGCGCCCCAGCCGGCGACAGCGTACCCGTGACCGTTCCCGCCACACTTACCACCTTCATCGCCTTTGACTATGGCGAAAAACGCACCGGCGTGGCTGTGGGCAACCGCCTGATGGGCACGGCGCAGCCACAGGGCTCGGTGCATGCGCAGGGCGACGCGCGCTTTGTGCTTATTGAAAAGCAGATCAAAGAGTGGCAGCCCGATGCCATCGTCATCGGCGTGCCCTACCACCCGGACGGTGCCGCCCACGAAAACACGGCGCGCGCCAGGAAGTTCGGCCGCCAGTTGCATGGCCGCTTCAAGCTGCCGGTGTTTGAGGTGGACGAGCGCTACAGCACCACCGAGGCCCTGGCCAGCGGCGCCAAGGATGCCGATGCGGCATCGGCCTGCATCATCCTCGAACAATTTTTAAGGAGTCTGTAATGGACAAGGACGCACATCCCGGCGCCGCGACAATCGGCGCTTTGTTTTTAGATGCCGAGGCGCTCTACCAAGAGCTGCTGCGCGGCGTGCAGATGCTGTGCCGAGCCGATACCAGACTGGTGGGCATTACCTCCGGCGGCGCCTGGTTGGTGGAGCGCTTGCAGCGCGACCTGAACCTGAGCGGCAAACCGGGCGTGATTTCCTCGGCCATGCACCGCGACGACTTTGCCAAGCGCGGCCTGGCCAGCAGCGCGCAGACCCAGTTGCCGTTTGATGTGAACGGCGCCCACATCCTGATCCTGGACGATGTGCTCTACACCGGCCGCACGCTGCGCGCCGTGATCAACGAGCTGTTTGACTACGGCCGCCCGGCCAGCGTCAAGCTGGCGGTGCTGGTGGACCGGGGCGGACGCCAACTGCCGGTGCAGGCCGACTTTGCCGCCGCACGCGTGGCACTGGGCGAGCAGCAGTCGCTGGCCTTGGCGCGCAGCGACGCGGGCGTGTTTAGTTTTGAAGTGAAAGCCGGCTAGCCATGTTGTACAAACGAAACCCCCAACTCAACAAGAACGGCGAGCTGATCCACCTGCTGTCGGTGGAAGGGCTGCCCAAGTCCATCCTGACCCACATCCTGGACACCGCCACCAACTTTGTCTCGATGAACGACCGCGAGGTGAAGAAGGTGCCTCTCTTGCGCGGCAAAAGTGTGTTCAACCTGTTCTTCGAGAACAGCACCCGCACCCGCACCACCTTCGAGATTGCGGCGAAGCGGCTCTCGGCTGACGTCATCAACCTGGACATCGCGCGCTCCAGCGCGGCCAAGGGCGAGTCGCTGCTGGACACCATCGCAAATCTCTCCGCCATGGCCGCCGACATGTTTGTCGTGCGCCACGGCGAGTCCGGGGCCCCTTACCTGATTGCCCAGCATGTGGCGCCGCATGTCCATGTGATCAACGCCGGAGACGGGCGCCACGCCCACCCGACACAGGGTCTGCTGGACATGTACACCATCCGGCACTTCAAGAAAGACTTTGCCAACCTTACGGTGGCCATCGTCGGTGATGTGCTGCATTCGCGCGTGGCGCGCTCCGACATCCATGCCCTCACCACGCTCGGCTGTGCCGAGGTGCGCGTGGTCGGCCCCAAAACGCTGGTGCCCTCCGACATGGCGCAGATGGGGGTGCGCGTTTGCCACACGCTGGAAGAGGGCATCAAGGACTGCGACGTGGTCATCATGCTGCGCCTGCAGAACGAGCGCATGAGCGGTGCGCTGCTGCCCAGCACGAGCGAATTTTTCAAGAGCTTTGGCCTGACACCCGAGAAGCTGCAGCTGGCCAAGCCCGACGCCATCGTGATGCACCCCGGCCCCATCAACCGCGGGGTGGAAATTGACTCGGCCGTGGTGGACGGCCAGCAGAGCGTGATCCTGCCGCAGGTGACCTTTGGTATTGCGGTGCGTATGGCAGTAATGAGTATTGTTGCGGGGAATGAAGCATGAACGGAATAAAGACATCTCCTTTCTGGAGCACGGGCATAGACCAGCTCAAGGCCTATGTGCCGGGCGAGCAGCCGCAAACCGACGGTTGGGTCAAGCTCAACACCAACGAGTGCCCCTATCCGCCTTCGCTGCGCGCTTTGCAGGCCATTCGTGATGGCGTGAACGAGAAGCTGCGCCTGTACCCGGATCCGAATGGCACGGCACTCAAGGGCGCGATTGCCACGCATTTCGGCTTGGGCGCAGACCAGGTGTTTCTGGGCAATGGCTCTGACGAGGTGCTGGGCCATGCCTTCATGGGCTTGCTCAAGCACGCGCTGCCGATTCTGTACCCGGACATCAGCTACAGCTTTTATCCGGTGTGGTGCGGTCTGTACGGCATTGACTACACCCAGGTGCCCTTGACCGCAGGCTTTGAAGTGGATGTGGCGGATTACAAGGTGCCTAACGGCGGCATCGTGTTGCCCAACCCCAATGCGCCTACGGGCATCGCCTTGCCGCTGAGCCAACTGCGCGAGCTGCTGGAACACAACCGCGGGTCTGTCGTCATCATCGACGAGGCCTATGTGGACTTTGGCGCCGAGAGCGCGGTCAAGCTCATCCCCGACTTCGAAAACCTGCTGGTGGTGCATACACTTTCCAAGTCACGGGCCCTGGCCGGTTTGCGCGTGGGCTATGCGCTGGGCCATCCGGTCCTGATTGAAGCGCTGGCGCGGGTCAAGGACAGTTTCAACTCCTACCCGCTGGACAGGCTGGCCCTGGCCGGTGCCCAGGTGGCGATCGAAGACAACACGTACTTCGAAAAAATCACCCAGGCTGTGATCCACAGCCGCGACTGGCTGACCACCGAGCTGGCCCGGCTGGGTTTTGAGACCCTGCCGTCCAGTGCCAACTTCATCTTTACCCGGCATCCGCTGCATTCGGCGGCTGGCTTGTTGGCGCGCTTGCGCGACAAGAAGATTCTGGTGCGCTACTTTGCCAAACCGCGTATTGACGACCACTTGCGCATCTCGATCGGCACGCAGCCCGAATGCGAGGCCCTGGTTGCCGCCCTGCAGCACATCCTGCCTTTGCACAACGCCACCAATCCAGAGGCCTCCGTATGAAACTCCTGATCCAGGGCGGCCGCGTCATAGACCCCGCCAGTGCGTTTGATGCGGTGGCCGATGTGGCCGTTGCGGACGGGAAAATTCTTGCCATCGGTACTGTCCCTGCGGGCTTTGCAGCCGACACAAACATCCGCGCAGCAGGCTGCATCGTGGCTCCTGGTCTGGTGGATCTCTCTGTGCGCCTGGGCGGCGCGCTCGCTTCCGAACTGGCTGCGGCCGTGGCAGGTGGCGTGACCAGCCTGGTCTGCCCGCCCGATACCGAGCCGGTGCTGGATGTGCCGGGGCTGGCAGAAATGCTGCACTACCGTTCACAGCAGCTCAACCTGGCACGCGTGTTCCCCCTGGGGGCGCTCACGCGCAAGCTCGAGGGCGAGGTGCTGACCGAGATGGCCGGGCTGACCGAGGCCGGCTGTGTTGGCTTTGGCCAGGCGGAGGTGCCGCTGGCCAATACCCAGACCCTGCAGCGTGCCCTGCAATACGCCAGCACCTTTGGCTACGCTGTGTGGCTGCGTCCGCAGGAGCTGTATCTGGGCAAGGGAGTGGCCGCCAGCGGCCCGTTGGCGACGCGCATGGGGCTGAGTGGCGTGCCGGTCGCTGCCGAAACCATTGCGCTGCACACGATTTTCGAGTTGGTGCGCGCAACACGCGCCCGCGTGCATCTGTGCCGCATCAGCAGTGCAGCCGGTGTGGAACTGGTGCGCCAGGCCAAGGCCGAGGGCCTGCCGGTCACCTGCGATGTGAGCATCAACTCGTTGCACCTGACCGATGTGGACATCGGCTTCTTCGACAGCCGCATGCGCCTGACACCCGTGCTGCGCCAACAGCGCGACCGCGATGCCCTGCGCGCCGCCCTGGCCGACGGCACCGTCGACGCCCTGGTGTCCGACCACACGCCGGTGGATGAGGATGCCAAGGCCTTGCCCTTTGCTGAAAGCGAGCCCGGCGCCACGGGCCTGGAACTGCTGCTGAGCCTGACGCTGAAATGGGCGCAGGACAGCGGCATGAGCCTGTCCGATGCGCTGGCCACCATCACGCGCCGGCCCGCCGGTGTGCTGGGTGCATCCCTGGGTGCGCTGGCTGGTGAACTGGGTACGCTGAGCGTCGGCGCTGTGGCCGATGTGTGCGTATTTGATGCCGCAGCGCATTGGGTGGTAGAGCCCGATGCCCTGCACAGCCAGGGCAAGCACACACCGTTTGGCGGCTATGAGTTGCCGGGCCAGGTGCGCACCACCCTGGTGGGCGGCCGGATCGCCTTTGCACGCTAAACCGGGAAGTCCTTGAAAAAGGAGTAGCGGTTGCGCCCTGCCTGCTTGGCCTGGTACATGGACTGGTCGGCGCGTCGCAGCAGCAAGTCCGCATGGGTACCGTCGCGCGGATAGACCGCAATGCCCATGCTGGCCGAGACATGGATCACGGCCTGGCCCAGGGCAACCGGGGTTGCGGCTGCCTGTAGCAAGCGCTCCAGCACCGGCTCGGCATCCTCCGAGCAATCCAGGTCCACCAGCACCGCTACAAATTCGTCACCGCCGACGCGCGCCAGGGTGTCCCCGTCGCGCAGTGCGCCCCGCATGCGCTGTGACACGACTACCAGCAACTCGTCACCTGCGCTGTGGCCATACTGGTCGTTGACGGCCTTGAAGCCATCCAGGTCCAGAAACACCACTGCCAACACCTGCTTGCGGCGCTGGCGCTGGGTCATGGCCTGGTGCAGCCGGTCGGCCAGCAGCAGGCGGTTGGGCAAGTGGGTCAGGGCATCAAAGTGCGCCATGTTTTCCAGCTGCCGCTGGTAGGTCTTCATGGGCGTGATGTCCACGAACAGCAGCACATAGTTGGTCACCTCGCCCAGTGCATCGGTCACGGCACTGATGGTGATCAGCTCTGCATAGGCTTCGCCGCTCTTGCGGTGGCTCCAGACTTCGCCGCTCCAGTGGCCATCGTTGCGCAGGCCATCCCACAGGGCATCGAAATAGGTTTGCGAATGGCTGCCCTGCCGGAACATGCCGGGCTGCGTGCCCAGCACGTCCGCGCGTGCGTAGCCGGTAATGGTGCTGAAGGTGTCGTTCACATCCACGATCAGGGTATCCGCACCGGTGATCACAATGCCTTCGCGTGCATGGCTGAACACGCTGGCCGCCAGTTTGAGCTTGTCCTTGGCCAGTTTGCGTTCGGTAATGTCGCGCAGCAGCACATGGATGGCGGGCTGGCCCTCGTACACGATAGAGGTGCCTTGCACCTCGACATCGAAGGCGCTGCCGTCCAGGCGCAGAAACCTTGACTCTGCCAAGGGCGTGATGGCAAGGTTCTCCACGATGGCCGCCATGCGGCTGGATTGCTGCTCCTGGTAGTCCGGATGAATCAGTTCGCGGGTATGCCGCCCCACCAACTGGCTCGCAGCGCTGGCACCGAAAATACGGATGGCTGAAGGGTTGACGTACAGAATGGTGCCCAGACGGTGCACCAGCACCGGGTCGGGCGACCACTCCACCAGGGTGCGGTAGCGCTCTTCGCTGTCGCGCAGTTTTTGCGCTTCGGCATCTTTTTCGATGGCAATGCAGGCCAACGCGGCGGATTGGCGGATCTGCTCCAGATCGGCGGCATCCGGTGCCTGGGGCGTGCGGTAGTAGACCGCGAAGGTGCCCAGCACCCGGCCTGAGGACCCGTGAATCGGATGCGACCAGCAGGCCGCCAGGCCGGCCCGGGCCGCCAGTTCCCTGAAATTTTCCCAGTAGGGGTGGGTGGAAATGTCTTCCACAATCACGCGCTCGCCGGTGTGTGCGGCGCTCCCGCAGGAGCCGACACGGGGGCCAATCGCCATGCCCTGCAGCGCGGCGTTGTAGAAATCGGGCAGGCTCAAACCAAAGGTGCGTGCAATATGCAGGCCCTGCGAGTCCAACAGCATCAGGCTGCACAGGGCGCCGGGTCTGACCTCTTCCAGACCCGTCAGCAGGGTTTCCAGGATCTGCTGCAGCGGAGCGCCTTGCACCAGCAACTCCAGCACGCGGTTGCGGAACGTGGCATCGCCGGGCGTTTGGGGCGGGGTAGGCGCAGGGATATCGTGAACAAGCATTATTTTCTCTTGACCCATGTTACTACCAGGAGTAATTGCGGGGCTCCGTGCGACGGGATGGTGCAGGAGATTGCTGCGCCATTGCCGCAGCCGATAGACTTCCCCCCTATCAGCGTTCAGACATTACGCCGCCATACCGCATTACCCCCTATGCAAACATCCCAAATCCTCATGCCACGCCAACACGATCTGGGCGGTGGGCTGACCGTTCGCCGCCTGCTGCCTTCGGCACAGCGCCAGGCGGTCGGGCCTTTTGTGTTTTTTGACCACTTCGGTCCGGTACAGGCGCAAGCCGGTGACAACCATGACGTCAGGCCGCACCCGCATATTGGCCTGTCCACCGTGACCTATTTGTTCGAGGGCGCCATGATGCACCGCGACTCCACCGGCGCGGCGCAGCGCATGGAGCCGGGTCAGCTCAACTGGATGACGGCGGGGCGCGGCATCGTGCATTCCGAGCGCACCCCGGCGGATTTGCGCGACCAGCCGCGTGTCGCGCATGGCCTGCAGCTATGGATGGCCTTGCCGGTGGAGCAGGAGGAATGCGAGCCCGCTTTTCACCACTTTGCCGCCCATGGCCTTCCCAAGGTGCTGCAGGACGGCGTGCAGGTGACGGTGCTGGCGGGTAGCGCCTTTGGTGTGACATCGCCCGTGCCGGCGAGATCGCCCACCATGTATCTGGACATGCAACTGCAGGCGGGTGGCGGGCTGGCTATTCCCGCTGCCTATTCCGAGCGCGCTTTGTATGCGCTGGACTCCGGCTGCACGCTGGACGGCATGGATCTGCCGCAGCATCAGATGCTGGTGTTGGCACCTGGCAGCGAACCCCGCCTGCAAGCGGAGGGTCAGGCCCGTGTCATCCTGATCGGCGGCGAGCCGCTGGGCCACCGTTTTATCGTCTGGAACTTTGTCTCCAGCCGCCAAGAGCGGCTGCTGCAGGCCAGGGAAGACTGGATCGCCGGGCGCTTTCCTGCGGTGCCCGGCGAGACCGAATTCATCCCCTACCCCGCTTCCAAAGCATAGCGGCGGCGCAATAAAGTGAGATGGGACGCCTGACATGCTGTGCCTGACCCGCCGCCAGGCCTGCATGGCGCTGGCATCGCCAGCCCTGGCAGGGCGTGCGGCTGCTGCGGACCCCGATGCCGCACGCTGGCTGCCCTGGCCTGCCACGCGCGCTACGCCGCCCTTGCGCCTGCCCGACCTGCAAGATCAGATCTGGGAACTGGCCCAGGAGCAGGGCAGGCCGGTGCTTGTGAACTTTTGGGCGACCTGGTGTGAGCCCTGCCGCGCCGAGATGCGCTCCTTTGAGCGGCTGGAAGCGCACTTCCAGTTGCGCAAGCTCAAGGTCGTGGCGGTCAACTTCAAGGAAGGGCGCGAGCCGGTGCAGCGCTTTCGCGACACCCAGGCGTTGTCGCTGGCCCTGGTGCGCGATTCCTATGGCGAAGCCGCCCGGGCCTGGGGTGTCACGCGTTTTCCGACTACATTTGTAATAACCCCCGCTGGCCGCACCGTACTCCGTATCGAGGGCGAGCTGGACTGGGGCAGCCCCGCCGTCCGGCAGAGGCTTCAAACGCATCTGTAAATCGCGGCAAGTGCCGGCGTAACAGTTCTTATTTTTTCAACTCTATCCATTGCAAGCCACCATGACCCTCTCACGCCGCCACATGCTCCAGGCCGGATGCGCAGCCCTGTCCTCCACCGTATTGCCGCAGGTCTTTGCCGCCGAGCGCCGCTTTGAACCCCAGGTGGAAGGCTGGCGCACGTTTGAAGTCACCACCACCGTCAATGTGGCAGACATCAAGGGCGCTACGCGCCTGTGGTTGCCGGTGCCCGACCTGGCTACCGACTTCCAGGTTTCGCTCGGCAGCAGCTGGACGGGCAACGCCACCAAGGCTCGCCTGGTGTCTGACGCGTCGCAGGGCGCACGCATGTTTTACGTTGAATTTGCCGCCGAGGTAGCGGCACCCACCGTGTCGTTGACCAGCACGGTGCAGACGCGCAACCGCGCAGTCGACTGGGCTAGGAAGAGCGTGGTGCACGAAGACCCGGCGCTGCTCAAGGCCAACCTGGCCGCTACCGAACTGCTGCCCATTGATGGCGTGGTTCTGGAAACCGCGAAGAAGGCCACCCACGGTGCCCACAGCGATGTGGACAAAGTGCGCGCTATTTACCAGTGGGTGGTGGACAGCGCCTACCGCGAACCCAAGACACGCGGCTGCGGCGTGGGTGACATCAAGACCTTGCTGGAGAGCGGCAACCTGGGTGGCAAATGCGCGGACCTGAACGCCCTGTTTGTCGGCCTGTGCCGATCGGTAGGCGTGCCCGCGCGCGACATCTACGGCATCCGCGTAGCCCCTTCTGCCTTTGGCTACAAGGAACTGGGTGGCAACTCAGCCAGCCTCAAGGGCGCGCAGCATTGCCGCGCTGAGGTCTTCCTGAACCAATACGGTTGGGTGGCCATGGACCCGGCCGATGTGCTGAAGGTCATGCGCCAGGAAACCCCGGATTGGATCAAGGACAAGACCAACCCGGTGGCCGCCCCTGTGAACAAGGCACTGTTCGGCGGCTGGGAAGGCAACTGGGTGGGTTGGAATACGGCGCACGATCTGAAGCTGCCCCACTATTCGCGCCCGGGCACGCTGCCTTTCCTGATGTACCCGCAAGGCGAGAACGCCGCCGGCCGCTTTGACGAGCTGGCGCCGGACAGCTTCCGCTACACCATCAGTGCCAAGGAAATCACGGCGTAGGTACCGCGAAGCGCCAGCTCCATCGCGACTCCCGGTTCACCCGTCTTGCGGGTGGACGGGGTGATTGGCAGTCAATGCATAGGGCCAGCGCGCCTGTGTATGAGGGGCGACCGCCGTAGAACTAACATGCGCGTCGCCGGTGCAGCGGGATCGGAATTGCAGTTTTGCGATCTGCCTTCTTCACTGCAGACAATAGGCTCTGAGGAGTAAGTGACGGCCACATGGCGCGCTTACCGCCAAAGTGGGCACCGGATCGAGCGCGACCTGTCATTCGATCAGAAGTAGCTGTAGGGCCACGGCACACCCGATTCCGGGTAGTTGCCTTTCACCGAGGAGATCTCTCAGGGAGGTTTAGCGCATTGCTGCTTATGGGTGTATGACATCGTCATACGCCTGCCTCAGGCGAGGAATCAGCTGGCAAATTTGCTGCGCATCCGCCACGCCGTACCCCAGTACCAGCCCTGGAATGGTCGTGCGGTTTACTCCTTGCGAACCATACCCACTGAGGGGACGGGCGGTTACACCCAACGCAGCCGCCTTACGCGCTATGGCTACGTCATCTGTACCGGGCGCAAACACGCAGGTCAGATGCACGCCCGCTTTGCCCCCGAGGATGCGCACCCGGTCACCAAATTGCTGTTCCAGTTGCTCGCGCATGCACTGCTGGCGCTCCCGGTAGACGCCGCGCATATGCCGCAGATGGCGTGCCAAGTCGCCAGACTCCATGAAGCGCGCCAAGGCCAGTTGCTCCAACGCCTGACCCGGCGTGAAGAGCAGCTGCACCGCCTCAGAAAAGCGTTTGCTGATCCAGGCAGGCAACACCAGATAGCCAATGCGCAAACCAGGGTACAAGGACTTGCTGAAGGTGCCCACATAGACCACAGCGGATTGCGTCGCCAGGCTCTGTATGGCGGGAATCACAGCGCCGCTATGCTGCAAATCGCTGTCGTAATCGTCCTCCACAATCCAGCTCTGGTGTCTTTGGGCATGGCCCAGCAATTCCATGCGGTGCTCCAGCGGCATCACTCCGCCCATAGGGTATTGGTGCGAAGGGGTCACGAGAATCAATTTGGGTGGATGGCGCCGCCACAGTGCGGGCGAAGCAGCCATTCCATGCGCATCCACGGGCACATCGACCAGCTTCAGGCCGGAGGCGCCCAGAATGGCACGTGCGCTGGGGTAGCCGGGTGCTTCTATCCAGGCTACATCGCCCTGGTCTGCCAATAATCGCCCGCACACATCGATGGCCGTCTGCGCCCCCGAGGTCACCAGCACCTGATCTGCCGTGCAGGAAATCCCTCGGGTGATGCCCAGTTGCATGGCGATGGCTTCGCGCAGTCGGCGCTCGCCACCGATGGGGGCATAGGCCAGGTGGCGTGCACCCGCAGACTTCCAGGCGTGCTCCAGGTGCTTGAACCACTGGCGCCAGGGGAAGAGGTTCACATCCGGCACACCGGCAGCAAACGGCAGGTGCTCCCCGCCGTGGCGCTCCAGGCCCATGTGCTGCCCTCGAACGGATAACTTCAATGGCTCTGTGCCATCCCCGGTGCTTTCCTGCGGTGCCGCCAATGTCAGCGTGGCCACGCGGGTACCGCGCCGGTCGGACAGCACAAAACCCTCCGCACGCAATAACTCATAGGCGTAGATGACGGTATTGCGTGACAGGCCATATTCCCTCGCCATTTCACGGCTCCCGGGCAAATTCCAGCCCTGAGGCAGCACGCCATCCAGAATGGCACGCCGCAACAAGTCATAAAGGCGTTGCTGGCGCGAGCGACCGGCCTTTTTTCCGGCGCCTCCCAGATCGTTCAACAAGGTTTGAAGGGACATCTGGTTCTATTTTTTAAGAGGCTGTGGGTCTATCTATGGTGCCACATGTCTTTTAAGCTGTAGGCACTCCTACCCCATGGATCTGATATGGACATCCGAATGGCATGCGATGCCGACTTCGCACAATGGTTGCCCCTGGGGCAGTCTTGCCAGACCATTGACAAAACGCAGATCGCAGACGCAGTGACGGCCAAGACTTGGGCACGCTTTCTGGATCCGACTGAACCCCTGCCGCAATGGCGCGGCAAAGGCGTGGGGCGCGCCTTGATCGAACATGTGTACGCCAAAGCGGCACAAGCACCGGCATCGCGCGTCTGGTGGCTTACCCACGAAACCAACGCGCAAGCAATGCGGTTGTACGACCATATCGCCGACAAGAGCGGCTTCGTCCAGTACCGAAAGATTCTTTAATCATGCGATCTTTGCACTCGTCTCTTTTGTTCATCGGCACCCTGCTCACCGCGCTGGGCTACGGCGCCACATTTCTACTGACGGAACACTTTCGCGCGTTGGGCGGCAGTGAGGTCAGCACCGGGCTCACACTGGCCGGTGCCATGGTGGGCACCTTTCTGGGGGTGCCCTTGGTAGGCTGGTTTGCGGAGCGCCTGGGTGCGGCGCGCATGGCGGCTTTGGGTGCATTCTTGCTGGCTGTGGGTTACCAAAGCCTGGCCACTCTGGGGGCGGTGAACCTGTGGACCTTGTTGGCCGGTTTGCTGATCGGACTGGGTTGGGGCATCTTTTACCTGGCGGCTCCTTTGTCACTGTCGGCGCGCGTGACCGATGCTGACCGGGCCTTCTGGTTTGCACGCTTTGGCGCGTTCCAGATGGCAGGTATCGGTATGAGTCCGATTGCCGCCACTGCCCTCATCCAGCAACTGCATTTTTCAACCGCCACCGCCCTGAGCGCGGTGGCCTGCGCCTGTCTGCTGGCCAGCGTCCACCTTGCCACGTTTGAAGCGGTATCAAAGCGCCCCAAGACGGCAGCTGCCACGGTCAACAAGGGGTGGCTGCGCGCCTTGCCACAGGTGCTGGCCACCCGAGCCCGTTTCCCCATCATGATGGTGGGGCTGGGAGCCTGTGTGTTCACGGGACTGATGACCTTTCAGACCTCACTGGTGCGCGACACGAACCTGCACGCCGGCACCTTTTTTGCTGTCTATGCCGTGACCGTGGTCGTAGCGCGCCTGACACTGGCCTCCTTTCTGGCGCGGGTACAGGCCGACCGCCTGGCCGTGTCCTTGCTGGTGCTGATGACCCTGGGCGTGCTCGTGGCCAACTTCATGACCCTGGGTGTGGCAGTTCAGGTGGGAAGTGCGGTCTTGCTGGGACTGGGTTATGGCCTGGTGTATTCGGTTATCCAGACGCAGGTGATCAACGACGCACCACCTGAACTGCGCCACGCTGCATTGACGTGGTTTGTACTGGCCTACTTCGTTGGTATTTTTGGTTTCCCGATACTGGGAGGGTGGATCATCGTGCACATGGGCACGGGGTGGTGTTTGGCACTGGTCTTGGCTTTGGCCCTGGCCGAGTTGATGCTGGCTTTGTTCCGAAATGGTGGTCTGACGCGGAAGGTCGGTCATGCCGGCGCAGCAAACAACTGAGACACGCATTGGTTCACTGAAAAGGGCCGAATTGGACGTTTGACCGCAATGGGCCCTTCCGGGTCAATGCTTGTTGCGCGTGGCCCACGCCCGTCAATTTCAGGGCACGTCCTGGCACTTGAATAGTGGCTAACCCACACCTGCGACGCAAGGGGTGTGTCGGGCTACGATTTGTGGTCAGCCTCCCTGAAGAGCCCGGCATATCCCTTGTGTCGCAGAGACCGAAGGGGCCCCGTCCGCCTCTTTAGCGGACGTTCACCTCGGCCGCACCGGCTGTCAGGTCGCCAACAATGGCGGCTGCGCCAAAGTCTTCCGCACGCAGCAACTCCAACACGCGCTCTGCCGCTTCGGGCGCGCAGGCGATCAAGAGGCCGCCGCTGGTTTGCGGGTCGGACAGCATGTTTTGCTTCCATTTCTCACAGCCTTCGGGCAGCACCATGCTGCTGCCGTAGCCATCCCAGTTGCGGGCCGAGGCGCCGGTGGCGGTGCCGCTTTGGGCAATCTCGGCGGCCAGCGGGATCAGCGGCACGGTGTCAAAGTTGACCTGCGCTGCGAGCGAAGAGCCACGGCAGATTTCCAGCAAGTGCCCGGCCAGGCCGAAGCCGGTGACGTCGGTCATGGCGTGCACCTCGGGCATGGCAGATAGCGCAATACCCGGCGTGTTGAGCTTGGTGGTCCAGCGCACCATGTCGGCATAGCCTTCAGCGGACAGCGTGCCTTTTTTCAGCGCGGCAGACAGCATGCCCACGCCCAGCGGCTTGCTCAGGATGAGCACATCGCCGGCCTGTGCCTGGTTGTTGCGCTTGACCTTGTCCGGGTGCACCAGGCCGATGCCGACCAGGCCGTAAATGGGCTCCAGCGTGTCGATGCTGTGGCCCCCGGCAATCGGGATGCCGGCCGCCTTGCATACGTCTTGGCCACCGGCCAGGATCAGGCGAATGGCCTCTTCGGGAATCTTGCCCAGCGGCATGCCGACCAGGGCCAACGCAAACAGCGGCGTGCCGCCCATGGCGTACACGTCCGATAGCGCGTTGGTGGCGGCGATGCGGCCGAAGTCATAGGGGTCGTCGACGATGGGGGTGAAAAAGTCGGTGGTGGCGATGATGGCCTGCTGGTCATTGAGGCGGTAGACGGCGGCGTCATCACTGGTCTCGGTGCCCACCAGCAGGTCGGGCGGCAGCAGGGGCAGGTTGGCGTTGGCCAGCAGGCGCGTGAGCACGGCCGGCGCAATTTTGCAGCCGCAGCCGCCGCCATGGCTGAATTCGGTGAGGCGAATTGCCGCCGGAGTGGCGGGTGCAATGGCAGGGGAGGGGGATGTGGTGTTCGACATAAAATTGCGCTCTAGATTCAACATGCAACGGGAACCACATTGACTCCAATTGATCATACCCGTGCGACTGTGGATCAGCGCGCGGAGTTCGACGCCATCCTCGACGCGCGCAGCCCTTCCGAATTTGCCGAAGACCACATTCCCGGCGCCATCAACTGCCCGGTGCTGGACGACGAACAACGTATCGTCGTGGGCACGCTGTACAAGCAGGTCTCTGCCTTTGACGCGCGCAAGGTCGGCGCCGTGCTGGTGGCGCGCAACGTGGCCAACCATATCGAGCAGCTGTTCGCCGACAAGCCCCGGGACTGGAAGCCACTGGTCTACTGCTGGCGCGGCGGCCAGCGCAGCGGTGCCTTCACCCATATCCTGCGCGAAGTGGGCTGGCAGGCCAAGCGCCTGACCGGCGGTTACAAATCCTGGCGCCACCATGTGATCGAGCAGCTGGACATGGTGCCCAAGGCCCTGCGCTTTACCGTGGTGGCCGGGCCCACCGGCAGCGCCAAGACCCGTATTCTGGAAGCGATGCAGGCCCAGGGCCAACAGGTGCTGAATCTGGAGGCGTTGGCCGCCCACAAGGGCTCGGTGCTGGGCGACCTACCGGGTCAAAAGCAGCCCTCGCAAAAAGGCTTTGAAACCCAGGTGCTGGACGCCATCGCCCGCTTTGATCCGGCGCGGCCCGTGTATGTGGAGTCTGAGAGCAAGCGCATTGGCCAACTGCGCGTGCCCGATGCGGTGTTCCAGGGCATACAGGATGGTCACTGGCTGCGCGTGCAGGCCAGCATGGAGCAGCGCGTGCAATTTTTGCTGCGCGACTACGCCTACTTTCTGAGCGGCCCGGAGCTGGAGCAACAACTGGAGCGCCTCAAGGAATCCTGCGGCGGCGAGACCGTGGCGCGCTGGAAGGGTCTGGCGCAGACCAAAGACTTCGGGACGCTGGTGGCCGAGTTGCTGGCACAGCATTACGACCGCTTCTACCTGCGCTCCATGAACAAGCATGCCGAAGGGGCTGAACACGGCAGCTTTGCCTCCGACGATTTGTCGGACGCTGGCATTGCAGCGCTGGCGCGGGCGATGGCAGCCAGCGGCCACCCGGCTCCAGCCAACCTGCCGCAGGTCAATAGTGTGGTGGCGTAATCACCCACAGCACCCGGGTGGCCACCTTTCCCGGGTTGGCGCAGCGGTGCACCTCGGTGCTTTTGAAGGCAAAGCTGTCGCCCTCACGCAGCGTGAAGTGGCGACCTGATACCCACAGCTCCAGCGTGCCGGCGAGAACGAGACCCGCCTCTGCACCGTCGTGGCTGTAGTCCTCGCTGTCGGCGCCGGGGGCAATGGTGCTGAGCAGCAGTTCCAGCGGGCCGCTCAGGTTAGGGGACAGCAGTTCCTCGGTTATCCCTAAGCCGGTAAACGACAGGCTGCGCCGGTTGGAGGCGCGCACCACGATGTCGCGCTCGCTGGCGTCGCCCGCGTCTTTTTGCTGGAAGAACCAGTTCATGTGCACACCCAGGGCGTCGCTGATTTTTTTCAGCACGCCGATGGGCAGGCGCGAGTGGTTGCGTTCCAGTTGGCTCAGGTAGCCGACCGAGATGCCAGCTTTCTCGGACACGTCTTTGAGTGTCAGGTTCTTCAGCAGGCGCAGCTCGCGCAACTGCGCGCCAATGGCAGCCTCCGGGTCGAACTGGGGCGCGTTGGAGCCCGCGGCGGATGCGTCATCCGGCAGGGGCAGTTGCAGTGCTTGAATGGCCATTCGCTTCCAGGTTCTTGTGATGTGGGACCCAGTTTAGCTTTTGATCCGCAGGCTCTTGGGGTCGTAGAAGGGGATGAGTGAGGGCGTGGCGGTAACGCGCACGCCCGCCACTTCAACCTCGTAGTGGCCGGCCAGCAGTTGCGCGGCGTCCCCCGCACCGGGCGCGGAGCCGAACTCCACATAGCCCATGCCCAGGGACTGCCCCAGCGCGTGGCCGAACATGCCCGAGCTGATGCGGCCCACGATCACGCCATCGCGCAGTACCGGCTCGTTGTGGAACAGCAGTTTGCTGGCATCCTGCAGCGCAAACTGCAGCAGCTTGCGGGTGAGTCCTTCGGCCTTTTGTTTCAGCAAGGCCTCCTTGCCGATGAAGCCGCCCAGCTTGTTCAGCGCCACAGCAAAACCCAGGCCGCCCTGCAGCGGGCTGTCTTCGTCGCTGATGTCGTGGCCCCAGTGGCGGTAGCCTTTTTCCATCCGCAGCGAATTCAAAGCGTGGTAGCCGCAGAGCTTCAGGTCGAAGGCTTTGCCGGCTTCCATGATCACGTCAAACACGCCGGGCGTGCATTCGGTGGGGATGTACAGCTCCCAGCCCAACTCGCCCACATAGGTGATGCGGCTGGCGCGCACGCGGGCATAGCCCAGGTCGATGACCTGGCTGGTGCCAAAGGGGAATGCGGTGTTGCCGAGGTCGGTAGCGGTCAGGCTTTGCAGCAGTTCCCGGCTTTTCGGCCCCATGACACTGAGCACAGCCATGCTGGAGCTCACATCGGTGGCAATGGCGCGGGCGTTGGTCGGGATGTGGCGCTGCAGCCAGGCGAAGTCGCGCGTTTGCGTGGCGGCGGCCGTGACCACCATGAAGCGGTCCCGCGCTTCGCGGGTGATGGTCAGGTCGGCCTCGATGCCGCCGCGCTCGTTCAGCCACTGCGTGTAGACCATCTTGCCCACCGGCACGGCCACGTCGTTGGCGCTGATGTGGTTGAGCACGCTTTCCGCGTCCGGACCCTGCACGAGGAATTTGGCGAAAGAGCTCTGGTCGAACATTCCCACACCGTTGCGCACGGCCAGGTGTTCGGAGCCCGAATGTTCAAACCAGTTTTGCCGGCCGTAGCTGTATTCGTATTGCGCCTTCACACCCGCAGGTGCAAACCAGTTGGCGCGCTCCCAACCCGCGGTCTCGCCGAAGCAGGCGCCTTGCGCTTTCAGGCGGTCGTGCAGGATGGACTGGCGCACACCACGCGCGGTCTCGGGCTGGCGGAAGGGCCAGTGCATGGCGTAGAGCAGGCCCAGGGTTTCGGTGGTGCGGTCGCGCAGGTAATGCTTGTTGCGCTGGAAGGGCATGCAGCGGCGCACGTCCACATCCCACAGGTCCATGGGCGGATGGCCGTCCAGCATCCAGTCGGCCAGGGCCTTGCCGGCGCCGCCCGCAGATTGAATGCCAATCGAGTTGAAGCCGGCCGCGACAAACAGGTTGCGCACCTCGGGCGTTTCGCCCAGCAGGTAGCGGTCATCCGGGGTGAAGCTCTCGGGGCCGTTGAAGAACAGGTTGATGCCAGTGTGGGCCAGCGCCGGGATGCGCTCCATGGCACTTGCCAGCAGCGGCTCGATGTGCTCCAGGTCATCGGGCAGGGAATCAAAGCAAAAGGTCTCCGGAATGCCCTGCATGCCCCAGGGCTTGGCCACCGGCTCAAACCAGCCCACCAGCAGCTTGCCCGCGTCTTCCTTGAAGTAGGCGCAGTTGTCCGGGTCGCGCATGACGGGCAGGTTGGAGTGCAGGCCTTCCATCGGCTCGGTGACGATGTAGAAATGCTCGGCCGCATGCAGAGGCACGGTGGTGCCGGTCTGCACGCCCAACTCATGCGCCCACATGCCGGCGCAGTTGACCACCCTATCGGCACGGATTTCCCAGCCTGCGGTGCGCACGCCCACGGCCTTGCCGTTTTCGATCAGGATTTTTTCGACCGGCGTGTTCTCGAAAATCTTCGCGCCGCGCATGCGCGCACCCTTGGCCAGGGCCTGCGTGGTGTCGATCGGGTTGCAGCGCCCGTCCTTGGGCAGGAACACGCCACCCACCAGATCGGAGGTGGTCACGCCGGCCCAGGTGCTGGCAATTTCGGATGGCGTCATGGTGTGCACCTCCAGCCCGAAGCACTTGGCCATGGAGGCACCGCGCAGCAGCTCTTCCATGCGCGCGGCATTCGTCGCCACCGACATGGAGCCGGTTTGCCGGAAGCCCGTGGCCTGACCGGTTTCCTGCTCCAGCGTGGCGTACAGGTTGGTGGTGTATTGGGCCAGACGCGTCATGTTGTAGCTGGCGCGCAGCTGGCCGACCAGCCCGGCCGCATGCCAGGTGGTGCCACAGGTGAGTTGCTTGCGCTCCAGCAGCACCACGTCGGTACAACCCCGCAGGGTGAGGTGGTAGGCCAGGCTGCAACCCACTACGCCGCCGCCCACAATGACCACACTTGCACGATTTGGCAGATCCATGGGGACTCCGGGATTAAAAAGTTAATGCATTTTTATTCCATTGTGAAGCTATGGCAATAAATTTCACGAAAGCCGTGCACTCTGCGAATTCGCAATCGTGGTGGCATTCCACGGTCTTGGTTAGTGGGAGTTTTTACGCCTCAGGGTTGGAGACACACATGACAGAACACGTGAGGGTAGTCGTCATCAGCGGCGGTGGGGTGGGGTGCAGCGCGCTCTACCACCTGGCCGCGAACGCAGAAGACCCGATCAATTGCCACCTGACCGGCTCGGTGCGCCTGGCCCACACCCGCAACCACATGGACGATTTCCGCTATCTGCAGAGCATGGCCAGGGCCAACGGGCTGGACTGCGAAATCCTCTCGCCCACTGCGCTGAAAGCCCGCTGTCCATTTCTACCAGCGCTCCATGGTGTGCCGCGATCTGCCCAAACCGGAGGAAATGGGCTGCAACACCAACTATGCGAGCGTGGCGGGCACTACCAAGCATGTGGGGTCCAGTTGGACTTGACCCTGGCATCTGGAGCAGAGTTTGAAGATGCTGCACATGATTGCCGGCGGCGAAGACAAAGGGGCGCGCCCCCCTTCGTCAGCCAGTCCAACTGCTTTGTCGTGCCGCCCATGAAGTTCGCGCTGGACGCCTGCAAGTGACTGGAGGTGGCGGTCCGTAGCGGCAGCCCGGAGCAGGCCCTGCTGTCGGCGGCCAGCGCGCAGGTCTCGCGCTATCACGACCTGACCGGCGCCACCGCCTCGGGCATGACCAAATCCAAGGTGCCCGATGCGCCTGCCGCGTGAGGCCATGCGCGCGGGCTAAGCGCTGCGCGCCTCGTTGACCGCGCTATCGGGTGGCTGGCTACAATGCAGCCTCCCGACATAGTTCAATGGATAGAACGGGGTCCTCCTAAGACTCAGATACAGGTTCGATTCCTGTTGTTGGGACCACGTGATCACTTCACATGGTCTCAGACAAGCTCAAAACCCGCTCTGGCTATCGCTGCAGCGGGTTTTTTTGTTGCCTCACTCAGACTCAAGGGGCAACATGCCATCATAGTAATTCTTCCAGTGAGTGGCGGCGTAACAGTACGGTATAAGATACCATCATGGAACTGCGGATTTACACCGACCGACAGGACAGGCAGCCCCTGACGCAATGGCTAGGCGGCCTGAAAGACATTCGTGCACGGGCGCAGATTCGGGCTAGGCTGGCGCGTGTACCTAAGCAGACAAGGCCCGGTGCTGGTGCTGCTGCTTTGTGGCAGCGATAAGGGCGACCAAAGCAGGGCCATCAATCAGGCCATCGAATATTTGAACGACTGGAAGCAAAGAGGCAAACCATGAACGCACCGCGTGATGTGAGTTATGACGACAGCATGTGCGAGGCTTTGAAAGACCCGAACGAGGCCGCTGCCTATATCGAGGCCGTCATGGAGCTTGACGACCCTGCTGCGCTGCTGGTGGCGCTGCGCCATGTGGCCAAAGCGCACGGTATGGCGGAGGTTGCGCGCCGTGCCGATGTGGGTGGCAAGACGCTATTCAAGGCCCTCAGTGCTGACGGAAACCCGACGCTTTCGACCGTGCACAAGGTGTTGCACGCTGTGGGCCTGCGCCTGAGCGTTGTGCCAGAGCACGCATAGAGACACCGCAAAGCACCTTCAAGCGCGAACACCTGCGCATCGTCGGCCGGAGTGGGGACGACTCCCATGCACCATTGGCAGGCGGCTGCAGCCTGGCGGGTTGCGCCGCAGCCCGCCAGCTAAGATGCCTCTCAACCCCAGCACTGAACCCCCATGGCCATCAAGAAATCCGAACTCTATTCCTCCCTCTGGAAATCCTGCGACGAACTGCGCGGCGGCATGGACGCCAGCCAGTACAAGGACTACGTCCTCATCCTGCTGTTCGTCAAATACGTCTCCGACAAATACGCCGGCAACCCCAGTGCCCTGATTGATGTGCCGCTACCGCAGGGGCACATGCCCGGTGGCAGGTTTGCCGACATGGTGGCCGCCAAGGGCGACAAGGAGATTGGCGACAAGATCAACAAGATCATCGGCCGCCTGGCCGACGCCAACGACTCGCTCAAGGGCGCCATCAACGTAGCCGACTTCAACGACGAAGAAAAGCTCGGCAAGGGCAAAGAGATGGTGGACCGGCTGACCAAGCTGGTGTCCATCTTTGAGGGGCTGGACTTCGGCAGCAACCGCGCCGAGGGCGACGACCTGCTGGGCGACGCCTACGAATACCTGATGCGCCACTTTGCCACCGAGTCCGGCAAAAGCAAGGGCCAGTTCTACACGCCCGCCGAGGTGTCGCGCACCATGGCGCGGGTGTTGGACCTGGGCAAAGCCTCCCACCCCGGCCAGAGCATTTACGACCCCACCTGCGGCTCGGGCTCGCTGCAGCTCAAGGCGCACGACGAAGCCAAACACCGCACCGGCCTGGACCTGGCGCTCTACGGCCAGGAAATGGACAACGCCACCAGCGCCCTGGCGCGCATGAACATGGTGCTGCACGACTGCCCCACCGCCGAAATCTGGCAGGCCAACACCTTGTCGGCACCGCACTTCACCAGCGCCGACGGCAGCCTCAAGACCTTTGACTTCATCGTCGCCAACCCGCCGTTTTCCACCAAGGCCTGGACCAGCGGGCTGGACCCGGCCAACGACCTTTATGGCCGCTTTGAATACGGCACGCCGCCCGAAAAGAATGGCGACTACGCCTTTCTGCTGCACATGCTCAAAAGCCTCAAGAGCACCGGCAAGGCCGCCGTCATCCTTCCGCACGGCGTGCTGTTTCGCGGTGGCGCCGAGGGCGGCATCCGCAAGCGCATCCTGCAGCAGGGCTTTGTCAAAGGCATCATCGGCCTGCCCGCCAATTTGTTTTACGGCACCGGCATACCGGCCTGCATCATCGTGCTGGACAAAGAGGGCGCGGCGGGCCGCAAAGGCATCTTCATGGTGGACGCCAGCAAAGGCTTCATCAAAGACGGCAACAAAAACCGCCTGCGCGCGCAGGACATCCACAAAATCGTGGACACCTTCACCCGCCAGCTCGAAACCCCCAAATACGCGCGCACGGTGCCGCTGGCCGAGGTGCAGGCCAACGACTTCAACCTCAACCTGCCGCGCTACATCGACAGCACCGCCCCCGAAGACCTGCAAGACATCGCCGCCCACCTGATGGGTGGCATCCCCCTGGCCGACATCGACGGCCTGGCCGCCTACTGGCGCGTGTTCCCCCACGTGCGCCAAGACCTGTTTGCGCCCGGCAGCCGCCCCGGCTACTGCCAGCCCCTGGTGGACGCCGCGCAGGTGAAAGCCGCCATCTTCGGCCACCCCGAGTTCACCGCCTTCAACACCCAGGTCAGCAGCCTGCTCAGCGTTTGGACTGCCGCCAACACCCCGCTGCTGGCCGGCATCCAGCAAGGCCAACGCCCCAACGCGCTGATCGAAACCCTGTCCGAAAGCCTGCTGGAAACCTTCCGCAGCCATGAGGCCATTGCCTCGCTGATCGACCCCTATGGCGTCTACCAGCACCTGATGGACTACTGGGCCGAAACGCTGCAAGACGACCTGTGGATGATCGTCAGCGATGGCTGGCAGGCAGTGCAGGGGGGCAAGCCCAACACCGACCTGATACCGCCCGCACTCATCGTGGCCCGCTACCACGCCACCATGCAAAAAACCATCGAGCAACTGGAAGGCGTGCGCGACGCCTTTAGCCGCCACATGGAAGAGCTGGACGAAGAACACGGCGGCGAAGACGGCCTGCTGAATGATGCCAAAAACGACAAGGGCAAGCTCACCAAGGTCAGCGCCAAGGCCAGGCTGGCCGACATCAAGCGCGACCAGGACGCCGCCGAAGAACGCAAGCTGCTGGAAGAGTACCTGGCCTACAGCGAGCAGGAGATGAGTGCCAGCAAATCGGTGAAAGACGCCACCAAGTCGCTGGACGCCCAGGTGGCCGCGCAATACGGCAAGCTGAGTGCCGCCGACATCCAGACGCTGGTGGTACACGACAAATGGCTGGCCGTGCTGCAAGCCCGCGTGCAAGGCGAGCTGGACCGCGTCAGCCAGGACCTGACCAGGCGCATCAAGCAACTGGCCGAACGCTACGCCACGCCCATCCCGCAACTCTCCGCCGAGGTGGAAACGCTGGCGGCGCGGGTAGATGGGCATTTGAAGAAGATGGGGTTTGTATGGAACTGAATCTCCTGGGCGCGGGTGGTGATATGACCGGGCTTGCGGTATGAGCGCGGCGGTGCGGGCGGGGTACAAGCAGACGGAGGTGGGGGTGATACCGGAGGATTGGGAAGTAAAGGCCTGCAAGGAGCTCTGCACAAAAATTCAAGACGGTACGCATTTCTCACCAACGATACGTGGCAATGATTTTCTGTACGTCACATCCAAGAACATCAAATTCGGATATTTTGATGTGTCGACCGCCGAACGGATAGACGCCGCTCAGCATGAAGCCATTTACAAACGCTGCGACGTCAGGCGCGATGACGTACTTCTAACTAAAGATGGTGCAAATACTGGAAATGCTGCCCTCAATGATTTAGACGAGCAATTTAGTCTTCTCTCTAGTGTTGCATTTTTAAGATTCAACAAAGAACTGCACATTGGCAACTACTTTCTTCAACAGATTCTTTCGGAATCTGGCCAACGCCAAATCAAAGAAGCAATGTCAGGCAACGCAATCACGCGATTGACTTTGGCGAAAATAAATAAGCTGAAATTCCCGACGGCACCGCTTCCAGAACAACGCGCCATCGCCACCGCCCTGTCGGATGTGGATGCCCTGCTGTCCAAGCTGGATGCGTTGATCGCCAAGAAGCGCGACCTCAAACAGGCCGCCATGCAGCAACTCCTCACCGGCCAGACCCGCCTGCCGGGGTTTGGTGGGGAGTGGGAACTAAAACGATTGGGAGATGTCGCGAACTTTCATAAAGGCAAGGGTCTACCAAAAAGCTCGCTGACGCTGTCTGGCACCGAACCCTGCATTCATTACGGCGAGTTGTTTACAAAGTACCAAGAGACAATCGGGGCAATTATCAGCCGCACTAACGATTCACAAGATTCGTTTCGGTCAGTAGCAAATGATGTGTTGATGCCCACATCGGATGTCACCCCGAGAGGATTGGCTAAAGCAAGCTGCGTCCAAATTGATGGGGTGGTTCTTGGTGGCGACATACTTGTTATCAGGTCAGATCGAAAGCGCGTCTACGGCTCATTTCTGAGCTATGTGATACGCCGCGAAGAGGCCCAGGTTCTTCAACTTGTCAGTGGGTCAACGGTATTTCACCTGTACGGCTCGGACATGAAAAAGTTCACCTTTCCGGCGCCAGACATCGCCGAGCAAACCGCCATCGCCACCGTCCTCTCCGACATGGACGCCGAACTCACCGCCCTGGAAGCCCGCCGCGACAAGACCCGCGCCCTCAAGCAGGGGATGATGCAGGAGCTGCTGACCGGGCGGATTCGGCTGGTGTGAGGAATGCAGATTGCGACCGCCGTCAAGTGACCAGATGCCGTTGCTGCATGCAAATATGCCAAGATACAAGCCCTGATGCAAGCTTGCTTGCTGGCCAAATTTGCTTTGGAGCCAATGAAGCCAACCCAACCGAAGGTATTTCAACATGACCCGCACCACCCAAAGCGACGGCTTTAAAACCGTTCACACTGAAACCCTTCTGATCCGCTCCATACACATTGACGGCTTCAAATCCGTTCACTCAGAAACCCTGGAGCTGGGGCGGGTTAACTGCTTTATCGGTGCCAATGGTGTTGGGAAAAGCAATGTGCTGGAAGCCATTGGGGTCCTGGGGGCAGCCGCCAATGGTGTGGTCGATGACGAGGCCTTGATTCGGCGGGGCGTGCGCGCGGGCTTGCCACGCTTGTACAAAAGCTCATTTGCCTCAGAGCGTACTCCGGCCCACATTGGTGTGGGAGCCACGGGTGACAACGGCGCGTGCTACCGGGTATCTCTGCTGAATCCCCTTGATTCGCCCGAACCTGCATGGTCCTATAAAACCGAGTTCTTAAGCGACGGCCAGCAGGAAATTGTTTCGGACGGAGTGCGCAATAAAAAGAACCTCAACCCGCAGGCGGGTTTGGCCGCTTTGCAGTTGGTCGACGTGGCACCTGACAACACTGCTGCGAAGCTCATGCAGTGCCTTCAAAACTATGCCATCTACTGCCCCAACACACCCACCCTGCGAGGCACGGTACCGGACGCACAGTCCCGTGCGCCGGTGGGCCTGAGTGGCGGGCAGTTGGCGGAGGGCTTTGCCGAACTGCAGAGGCGCTATTCGGAAGAAGACAGCGGCGTGATAGATGAAGTGCTGGAGCTGATCGACTGGGTGAATGACATTCAAACCACAAGCTATGGGGCAAATTTGCTGTCGCCCAAGGTGGCCCGTACCAAGCTGATGCTGAAATTTACGGACCGATTCATGGACAAGAGCCGCAACGAGTTGACGGCATACGACGCCAGCGAAGGTGCGCTGTACGTGATTTTTTGCGCGGTGTTGTGCCTGCTGCCCCAGGCACCCAATCTCTTCGCTATTGACAACCTGGACCAGGCCTTAAATCCCCGCTTGCTTACCAAGCTGACTGCGCGCCTTTCTGGCTGGCTAAAGAGTAGCGGACAAAATAGGCAGTTACTTTTTACCGCCCACAACCCAGCCGTGTTGGATGGTCTGGATTTGAGCGACCCGGAGGTTCGCCTGTTTGCCGTGGAGCGCAACAGCAACGGGCTAACCTGTGTGCGCCGCTTGGAGCTGAGTCACCAATTGGCTAATTTGAACAAGGAATACCCTCTGTCCAGACTGTGGCTGATGGGGCATCTTGGAGCGGTGCCCAATGTCTGACCCTCGCATTGCGCTGGTGGCAGAGGGGCCAACGGACTTAGTGCTGATTGAGGCGGCATTGAAGGCCATTCTGCAACGTTCCTTTATTCTGACCTTGCGTGGGTTTGCAGACCCTGCCGAAAGCCCAGCGTGTGAAGGCCAAATCGCGATCGCAGTATCTACAGCACGCCTCCAACATCACTAGCCATTGGGCCGATGTGAAAGCGCTGTGCAGCCAGGCTGCTGCTTTTGAGCAGGGGGTTCTTGCGGTTCTGCCTTAAATACCGGGTTTGGATGACGGCCCCTTACCGGACGCATCCGGCTGGTGTGATGGCGTGTACGAGCGCACTCGCTTCAGGCGTAGGGGGTGAACCAGCACATGTTGATGCCATCGACATGTGCGAAGAACCTGTCTACGTTTTCTTATTTTGTCGACACAGTAAACCACGATGCGGCGAATGTTGAACAGGCTGCGCCTTGGTTCCTTGCTCCCGACAGCCCCTTGCCCGACATGGACAAAGCGTGCGGTTGCGTTACATGAAACGGTTGATTAAGATGTCGCCAGTAACAAACGGAGCTAGCCATGGGCGTCCCCACCAGTCAGCGGGTTCAAAAGCACAGAGACAGTTTGCGTGCTGCTGGCATGCGGCTGGTGCAAATCTGGGTTCCAGACACAAAGCGCGAGGGGTTCGCCCTGGAGTGCAAGCGCCAGTCGCTTTTGCTTGCAAACGATCCGCATGAAGTGGATGCCCAAAATTGGGCGCAAGCCGTTGCCGACACAGCGGGATGGAAATGAAACGCGGCGACTTGGTCACCATCGCTTTGCAAGGCGACTACGGCAAGCCAAGGCCAGCGCTGGTTGTTCAGTCCGACCTGTTTGATGCACACCCGTCGGTAACCATTCTGCCGGTCACCAGTGAGTTACGCGAGGCACCCCTGTTTCGGATTCGTATCGAGCCCAGTGCAGCCAATGGCCTGCAAAAGACGTCGGACATCATGGTGGACAAGCCGCAGTCCGTGCCGCGCGAGCGGGTTGGCGATGTCTTTGGTCAGGTGCCCGCAGAGCAGATGCTGGAAGTCAGTCGCTCACTCGCTGTGTTTCTTGGGGTGATTTAACAGGGACGTTATCGAGGCAACCCGTGCCCTCAAGCAGGAGATACTTCATTCAAACCAAAACACTCAGGCATCCCATGAAAGAAAGCCAGAACATCGAGTGAAAGCAATCCTGGCGGGATGAATACCTGAAGTGGATTTGCGGCTTTGCCAATGCCGAAGGGGGCACGCTGGTGATCGGGCGCGATGACCGGGGCGTGGCGGTTGGCGTGACGGACGCGGCAAAACTGTTGGAAGACTTGCCTGACGCACAAAGACTGCAACGCCGCTGCCCTGCAATGGTTCAGGGACAAGGCGGCCAAGAGTGGTCGCGTGGATGAGCTGGTGTTGGCCGACAGCGACAACGCGTTGCTTGCCAGCTTGCAACTGGACGATGGTGAGCACCTGAAGCGGGCCACCGCCTTGTTGTTTGGCAAAGACCCCGAAAGGTTTGTGCCGGGGGCGTTTATCAAGCTGGGGTTTTTCATCACCGATGACGATTTGCGCTACCAGGACGAAATCCACGGCGATTTGTTTTCGCAGGTGGAAAAGACGCTGGAGACCCTGCGCACCAAGTACCTGAAGGCCTATATCAGCTACGAGGGCTTGCAACGACTGGAGACTTTTTTGTTTCCCATGGCCGCCTTGCGCGAGGCCTTGCTCAACGCGGTGATGCACAAGGACTACAGCAGCGGCATCCCAATTCAGATCAGCGTCTATGAGCATCAAATCGTTTTGTGGAACGCGGGCGAGTTGCCCGAGCGCTGGACGCTGGAAAAACTGATGGGCAAGCACCCGTCCAAGCCTTTCAATCCCTTGCTGGCCTCGGCATTTTTCCGCGCCGGGTATGTGGAGTCCTGGGGCCGCGGCATCGAGAAGATACGCCGGGAATGCACAAACCACGATGTGCCTGCACCCATTTTTGACACTAGCATGTCGGGGCTGATGCTGACCTTCAAGGCCAATCCGCTGCATCTGAAAGCCGCCTTGGGCGAAAGAGTGGCGAATGTGCTGCCGGGGTTTGCAGGTGAAGCAGCGAATGCGCATGTACCTGTGCCGGAGTGGGGTGAAAAGTGGGGTGAAAAAGTAGCTGCCACGCGCTTGCGCATTGTCTTGGCGATGCGCAGCGATCCGCAGATCACAACGGCGGCACTGGCAACGGTGCTTGGCATGGCATCTACCAGCGGCGTCGAAAAGCATTTGAAAGCACTTCGCGAGGCGGGTTGCATCCGCCATATCGGACCGCAAAAAGGTGGTCGCTGGGAGGTGTTGGGGTGAGCATAGTCGTCCAGATCGAAAAGCGCGCCGTCTCGCTGCGCCAGTCAAGTACCCGGTAACTTTTGGATTACAGCGCCTGGGAAGCCCGCCGCGACAAGACCCGCGCCCTCACGCAGGGGATGATGCAGGAGCTACTGACCCGGCGCATCCGGCTGGTGTGAGGGCGTGTACGAGCGCACCCTCTTCAGGCGTAGGGGGTGAACCAGCACATGTTGATGCCATCGACATGTGCGAAGAACGTGTCTACGTTTTCTTATTTTGTCGACACAGTAAACCACGATGCGGCGAATGTTGAACAGGCTGCGCCTTGGTTCCTTGCCCGACACTTGCGGAAAACGCCAATTTTGCATAAAATAAAAGCCATTTGGCGTACATCCGTTTTTCAAAGAGGTGCTTTATGAATGCAGCCACATTGGCAATGGAGTCAACACCAGGCTTGTCCGCCGCATCCGTGCTGGGTGGCGAATCGGTGTTGCGCACACTACCTCACTCTTTGCTCGAATGGATTGCGCTGGTCCGCCAGGGCATTTCGTCCGCGTCTGTTGATGCTGCTATGCGGGTCATGGGTATCGGCCAATCCGAACTTTCACGGGCGCTGGATATCCCTGAGCGAACCCTGGTGCGACGCAAAAAAGAAGGCCTCCTGAACGCCGATGAGTCTGGAAAAATGGTCCGTTTGGCGCAAGTGATTGAACGCGCGGTCGAGGTGTTTGAAGACGAAGGCGCGGCCCTTTCTTGGCTAAAAACACCCAACGCAGCTTTAGGCGGCAGCAGCCCGCTGTCGCTCTTGGATACGGAGTTGGGTTCCGTTGCCGTTGTGCGCACTTTGGGGCGCATTGAACACGGCGTCTTTGCTTAATGGCGGGCGTCACGCGTACGGTGTGGCGCATCACGACCCGTCGTTTCGCCGATCAGGCATTCTCTGGCGAAGGAGCGAGGCTCTATGGTGGCCGGTGGAATCGGGTTGGCCAATCGGTAATCTATGCCGCTGAAAGCCGGTCTTTGGCACTGCTGGAGATGCTGGTTCAGGATGAACCTTTACGCGCCCACTATGTGTTGATTCCCGCCCATCTGACGGATGCCGTCAGCATGGAGACCTTAGATCCCAATACCTTGCCAAGCCAATGGCGTACCCAAGCGGGTCGCGAAGCCTTGCAATTCTTGGGTGGCGAGTGGCTGCAACAGATGCGCAGTTGTGTGCTGGCTGTCCCGAGTGCTGTTGTGCCAGCCGAACTCAACTTTTTGATCAACCCCCTGCACCCTGATTTCAAGCGTGTTTCGCTGGGTGCTGCGGAGACATTGGAAACGGACTTGCGCTTGAAGTGAGCCCGTGTCGCGCGAGCGGGTTGGGGATGTCTTTGGCCAGGTGCCTGCGGAGCAGATGCCGGAATTGCTGCGTGAGTTGCGGACATAGCAGTAGCTGCCATCTATAGGAATAAATTCACATGTATACGTCACTTTGCGTATACTTTTGTATAGATTGTTATAAACAGGCTTTGTATGGACAAGATCAAAAACCCGTTTTCCCCCGGCGCAGGCTCACCGCCGCCGGAGTTGGCAGGCCGCGATGGCATTCTGGAACAGGCCAGGGTTCTGTTGGGCCGGGTAAAGGCCGGGCGACCCGAAAAAAGTCTTCTGCTAACGGGTCTGCGTGGCGTGGGCAAGACGGTGTTGCTCAACGAGATGGAGCGGATGGCCCAGCGTGCTGGCTTCAGCACAACATTGGTAGAGGCCCACGAGGGCAAGCCACTCGCGGTTCTGCTGGCGCCGCACTTACGCCGTTTGTTGTTTGACCTGGACCGCATAGCGGGTGCTGGAAACAAAGTGCGTAGGGGCATTGCCGTGCTGAAAAGCTTTGTCGGGGCCATCACGGTGAAGGTGGGCGATTTTGACGTGGGCTTGGACATTGAGCCGGAGAAGGGCGTTGCTGACAGTGGCGACTTGGAGGTCGATTTGCCGTCCCTTTTCACGGCAGTGGGAGAAGCAGCGCAGGAGCGTGGAGCGGCTGTAGCCATATTGATTGATGAGATTCAATATTTCAACACGGCAGAGCTCAGCGCCCTCATCATGGCCATGCACAAGGTGCAACAGCGACAACTTCCCCTGGTACTGATGGGGGCTGGCTTACCTATCTTGCCTGGGCTGGCCGGTGAGTCCAAGTCTTATGCAGAGCGGCTTTTCAGCTTCCCGGATGTTAGTCCATTGCCTGAAGTGGATGCCACCCGGGCGCTGCAGGAGCCTGTGCAAGCTGCGAACGAGTCTTTTGACGAGGACGCATTGCATGAAATTTTTCGGATGACCAAGGGTTACCCTTACTTCTTGCAGGAGTGGGGCTATCAAGCGTGGAACCACGCTGTCAGCTCGCCCATCAGCTTGGCAACGGTGCAGGAAAGCAGTGCTGTCGTTTCGCGCCGATTGGATGAAAATTTCTTCCGTGTTCGATTCGACCGATTGACGCCACGCGAGAAGAAGTTTTTGCGCGCCATGGCGGAGTTGGGACCAGGCCCGCATCGCACCAGCGACATTTCCCAAAAGTTGAACGCCACCATCAACGCCCTCGGGCCAGTGCGCGCGAAACTTATAAAAAAAGGCATGGTTTACAGCCCATCACATGGAGACATGGCCTTTACTGTGCCCTTGTTTGACGAATTCATGCGCCGGGCTATTCCGCAGTTTGAGCAGTAAGCATGAGCACCGTCGGCCAGATCGAAAAGCGTACCCAGGCCCGCATCGTCGCTCTGTTCCGGGAGCGCCTGGGCTATGACTATCTGGGCGACCGGCAGGACCGCGACAACCGCAACATCGAGCCCACGCTGCTCACCGCCTGGCTCACCCAGCAGGGCGTGAGCGAGGCGCTGATTACCCGCGCCCTGCATGAGCTGAACCGGGTGGTCTCGGACACCAGCAAGAGCCTGTACGATCGCAACCGCGAGGTCTATGAGCTGCTGCGCTATGGCGTGAAGGTGTTGCCCTCCATGGGCGAGAACAAGGTGACGGTGTGGCTGGTGGACTGGAAGCGGCCGCAGAACAACCACTTTGCGATTGCCGAAGAGGTCAGCGTCAAAGGCGCCGAACTGGCCAACACGGCCAAGGCCAGCAGCAAGCGCCCGGATGTGGTCATCTACATCAACGGTATTGCGCTGGGCGTGCTGGAGCTCAAACGCTCCACCGTGTCGGTGGCCGAGGGCATTCGCCAGAACCTGGACAACCAGAAGAAGGAATTCATACAACCCTTTTTCTCGACCCTGCAATGGGTGATGGCGGGCAACGACACCGAGGGGCTGCGCTACGCGACCATCGAAACGCCCGAGAAATATTACCTGCGCTGGGTGGAGGAAACCGGCCCCTATGCGGCTGAGGACAACCTGCTGGACCGCCACCTCTTGCAGGTCTGCGACAAGGCCCGGCTGCTGGAGCTGATGCACGACTTTGTGGTGTTTGACGCGGGCACCAAGAAGCTTTGCCGCCAGAACCAATACTTTGGTGTGAAGGCGGCGCAAGACTTCATCCACCGGCGCGAGGGCGGCATCATCTGGCACACCCAGGGCAGCGGCAAGAGCCTGACCATGGTGTGGCTGGCCAAGTGGATTCGCGAGAACATCGAGGGCGCGCGGGTGCTGGTGGTGACCGACCGGACCGAGCTGGACGAGCAGATTGAAAAAGTCTTCAAGGGCGTGAACGAGCACATCTGCCGCACGGCCAGCGGGCAGGATTTGGTGGACCAGCTCAATGGCACGGTCGAGTCGCTGATCTGCTCGCTGGTGCACAAGTTTGGCGGCAAGGGCGACGGTGAGGAGGGCGCGGGTGCCAAAGAGTTCATGGCCTCGCTGCAGCACCTGCCGCCGGGCTTCAAGGCCCGGGGCGATATCTATGTGTTTGTGGACGAGTGCCACCGCACCCAGAGCGGCGACCTGCACAAGGCCATGGCAGCGCTGTTGCCCAACGCGGTGTTCATCGGCTTTACCGGCACGCCGTTGCTGAAAGCGGACAAGCAAAAAAGCATCGAGGTGTTTGGCCGCTACATCCACACCTACAAGTTTGACCAGGCGGTGCGCGAGGGCGTGGTGCTGGATTTGCGCTACGAGGCGCGCGACATCGACCAGACGCTGACCAACCGCGACAAGATAGACCAGTGGTTTGATGCCAAGACCAAGGGCCTGAACGATCTGGCCAAAGCCCAGCTCAAGCAGAAGTGGGGCACCATGCAGCGCGTGCTGTCCAGCCAGGATCGGTTGCAAAAGATCGTGGCCGATGTGCTGATGGACATGAGCACGAAGCCGCGCCTGATGGATGGCCACGGCAACGCGATGCTGGTGGCCGGCAGCATTTACGAGGCCTGCAAGTTTTACGAGCTGTTTGCCAAGACCGAGCTCAAGGGCAAGTGCGCCATCGTCACCAGCTACGCGCCCAGCGTGAATGATGCCAAGGGCGAGACCACCGGCGAGGGCGTGACCGACAAGCTCTTGAAGTACGCCGTGTATGGCCAGATGCTGGCCGACTGGTTTAACGAGACCCCCGACAAAGCCATTAACAAAGCCGAGCGCTTTGAGCAGGAGGTGAAGAAGAAGTTCATCGACGAGCCCGGCCAGATGAAGCTGCTGATCGTGGTGGACAAGCTGCTCACCGGTTTCGATGCACCCTCCGCCACCTATCTCTACATCGACAAGCAGATGCGCGACCACGGCCTGTTCCAGGCCATTTGCCGCGTCAACCGGCTGGACGGCGACGACAAGGAATACGGCTACATCATCGATTACAAAGACCTGTTCAAAAGCCTGGAAGGCGCGGTGGGCGACTACACCAGCGGCGCGCTGGATGGTTATGACGCCGACGATGTGAAGGGTCTGCTGGAAGACCGTCTGGACAAGGCCCGCGAGGATCTGGAAGACGCACGCGAGGCAGTCAAGGCGCTGTGCGAGCCGGTGCCACGCCCGCAGAGCTCGGCGGCCTTTCTGCATTACTTCTGCGCGGCCGAGTCCGGCAACGCGGCGCAGCTGAAAGTGAACGAGCCCAAGCGCCTGAAGCTCTACAAGTTTGTGGCCGCCCTGGTGCGCGCCTATGCGGCCATTGCCGGGGAGCTGGCCGAGGCCGGTTACACGCCGGCGCAGATCACCCACATCCAGGCCGAGGTGGACCAGGCCAGCAAGCTGCGCGATGAGGTGCGCCTGGCCAGCGGCGACTACATCGACCTCAAGGCCTACGAGCCCGCCATGCGCCACCTGATTGACACTTACATCCGCGCTGAAGAGAGCGAGAAGATTTCTGCCTTTGACGAGATGAACCTGGTCCAACTGATCGTAGAACGCGGCCCGGATGCGGCCCAGGAAAAGCTCAAGGGCGTGATGAAGACCGACGAGGCAGTGGCCGAGACGATTGAAAACAATGTGCGCAAGCTCATCATCAACGAGTCGCCGGTGGACCCGGCCTATTACGACAAGATGAGCCAGTTGCTGGATGCGCTGATTGCACAGCGGCGCAAGGCCGTGATCAGCTACGCCGAATACCTGCAGAAGATTGCCCAGCTGGCCAGGGATGTGACCCAGCCGGGCGGACCCGCGGCTTACCCCGCCGAGCTGCACACCGCAGCGCAGCGCGCACTGTTCAACAACCTGGACAAGAACGCAGCCTTGGCCCTGCAGGTGGACGCGGCCATACGCGGCAGTCTGCAAAACGACTGGAAGACCAACGCCATGAAGACCAAGCGCGTGCGCCTGGCCATCCGCGCGGTACTGGCGCAGGCAGCTGCAGATGCGCAGGCCGGTGCGCAGCCGGGCGTGAGCGAAGCCGAATCCACCTACACACTGGAAGCGCACGCCACGCGCATGCTGGACTTGGCGCTGCACCAGAATGACTACTGAGACGCGCCGCATCCAGATACGCGGCATTCCGGTGGAGGTGGTGCGCAAGGACATCCAGAACCTGCACCTGGGCGTGTATCCGCCCTTGGGCCGCGTGCGGGTGGCCGTGCCCTTGGTGATCAGCGACGAGGCCGTGCGGCTGGCGGTGATCGACAAGCTGGGTTGGATCAAGCGGCAACGCGCCCAATTTGCCCAACAGCCGCGCCAGAGTGAGCGCGAGATGGTCAATGGCGAGAGCCATTACGTGCTGGGCCAGCGCTACCGGCTGCGTGTGCACGAAGTGGACGCGCCCGCCCGCGTGGCCGTGCGCGGCATTGCCAGCCTGGATTTGTTTATGCGGCCCGGTGCGTCCACCGCACAACGCGAAGAGGTGCTGGCGCAGTGGTACCGGCTGCAGCTCAAAGAGCGCATTGCGCCGCTGCTGGCCAAGTGGCAAAGCAAGCTTGGCGTGCAGGTCAGCGCCTGGGGTGTGAAGAAAATGAAAACCAAATGGGGTAGCTGCAACCCCACGGCGCAACGTATCTGGCTCAACCTGGAACTGGCCAAAAAGCCCGAGGTCTGTCTGGAGTACATCGTCGTCCACGAGCTGCTGCACTTGCTGGAGCGGCGCCATAACGACCATTTCACCCGGCTGATGGACCAGCATTTGCCGCACTGGCGCCTGTGCCGCGAGACGCTCAATGCCGGGGTATTGGGGCACGAGCGGTGGGTCTACTGAGCAGCCTCAGATCCGCACTTTCGTCCTGGGGCGCAAGCAACAGCGTCAACGCATTGGCAATGGTGACTGGCCAAGCGCGGGTCATTGCGCCGTAGCTCAGCCAACCCCCTACGCCCAAGGTAAAAAAGGAATACATGCCCAGAGACCGCGACATGTGCGGCTGAGGCTACTTGGTCAGATGCCGCATGGCCTCTTCCAGGCCCTTGAGGGTGAGCGGGAACATGTGCTGGTGCACAAGTTGTTGCATCAGGGCAATGCTCTGGCGGTACTGCCAGACGCCCTGCGGCTCGGGGTTGATCCAGGCGAACTTGGGGAAAGTGCTGGTCAGGCGGGATATCCATTCGGCACCGGCCTCGGCGTTGTTGTATTCCACGCTGCCGCCGGGCTGCAAAATCTCGTAGGGGCTCATGGTGGCGTCGCCCACGAAGATCAGCTTGTAGTCCTTGTTGTACTTGCGCAGGATGTCCCAGGTGTCGAACTTCTCAGCAAAGCGGCGCCGGTTGTTCTTCCACATGAAGTCGTAGGGGCAGTTGTGGAAGTAATAAAACTCCAGGTGCTTGAACTCGGTCTTGGTGGCGCTGAACAGCTCTTCCACCCGCGCAATGTGCTCGTCCATGGTGCCGCCCACGTCCATCAGCAGCAGCACCTTCACATTGTTGTGGCGCTCGGGCCGCATCTTGATGTCCAGGTAGCCGGCGTTCTCTGCGGTCTTGCTGATGGTCTCGTCCAGGTCCAGCTCTTCCACGTGGCCCTCGCGGGCAAACTTGCGCAGGCGGCGCAATGCCACCTTGATGTTGCGCGTGCCCAGTTCCTGCGTATCGTCGTAGTCCTTGTAGGCGCGCTGGTCCCAGACCTTGACGGCGCTCTTGTTGCGGTTTTTGTCCTGGCCGATGCGGATGCCCTGCGGGTTCTGGCCGTAGGCGCCAAAGGGGGAGGTGCCGCCCGTGCCGATCCACTTGCTGCCGCCCTCGTGGCGTTCCTTCTGTTCTTCCAGGCGTTTTTTGAGCGTCTCCATCAGCTCATCCCAGCCCATCTTCTCGATCTTGGCCAGTTCTTCCGGGCTGAGGTTGAGCTCCAGGTTTTTACGCAGCCACTCCAGCGGCAGCTCCTGGGTGAAGTCAGTCACCAGTTCCACACCCTTGAAGTAGGCGGCAAAGGCGCGGTCGAACTTGTCGTAGTGCTTCTCGTCCTTGACCAGCGTGGTGCGGCTCAGAAAGTAGAAGTCGTCCACCTGGTACCCCACGCCGTCCTCATCGCTGCCGGGCGGCGCGTGCCGGGGGCCGACCACGCCCTTTTGCAGCGCTTCGAGCAGCATCAGGTATTCCTTGACGGATACCGGCAACTTGGCTGCGCGCAGGGTGTAGAAGAAGTTGAGCAGCATGGTTCAGACTCCAGGCCAGCGGTCGGGACTCTGGCGAAAGTGCAAGCAGGCCAACACGGAAACCCGACTATCGATTACGCGAAAGTGCAAGGCATACGGAAACTTGCGCAGTTTGACCCATTGGAAAGGGGCGCGCGTTATCGGAAATCGCATGGGATCGCTCCCTGGCAGATCGCGGGCAAGGGCGATCGAGCGCAAAAACTCTGATCCCAATCCACTCTTGCGCGACTCGTACCATTCAAAAGCTTGCGTTACCTCATGGATGGCAGGGCTTTCGAAAAAAACTTCAAATGTCACAAGCGCACGCCCAGAGCTGCGGCGATTTGCTCCAAGGTCTTGCCGGTATTCGGATTGGCATCGACCCAACTTGAACGTTGCTGCAGTTCTTGGTAAATCGCGTCGGTCATTACCGGAACCGAATCCTCGTCAATCGAGTCCCACAAGTCTTCTACCAGTTGCAGGCGCTCATGGGGACCGAGATGGGATAGTGATTGAAGCAGGGCGTTCATAGTGCGATCCTCAAAACGTAAATTCTAGGGATTCTCAGCGCGGCTTGTTCAGCGAGTGCAGCAGTTGGGCCTTCACTTCCGGCCACTCGCCGCTGCGCAGGCTGTACATCACGGTGTCGCGGATGGTGCCGTCGCGGCGCAGGGCATGGCCGCGGATGACGCCGTCCTTCCTGGCGCCCAGACGCTCGATGGCGGCCTGGGAGGCGAAGTTGAAGTTGTCGGTACGCCAGCCCACCACATGGCAGCCCAGGGTTTCAAACGCGTGCGTCATCAACAGCAGTTTGCAGGTGGTGTTGACGTGGCTGCGCTGCACGCTTTTGGCATACCAGGTCCAGCCGATTTCCACGCGTTTGAGCGCCGGCACGATGTCGTGGTAGCTGCTGCTGCCGATTACCTTGCCCGTTGCGGCATCGACTGCGACAAACGGAAAGCGGTTGCCGGCCTCGCGCATGGCCAGCGCGTCTTCTATGTATTTGCGGGTCTGCTCGGGCTCGGGCACGGAGGTGACGCGGATGTTCCAGAGTGCGCCATCGGCAGCCGCCGCACGCAGGCCAGCGTCGTCTTCCAGCGTCATGGGGCGCAATTCCACACCGCGTGAAGCCAGCGTAACGGGTTCTACAAAAGCCATGTTCATTCCTCTTTTTGATTTGTGATGCGCGCGCGCCAGCGCCGCGCCAGGGTGCGTCCTGCACCGCCGCCCAGGCCCACCAGCACAATGCCGCCCATGCTGGCGCTGCCATAGCCGGGGGTAAAAATGTCCAGACCCAGCACCTGGCCCAAGCCATAGCCGAGTAGGGCACCGGCTACAAAGCCGACCGCGTCGGAGAGTCCTTCCAGCAAGAGGCTGTTTTTCATGGTCGCCTGCACTCAGCGGTTGTTGCGCTGCATGAACATGAGCTTTTCAAATAGCGTCACGTCCTGCTCGTTTTTCAGCAGTGCACCCACCAGGGGTGGCATGCTGGTTTTGTCGTCCTTGGCATGCAGGGCTTCCAGCGGAATGTCTTCGGCCAACAGCAGCTTGAGCCAATCCAGCAGTTCGCTGGTGGAGGGCTTCTTCTTCAGGCCGGGCATGCCACGGATTTCGAAAAAGGTTTTCATGGCCGCAGTGACCAGCTCTTTTTTCAGGCCGGGGAAGTGCACGTCCACGATGCTTTGCATGGTGGTGGCGTCGGGGAACTTGATGAAGTGGAAGAAGCAGCGGCGCAGGAAGGCGTCCGGCAACTCCTTCTCATTGTTCGAGGTGATGAAGACCAGGGGCCGGTGCTTGGCCTTGATCAGTTCACGCGTCTCGTAGCAATAAAACTCCATGCGGTCGATTTCGCGAAGCAGGTCGTTGGGGAACTCGATGTCGGCCTTGTCGATCTCGTCAATCAGCAGCGCCACGGGCCTGTCGGCGGTAAAGGCCTGCCACAGCACGCCTTTGATGATGTAGTTGTGGATGTTCTTGACCCGCTCGCCGCCGTCAATGTCCGAGAGTTGCGAGTCGCGCAGGCGGCTGACGGCGTCGTACTCATACAGGCCCTGCTGCGCCTTGGTGGTGGACTTGATGTGCCACTGCAGCAGCGGGATGTCCAGCGCCTGTGCCACTTCCTCAGCCAGCATGGTTTTACCGGTTCCCGGCTCGCCTTTAACCAGGAGCGGGCGCTGCAAGGTGATGGCCGCATTGACCGACAGTTTCAGGTCTTGGGTGGCGACGTAATTTTGGGAACCGTTAAATTTCATGGCGAATGTGGAAGGCTTGGGGTTGATCAGGATCAAAGAGTGCGTAAATCACCGGGGCGGGCCGATATAATGCCCCAGTCAATTTAACCCAATCATTCTTGGATTGTCCGCGCAAAATGAACAAACTGCTCTCTTCCGTAGCCATCGCGCTTGTCGCGTGTGTGACCCTTGTGTCTGTGCAAGCGCAGGAGCTCCAGGGCGATGCCAAGATGGGCGCCAAAAAGAATGCAATGTGCATCGGCTGCCACGGCATCATCGGTTACCAGGCCAGCTTTCCTGAAGTCTACAAAGTACCCAAAATCTCCGGACAGGGCGCAGCCTACATTGCCAGCGCGCTGAACGCCTACAAAAAGGGCGATCGCAAACATCCCACCATGCGTGGCGTTGCGACTTCCCTTTCCGATCAGGATATTGCCGATCTGTCTGCGTTCTATGCATCCAGCGGCGTGACGGAGGGTGCGACTGCATTGGCCTCTGCACCTGCTGCAACCGGTGATGCAGCCGCTTTGGTGGCAAAAGGCAATTGCGTGTCCTGCCATGGCGCCAATTTCAGCGCCCCGATTGCCCCCAGTTACCCCCGTATCGCCGGTCAGCATGGTGACTACCTGTTTGTGGCACTCAAGTCCTACAAGGCGGATGCTGCCAACCCCCAGGTCGGGCGCAACAACGCGATCATGGGTGGTGTGGCAAAGCAGTTCTCCAATGCGGAGCTGAAGCAAATCGCCAACTACGTGAGCAGCCTGCCTACGGACCTGAAGACGGTTCCCGAAAGCCGTTTCCGCTAAGCACTGCCGACACGTGACCCCCAAAAAAGCCGCTCAGTGAGCGGCTTTTTTGTTGTGCCGGCGGCACCGGCTGGGTCGATGCGGATGATTCAGTCGCGCGTGGCGTGGCGCTGAATGCAGGCAATGTAGCTGTTGCCATCCGGTGGTTTGCCGGCCTGCTGGCTCTCCCACAGCATGCTCCCCAGGCACTCCATGGCTTCGTGGTGCGCATGGTGCAGAGAGTTGCGCTTGTGCGTCAGCAGTTCCACCGCCTGGCGGATGCCGCGGGGCTGGTCAATGCTGCACTGCTCGCTGATCGACAGGTGCATGGACAGGTGCAAAAAGGGATTGGTCATGCCCTCGGTTACCACCTGCATGCTGGCCAGCGCGGCGTCCAGATCAGAAAAGTCGCTGTGGTATTCGGGATGCTCGTCCATCCAGCGCGCGGCCAGGGTTTCAATGGCTTCCAATGGCTTGCCATCGCGGGCCTTGGCAAAGGCTTCACAGAAAAAGCGGCGTACGTCTTCTTGGGAGGGACTAAACATGGCGCAGAGCGTAGCACGGCGCAAGTCCATAGCAAGAGTGCTTCATTTCGAAGGAGATCGCTATGCCGGTGGTTGTGATTGCAAATCCCAAGGGCGGCGTGGGCAAGTCCACCCTGTCAACCCAGATTGCGGGCTATTTTGCGTCGCGCGGACATGCCGTGCTGCTGGGCGATGCCGACAGGCAGCAGTCCAGCAAGCTGTGGCATCCACCTGACGGCGCAAGGTCTGACAGTGTTCGATGTCGCGCATACGCAGGTGGCGCAGGATCTGGAACTTTGGCAACCAATTTGCGAGTGGCTGGACCTGCGCTGACGCTGCGTACTGCGCAGCCTGGCGCCGGGCTGCCGCTATGCGAAGCCGTTCTGCCGCCAGGCTTCGAACACTGTCACAGCGACCGCATTGGATAAATTCAGGCTGCGCTGGCCTTCGCGCATGGGCAGCTTCAGGCTCTGTGCCGGGCCGAAGCTGGCGCGCACGGTGTCGGAGATGCCTTTGGTTTCCGATCCGAATACCAGCCAGTCCCCGGGCTTGAATGCCACCGCATACGGGCTGCGCGTGCCCCGGGTGGTGAGGGTGAACATGCGCACCGGATCGGGCAATTCCTCCTCCAGAAAGGCCTGCCAGCCGGCATGGCGCTTGAGTGTGGCGTACTCGTGGTAATCCAGTCCTGCACGGCGCATCTGCTTGTCCTCCATGGAAAAGCCCAGCGGCTCCACCAGGTGCAGATGGCAGCCGGTGTTGGCGGCCAGGCGGATGACGTTGCCGGTATTGGGGGGGATCTCGGGCTCGACCAGAACGATATGAAACATGCCGCGATTATTCCGTACGCGCAAACACCAGTGCCGTGATGTGCGTGGCGCCGGCCTGGCGCAGAACCGTCGCAGCGGCGTGCAGCGAGGCTCCCGTCGTCATCACATCATCCACCAGGACCACGCGCTTGTTTGGCACCTCGGCTGCGCGCAAGGGTTCGAGCGCGTAGGCGCCGCGCACACCAACCAGACGTTGCCGGCGCGTCAGGCTGCTTTGCGGCGCTGTTTCCTTCACGCGCAGCAAGATGCCGGCTTCCACCTTGGTCGGCTCGAGGGCGCGCGCCAGCAGCAGCGCCTGGTTAAAGCCTCGCTCTTGTAGCCGCCCGATGGACAGCGGCATGGGCAGCAGCCAGTCGGCTGCATCGAGCGCAGGCTCGACCCACGGCGCGCTGCGCATCAGCATAGCAAAGCTGCGGGCCCAGCCGGTGTGCGCGTGGAATTTGAATTCGGTCATCAGGCCAGACCAGGGGTAGTCATACGGCACAGCGGCCAAGGTCTGATTCAGTGGCGGCGGCTGCCGTATGCAGGTGCCGCACTGGTGCATGCCGGGCAGCACGGGCAGGGCGCATGTCTGGCACCTTGGCACCGGTTGGCCAAAGCGCTGCACGCAGTCATCGCACACGGGCCTGGACGGCCAGGCATGGCAGACCGCGCATTGGCTGGGAACGCGGCGCGATAGCCCTGATAGCAAGTGGCGGAACATGGCGCCAATATACTGGCCCACCCATTACCAAGGTCTATGAGCACGCAACGCCCTCCCACCATTGATCCATCGGCCGCCTTGCGCTGGTCCGCGCAGCTGCCAGTGCAGTCACCCTGGCTGCACGAGGAGGTGGCACGCCGCATGGAAGAGCGTCTGCAGTGGATCGTGCGCACCCCCGCAAGCTGGCTGCACTGGAGTCCCCTGCATGGCGGACGCCAGGTGCATGAGCAACTGGTGCGCCGTTACCCCCAGGCGCAGGGCTTTGTTCAGCAGGGCACCGAGGCGCAAACCCGGATGGCGCGCGCCCAACTTCAGCAAGCCTGGTGGAAGCCGGCACGCTGGCGCACGCCCGACCCGCAGTTCGCCGAGCCGGCCCAACCGGTGGACATGCTCTGGGCCAATATGGCGCTGCACATGGAGGCTGATCCGCAGGCGCTGATCCAGCAGTGGCATGCGATGCTGGCAGTGGATGGTTTTCTGATGTTTTCCTGCCTGGGGCCCGACACTTTGCGTGAGCTCCGCCCGGTGTATGCCCGCCTGGGTTGGCCGGAACCGAGTCACCAATTCACCGACATGCACGATTGGGGCGACATGCTGGTGCATGCGGGATTTGCCGAGCCCATCATGGACATGGAGCGCATCACGCTCACCTATTCGTCCGCCGACAAGCTGCTGAGCGATCTCAGGGAGTTGGGGCGCAATCTGCATACCGATCGTTTTCCCGCATTGCGCGGCAGGCACTGGCACGGCATACTTTGCGCAGAGCTTGAGCGCGCGTTGCGAGGACCCGATGGTCGGCTGTCGCTGACTTTTGAAGTGGTGTACGGGCATGCATTCAAACCGCTCCCCAAGCTGACGCTTTCGTCAGAAACCCGGGTCTCTTTGGAAGCAATGCGCAGATCTTTGCGGCAGGTCAAACCCTAATCTCAAGAATTTCTGACATTCGTGCTTGACACAGTGTCCTTAGGCCCAGCTTGAGGCGAGGTGCTGGGCTACAATCGCCCTCGAATATTGTCTGGGAGACTCATGCGATTTGCCTGCTGCGATTGCGGTTCATTCCAGCCAGTGAGATGACATACCGAAGCAACATAGAGGTAAGAACGATGAAGAGCGTTTTGAATTGGCTGGCATCCGGGCTACGGTCTGTAGCCATTTGGGCGGGTACCACGGTGTTCACGATGGCGCATGCCACGAATAGCCTTCCTGGCGGGCCTTCGGTAAACCAGCTGAACCTGACCAACGGTGTAACCAAGATTTCGGCCGACCAGGCTTGGTTGCATTGGTTTATGTTGATCGTATGCGTGGTGATCTTTGTCGCTGTGTTTGCGGTGATGTTCTATTCCATCTGGAAGCACCGCAAGTCGGTCGGTCACAAGGCAGCCTTGTTTCATGAAAGCGTTGCGGTTGAAATCGCCTGGACGCTGACCCCCTTCATCATCGTCGTGGCCATGGGCCTGATGGCCACCAAGACCGTGGTCGCCATGAAAGACACTACCAACGCCGACCTGACCATCAAGGCCACCGGCATGCAGTGGAAATGGGGCTACGACTACCTCAAGGGCGAAGGCGAAGGCATTGGCTTCATCTCCACGCTGGACCTGGCGCAGCGCGAAATGTCCAACAACGGCGGTCCCAAGAAGGGCGAAGTCGTGGACAACTACCTGCTCAAGGTGGACAACCCGCTGGTGGTGCCTGTGGGCAAAAAAGTGCGCATCATCACCACGGCCAACGACGTGATTCACGCCTTTATGGTGCCGGCCTTCGGTATCAAGCAGGATGCGATTCCCGGCTTTGTGCGTGACACCTGGTTCCGCGCCGAGAAAACGGGCGATTTCTACGGACAGTGCGCCGAGCTGTGTGGCAAGGAGCACGCCTACATGCCCATCCACGTGAGGGTGTTGTCGGCAGAGGATTACAGCGCCTGGGTGGCGGTAGAGACCAAGAAGATGGCAGCCAAGCTGGACGATCCAGCCAAGGTCTGGGCCCTGGATGAGATCCTTGCGCGCGGCGAGAAAGTTTACAACGCGCCGGGCTCCTGCGTGTCCTGCCACCAGCCCAATGGCAAGGGCGCTGGCCCAATCAAGCCGCTTGATGGTGCCGCTGTGGTGCTGGACGCCGACAAGAGCAAGCAAATCCATGTGCTGTTGAATGGCCAGAACAACGGCGCCATGCCATCGTGGAAGTCGCTGAGCGATACGGACATTGCAGCCGTGATCAGTTACACCAAGAACCATTGGTCGAACAAGACCGGCCAGCTGGTGCAGCCCGCCGAAGTCCAGGCCTTGCGCAAGTAATCGCTGTTACAGCATTACAAGCAAGACCCCCAGAAGTGAATTGACAAGGAAGAAAAAATGAGCGCAGTCCTAGGCCATCCCGAGCACGCCCATGACCACCATGACGACCACCACGCCCCCACGGGCTGGCGTCGTTGGGTGTTCGCAACCAACCACAAGGACATCGGTACCCTGTACATGATGTTCAGCTTGACCATGCTGATGATCGGCGGCGTTTTGGCGCTGCTGATCCGTGCCGAGCTGTTCCAGCCCGGTCTGCAATTTGTCAATCCCGAGTTGTTTAACTCGCTGACCACCATGCACGGTTTGATCATGGTGTTCGGCGCCATCATGCCGGGCTTCGTGGGCTTTGCGAACTGGATGATTCCGTTGCAGATCGGCGCGGCCGATATGGCCTTTGCCCGCATGAATAACTTCAGCTTCTGGCTGATGATTCCTGCCGGCGCGATGCTGGCGGGTTCGTTCTTCATGCCAGGTGGCGCACCCGCTGCCGGTTGGACCTTGTACGCACCGCTGACCCTGCAAATGGGCCCATCGATGGACGCCGGCATTTTTGCCATGCATATCCTGGGTGCCTCTTCCATCATGGGTTCGATCAACATCATCGTCACCATCCTGAACATGCGCGCTCCCGGCATGACGCTGATGAAGATGCCCATGTTCGCCTGGACCTGGTTGATTACTGCTTACCTGTTGATCGCCGTGATGCCTGTGTTGGCCGGTGCCATCACCATGACTTTGACGGACCGCCACTTCGGCACTAGCTTCTTCAATCCCGCCGGCGGCGGTGACCCGGTGATGTATCAGCACATCTTCTGGTTCTTCGGCCATCCCGAGGTGTACATCATGATCTTGCCGGCCTTCGGCATCATCAGCCAGATCGTGCCGGCCTTTGCCCGCAAGCGGCTGTTCGGTTACGCCTCCATGGTTTATGCCACGTCCTCGATTGCGATTCTGTCGTTCATCGTCTGGGCGCACCACATGTTCACCACCGGCATGCCGGTGACAGGTCAGTTGTTTTTCATGTACGCCACCATGCTGATCGCCGTGCCGACCGCCGTGAAGATCTTCAACTGGATTGCCACCATGTGGCGCGGCTCCATGACGTTTGAGACCCCCATGCTGTTTGCTGTGGGCTTCATTTTCGTGTTCACCATGGGTGGTTTTACCGGCCTGATACTGGCGATGGCGCCTATCGACATCCAGTTGCAGGACACCTATTATGTGGTGGCCCACTTCCACTATGTGCTGGTGGCCGGTTCGCTGTTTGCCATGTTCGCCGGTTTCTACTACTGGTGCCCGAAGTGGACCGGCGTGATGTACAACGAAACGCGCGGCAAGATCCACTTCTGGTGGTCGCTGATCGCGTTTAACGTCACCTTCTTCCCGATGCACTTTCTGGGTCTGGCCGGTATGCCGCGTCGCTATGCCGACTACCCCATGCAGTTCGCTGACTTCAATGCGCTGGCTTCCGTGGGTGCGTTTGCCTTCGGTTTTGCACAGGTCTTCTTCATCTTCTTCATCGTCATCCCGGCCATGCGTGGCAAGGGTGAGCAAGCACCCCAGCGTCCCTGGGAAGGTGCTGAAGGCCTGGAATGGGAAGTTCCCTCTCCCGCACCCTTCCACACCTTTGAGCACCCGCCCAAGTTGGACGCGACTGCAACCCGCGTGATTGGTTAAGGCCATGGCACTGACCCCGGAACAAAAGAAGTCCAACGTGCGCATGGGCCTGATCCTGGCCTCTGTGGCAGCGGTGTTCTTCATCGGCTTTATGGCCAAGATGATTGTGCTGGGTCTGTAACCCATGAATTTGCAGCGCCTGAACCGACAGATGCTGGGCAAGTTGGCCGTGGTGACGGCAGCAATGTTCGCCTTTGGTTACGGCTTGGTGCCTCTGTACAAGTCGATTTGCGAGCTGACCGGCATCAACGTGCTGGCGCTGGGTGAACAGACGATTCCCGGAGAGCGGGCCAAGTTGCCTGCCAATACGCAGGTGGACTTGAGCCGCACCATCACCGTGGAGTTTGATGCCAATTCGCGCGGTGTGTGGGATTTCAAGCCGGCGCAACGCTCCTTGCAAGTGCATCCGGGCGAACTGACGACGGTGATGTATGAGTTTGAGAATACGCAAAAGCGCCGTATGGCGGCCCAAGCGATTCCGAGCTATGCACCGCAGCAGGCCCAGGCGCATTTCAACAAGGTGGAATGTTTTTGTTTTAACCAGTACACGCTGGAGCCCGGCGAGAAGAAAAGCTGGCCAGTGGTGTTCGTGATCGATTCCAAGCTGGCCAAGGATGTCAACACCATCACCTTGTCCTACACGTTTTTTGAAGTGGGCAGCGGAACGCCGCCGGCCCCGGTGGCGAGTGTGAAAGCTGCACCGCTGTTGGGGCAGGGTTCGTGATGGGTGGATCGCGGGAGGCTGCTCCGCAGCCAAAGGCGTCTTTTGCGCGCAGTGTGAAACTGGTGGCATGGTCGATGCTGGGTATTCGCAGCCGCAAGGGCTACCAGGACGACCTTGCCAAGGTGAATCCGGTGCATGTCGTGCTGGTGGGATTTGTCGCGGTGCTGCTGCTGGTGGTGTCGCTGATTGGTTTGGTAAATTGGGTCGTGGCCAAGTAGGGCACGGACCGGCAAGTGGTTATGAGAATCTGAAGTAATGGAGCAGAAATGAGTTCAAGCACAACAACCCCGTACTATTTTGTACCCGGCCCCTCGCGCCATCCGGCCATGGCCGCCCTGGGACTGTTTTTCGTCATCCTGGGCGCAGGCCAATGGGTGAACGGCGCAGACTGGGGAAAGTATTCCCTGATGTTTGGCATGGCCTGGTGGCTGTTCGTGTTGTACCAGTGGTTTAGCGACGCCATTTCCGAGAGCGTCAGCGGCCAGTACGGTAAGAAGATCGACCTGTCCTTCCGCTGGAGCATGAGCTGGTTCATCTTCTCAGAAGTAATGTTCTTCGGTGCCTTCTTTACCGCCCTGTGGTGGGCACGTTCGCACTCGGTTCCCGCGCTGGGCAGTCTGGATAATTCCATTCTCTGGCCCGGTTTCAAGGCCGTATGGCCCAGCATGGCTGCCGGTGCAACGGCCTCGCCTGCCGGTATTGTGGAATCTTTCACCACCATGGGTCCCTGGCCGCTGCCGACCATTAATACGGCCTTGCTGTTGACTTCCGGCGTGACCTTGACGATCGCTCACCATGCACTGTTGGTGAACAACCGCAGCAGGACCATCGCTTTCATGTGGGTCACGGTACTGCTGGGTGCAACCTTCCTCTGCGTGCAGGGCTTTGAGTACCACGAGGCATATACCGAGTTCAACCTCAAGCTGAGCTCTGGCGTTTATGGCTCCACCTTCTTCATGTTGACCGGCTTCCATGGCTTTCACGTGCTGGTCGGCATGCTGATGCTGCTGTTCATCACCCTGCGCCTGCAAAAAGGCCATTTCAGCGCCGACAACCATTTCGGCTTTGAAGGCGCAGCCTGGTACTGGCACTTTGTGGACGTGGTCTGGCTGGGACTCTATGTTCTGGTGTACTGGCTTTAAGCTTCGTTTGGCCCAACAAAAAGGCACCGCTTGCGGTGCCTTTTTGATTGGTGCTGGCGCAAGCCGCTGTGTCTATTGGCCGGCTGCGATGCCGGTAGGATGGATCCAGCCCATGGTCCAGGACAGCAAAATGCACAGGAATAGCAGCACGGAAAAGCCCACCCGCATGGCCAGCGCGCGCGCCATGCGTTTGGATTTGTCCGGTGCCTGGGCGTTTCCGCCCCGCAGCATGAAAAATAAAGCGGTGGCCAAGCTGGCGATGATGGCCAGGAATGCAAGTGCAACAAGATATGACATAGACAGGATTATCCCGTGAATGCCAAATCCCGTCTGCTGTTGATCACATTGGCCACGCTGATGGGCATGGGAGTGACCGTGTCACTGGGGCGCTGGCAGCTCGACCGTGCTGCGCAGAAGGAAGCGCTGCAGGCCAGCATGGACGGGCAGAGCAGCAAGTCCGTGGTGGATACAGCCTTGCTGGTGTCTGCGCCAGAGCCCCTGACGCTGATACACCAGCACGCACGCCTGCGCGGCCAATGGCTGGCGGACCAAACCGTGTACCTGGACAACCGCCAGATGAACGCCAAGGTCGGGTTCTTTGTGCTGACACCCTTGCGGCTGGCGGATAGCGGACAAGTGGTGATCGTTCAACGCGGCTGGGTGCCGCGCAATTTTGAAGAGCGGGACAAGGTGCCGACCATCGAGACACCCGGCGGCATCGTGAGCGTGGAAGGCCGTATGGCCCCGCCACCGAGCAAGCTATTCGAACTGGGTAAGCCAGAGGCCAGCGCGATACGGCAAAATCTGGATTTGGCGCAGTATCGCGCGCAGACCCGTTTGCCTTTGTTGTCCGTGATGCTGATGCAAACCGGCCCGGCCAGCGAAGGCCTGTTGCGCGAGTGGCCTGCCGTCAATCTGGGTGTTGAAAAACACTACGGCTATGCCTTGCAGTGGTTCGGCATAGCGGCCGCGCTGGCGCTGCTGTACCTTTGGTACCAGATACTCAAACCCCGAACCCGGCACCCTAAGGATTCCAAGCCCCATGCATAGCGACAGCCCGCAAGACGACCAGCCCCTGGGCCTGACCGTGTATTCCATGCCTACGCCCGAACAGATTTCCGCCGATCCGATTGCGCGCACCCGCGGGGGCCGCTGGAAGATGATTCTGGTGCTCCTGGTGTGTGCAGCACCGGTCGTTGCCTCGTACTTCACCTATTACGTGGTGCGCCCCGAAGGTCGCCGCAACCATGGCGACCTGATTGATCCGCAGCGTCCCTTGCCTGACTTGGTGGGTACCACCCTGGATGGCCGCAGCGTCAATCTGCGCACGCTCAAAGACCAGTGGCTGCTGATCAGTGTGGCCGGCGGTGCCTGCGACGCCAGCTGCGCCAACCACCTGTACTTCCAGCGCCAGTTGCGCGAAGGTCTGGGCAAAAACAAGGACCGTATGGACCGTGTCTGGCTGGTGGATGACGCAGCGCCCGTCGCAGAGGCATTGTTGCCGGCCTTGCGCGATGCCACCGTGATCCGCGTGCCGCGTGAGGCCTTGGCGCAGTGGCTGGCTCCGCAAGCCGGTCAGCAACTGGAAGACCATCTGTATGTGGTGGACCCCATGGGCAACTGGATGATGCGTTTTGCGCCGGGCGTGGATTTGAAGACCGCACCGTCGATCAAGAAAGACCTGGAGCACCTGATGCGCGGTTCCGAAGGTTGGGACCAGGCCGGTCGACCCTGACGCCATGTCCGTGCCGCTTTACAACCTGTCTCCGGTGCTGGCCATCATGGCCCTGGGTGCATTGCTCGCCATCCTGCCCGTGCTGTGGGTGCTCAGACGCCAGAGCGGCGCCGTGCCGGGCGCACGCCTGCAGGCTTTGACGGTTTTAACCCTTTTTCTGACCATGGACCTGGTCCTGTTTGGCGCCTTTACCCGCCTCACTGACAGCGGCCTGGGTTGTCCCGACTGGCCCGGTTGTTATGGCGAGGCCAGCCCCTTGGCGGCGCACGCCCCTATCAGTGCGGCGCAGGCCGTGATGCCCAGCGGCCCGGTGACGGTGTCCAAGGCCTGGGTGGAGATGGTGCACCGCTACCTGGCCACCGGTGTCGGCGCCCTGATTACCGTGCTGATGGTGGCCTCGTGGCTGGGTTTCAAAGGACTGAAGCAGCGGCGCAACTGGGGTGACTGGCTGCCCACCATGACCTTTGTCTGGGTGTGCGTGCAAGGTGCCTTCGGCGCACTGACGGTGACCATGAAGCTGTTTCCGGCCATCGTGAGTCTGCACCTGCTGGGCGCCTATCTGCTGTTGGCCTTGCTGACGGTTCAGGCCGTGCGCGGCGGTGCTGCGGGCCTGCGGCTCGGACAACTGGTTGCACCGCCACCCAATCTACGTCCCCTGCGCGTGCCAAGCCCGCAGGTTCCCACGGTCTGGGTTGCGGCCGCACTGGCTTTGCTGGTGCTGCAAGCGGCTTCCGGCGCCTGGGTCAGCACCAATTACGCCGTGCTGGCCTGCAACGAGTTTCCGCTGTGCCAGGGCCAGTGGTGGCCGACCATGGACTTCGCGCATGGTTTTGAGCTGTGGCGTCCCTTGGGCGAAAGCGCCGATGGCGCGGTGCTGAGCTTTCAAGCCATCACGGCCATCCATGTAGCGCATCGGCTGTTGGCCATGCTGACCCTGTGTGTGCTGGGCCTGCTGGCCTGGCGCCTGCATAAGGCCCCGGCCCTGCGTACCCAGGCCCGCTGGCTGGGCGGCCTGGTCGTGTTGCAACTGGCCACAGGGCTGAGCAATGTGGTGCTGGGCTGGCCTATGCCCGCTGCGATTGTGCATACCGGCGGCGCTGCTGCCCTGGTGGCGGTATTGGTGTGGCTGCTGGCCACGCCACACACCCAATGACTGAGACCTTATCCATGTTCAATATGACGGTGCTGCGCCAGTTTCACGCGCTGACCAAACCCCGTGTGATTCAACTCATCGTTTTCTGCGCCCTGATCGGTATGGTGCTGGCCGTGCCGGGACTGCCCAGTGCAGCGGAAGTGCGGCTGGCCGCCATCGCCTGCGTGGGGATCTACCTGGTGTCGGCCGCTGCGGCAGCCTTCAACTGCATCGTGGAAAAAGGCATTGATGCCAAGATGAAGCGCACCTCCTGGCGGCCCACGGCGCGCGGCCAGCTCAGTGATACGCAAACCCTGATTTTTTCCGCCCTGTTGTGCTTAGCCGGCTCGGCACTGCTGTACTTCTGGGTCAACCCCCTCACCATGTGGCTGACCTTTGCCACCTTTGTGGGCTACGCGGTGGTTTACACCGTGATCCTCAAGCCGCTCACACCCCAGAACATTGTGATCGGTGGCGCGTCAGGTGCCATGCCGCCGGTGCTGGGCTGGGCCGCCATGACCGGCGATGTGGGCCCCGAGGCCCTTATCCTGTTCCTCATCATCTTTCTGTGGACGCCGCCGCACTTTTGGGCCCTTGCTCTGTACCGGGTGGAGGACTACCGCAAGTCCGGGCTACCCATGCTGCCGGTCACCCATGGCAGCGACTTCACCCGGCTGCATATCCTGCTCTATACCTTTGTGCTGTTTGCCGCCTGTCTGCTGCCCTTTGTCTATGGCATGAGTTCCTGGTTGTACCTGGTGACAGCGGTGGTTCTGAGTGCGGGCTTCAGCTGGTACGGCTGGAAGCTGCTGTGCAACTACTCGGACGAGTTGGCGCGCAAGACCTTCCGCTTTTCGCTGATTCACCTGAGTGCACTTTTTGCCGCGCTACTATTGGACCATTACCTCTTGTAACCGATTTTGAGAATGCCATGAACAAACGACAAACCCTGCAGCGTCTGGCCGCGTGCGCGCTGCTTGCAGGAACGGCCTCCTTCCTGGCCGCATGTTCAGACTCCAAACCCGGTTTTTCCTCCGTGGACGTTACCGGTGTCGATTACGCCAAGAACTTCGAACTGACCGACCACAACGGCCAGGTGCGCCATCTGACCGACTTTGCCGGCAAGGCCGTGCTGATGTTCTTTGGGTATACGCAGTGCCCGGACGTCTGCCCCACCACCATGACCGAGATGGTTGAAATCAAAAAGGCCCTGGGCAAGGACGGCGAACGCCTGCAGGTGCTGTTTGTGACGGTAGACCCGGAGCGCGACACGCCCGAGTTGCTCAAGGCCTACATGGAAAATTTTGATCCCACGTTTCTGGCCCTGTACACCACGCCCGAAAAGCTGGTGGAGCTGACCAAGGATTACAAGATTTACTACAAGAAGGTGGATGGCAGCACGCCCACCAGCTACACCATGGACCACTCGGCGGGCAGTTACATTTACGACCCCAAGGGCAAGTTGCGCCTGTTCACCCGCTATGGTAGCCCGAAGGAGGCCTTGACCAAGGACATCCAGACCCTGCTCGCCGGCTTTTGAGCCAGGGTCTCACCTGAAAAAAGCCCCTGCGGTGCAAACCGGCAGGGGCTTTTTGTTGGGCGTAGCGCAGGTCAGGCGTAAGCCGCCAGCGCCGTCTTCATCTTCTTCATGGCTGCCACTTCAATCTGGCGGATACGCTCGGCGCTGACGCCGTATTCGGCGGCCAGATCGTGCAGCGTCATGCCGCCGGAGTTGTCGTCATTCACCTTGAGCCAGCGCTCTTCCACGATACGGCGGCTGCGCGCATCCAGACTGTCCAGCGCGGTGGCAATGCCATCGGTGGCCAGCATGTCACGCTGGCGCGCCTCGATCATGGCCAGGGGTTCGTGGTTGGTGTCGGTCAGGTAGGCAATCGGGCCAAAGGCGTCTTCGCCGTCGTCCGAGGGGCTGGGGTCCAACAGCACGTCACCGCCGGACAGGCGCATCTCCATTTCCAGCACTTCTTCCGGCTTGACCTTGAGCTCGCGCGCCATGGCATTCACCTGCTCGGGGTTGAGCGTATCGCGGTGCGTACCCATGTCGGCAGCGGCATCGTCACTCTTGAAGCGCTGCTTCATGGAGCGCAGGTTGAAAAACAGCTTGCGCTGGGCCTTGGTGGTCGCCACCTTGACCATGCGCCAGTTCTTCAGGATGTATTCGTGGATTTCGGCCTTGATCCAGTGCATGGCATAGCTCACCAGACGCACGCCCTGGTCCGGGTCGAAGCGCTTGACGGCCTTCATCAGGCCCACATTGCCCTCCTGGATCAGATCGCCATGCGGCAAACCGTAGCCCAGGTACTGGCGGGATACGGAAACCACCAGACGCAGGTGCGAAAGCACCAATTTTCCGGCGGCTTCGAGGTCGTTGTCGTTCTTGAACTTGCGTGAAAACTCCTGCTCCTCTTCCAGAGTGAGCATGGGCAGGCGGTTGGCCGCAGAGATATAGGCATCCAGATTGCCCAAGGGTGGCACCAAGGACCAAGGATTGGCCAGACTCAGGGCAGCAGTTGGAACGGTCATGGAAGCATTCATAGCAGGACTCCTAGTGTTCAATATGCAAATGTTAGCACTCTTGTGTAGAGAGTGCTAACCCTTGTGCGCAATGGCCCGAATCGTTTGGGGCTTTGGGCATGCCTCCTTGTCGACAGACAGGGCGGTCTGTCGCTTCCCTTGCTCTTGTGTTGCAGGCATACAATTCTCGTGCAATGACCACTCCTACCATCCATCCTGTCCTCTCTGCCATCGAAGCCCGCGTTCTGGGCACCCTGATGGAGAAGGCGCGTACCGTGCCCGATAGCTACCCGCTGACGCTGAACTCCCTGATGCTGGGCTGCAACCAGAAGACCACGCGCGACCCGCTGATGGACCTGGATGAAGCCCAGGTGGCAGGTGCCGTGGCCCATCTGCGCGAGCTGGGGTTGGTGCATGAGACCACGGGTGGGCGCACCATCAAATTCACCCACAACTTCCAGCGCGGCATGAACGTGTTTGAGCAGTCTGCCGTGATTCTGGGCATGTTGATGCTGCGCGGCCCGCAGACCGCCGGTGAGCTGCGGCTCAATACCGAGCGCTGGTACAGATTTGCCGACATCTCTTCGGTGGAGGGTTTTCTGGACGAACTGCTGGAGCGCTCGGTTGAGAAGGGCGGCCCGCTCGTGGTCAAGCTGCCGCGCCTGGCCGGCACCCGTGAGCAGCGCTGGGCGCATTTGCTGTGCGGCCCGGTGGATCTCTCTGAGTTGGAAGCCGCACGCAGCGGTCATGCCGGCGGCAACGCCGAACGCATCGACCGGCTGGAGCAGGAAGTGGCACAACTGCGCCAGGTGGTTCAAAAGTTGTGTGCCGAGTTGGGCGTGTCGCCCGATGCGCCGGACGCCCAAGTCTGAGGGCTGACGCTGGGTCGCCCGCCGGCACGGGCAAGCACCGGGGTTGAAGGAAGTCGCACGCAAGTGCGTACCGCTCCCTAACGGGCGAAGTACAGATCGTGCAAATGCTCCAGGTTGACGTCCGCCGCCGCTTGGGAGTGGATGATCCGGCCGCTCTGCATCAGATACACATGGTCTGCCACACCCACCGCGCGGTGGGTGTTTTGCTCCACCAGCACGATGGTGCGTCCGTCCTGCTTGAGGCGCAGGAGGATGTCAAACAGTTCATTCACCAGCAGCGGAGAGAGTCCGAGCGAAGGCTCATCGATGATCAGCAGCTGCGGGTCTGCCATCAGGCCGCGCGCCATGGCCAGCATCTGTGCCTCGCCACCCGACAGCGAGCCCGCCAGTTGCTTGCAACGCTCACCCAAGCGGGGAAAGAGGGCGTAAGAGCGTTCCAGATGGGCCGCCAGCTGGGCGCGGTGCGCCTTGGGGAAGGCGCCCATGGTGAGGTTGTCTTCCACCGTCATGTCCTTGAAGGTCATGCGCCCCTCCGGAATCATGGCCACGGACAAGTCGGGCATTTTCCAGGTGGGCGTTCCGTTCAGCGGCTTGCCGTTCAGGCTGATCTGGCCGGCGGTCAGCGGCAGCAGGCCCATGATGGCCCGCAGCAGGGTGGTCTTGCCGGCGCCGTTAGGGCCGATCAGGGTGGTCAGCTTGCCGGGCGCGACCTGCAAAGAGACATCCCACAAAACATTGATGGCGCCATAGCCGGCGCGCACGTTGGAAACATCAAGCATGCTGTGCTCCGGTGTAGCTTTCGATCACTTGCGGGTCCTTGAATACCGCTTCGGGTGTGCCGTCGGCAATCAGCTTTCCGAAGTTCAGCACCACCACACGGTGGCACAGCTTGCTGATGGTCTCAATGTCGTGCTCGATGATGAGAATGCCCACGCCAAAGCGCGTGTGCAGGTCTTTGAGCATGCCCATGAAACGCCGCTTGCCACTGGTCTCCAGACCAGCCAGCACCTCGTCGAGCAGGAGCAGGCGCGGGTTGGTGGCCAGTGCCTTGGCGACTTCGAGGGCCTTGAGTTCGGTCAGGGCCAGTTCACTGGCGGCCATGCGCGCGCCCTTGCCGTCCAGCGCGGTGAAGGCCATGATTTCGTCGATTTTGTGCTGGTCGACCGATCCGGTGCCAAAGCGTTGCGCCACTACCAGGTTCTCGCGCACCGTCAGTTCATGCAGGGGCTGCGGAATCTGGAAGGTGCGTCCCAGCCCCATGCGCGCGCGCTGGTACAGGGGGCGGCGCAGCATGTCCACGCCGTCAAACAGAATGCGTCCGCTGCTGGTGTCTGCCAGGCCGGAGATGGCGTTGAACAGCGTGGTCTTGCCCGCGCCATTGGGCCCGACCAGCCCCACCACATCCTGCGTGCCCACGCTGAGCGAGACCGCATTGACGGCGGTCAGCCCGCCAAAGCGTACCGACACCTGGTCAAGCTGCAGCATGGCGCCTCCCGGTGAGGTTGCGCGCCATGGACAGCAGGCCGTCGGGGCTGAGCAGCACCATGGCGACCAACAACAGGCCCAGCACCAGTTGGTGCCCGGACGGCATGATGGCCTTGAACACCAGCTGGTCCACCAGGTACACCGCCACGGCACCGACTACCGGCCCGGTAATGGTGCGGTAGCCGCCGAAAATGGCCGCCACGATGGGCAGCGTGACCCAGACGCCACTGAACGCGTAGTCGGGCTCCAGAAAGTTGAGGTAATGCGCGTTGAACGCACCCACCATGCCGCACATGAAGGCCGAGACAAACAGCATCAGCGCCTTGAGCAGGGTGCTGTTGACACCCACCACGCGGGTGGCATCTTCGCTTTCATGCATGGCCCGCAGTGCCAGCCCGTAATGGCTTTTGCGTATCAAGTGGTATGCGAAAGCCAGTGCCGCCACCAGGCTGAGAATCACCCAGTAGTTGCCCGTCTTGCTGCCCAGGTCCAGCCCCAGCACCTCCGGCAGGCGCGGTATGTTGGAAATGCCGGCCGCGCCGCCGGTGACCGGTTTCCACTCGGTCGCCAGAATGCGGAAGATGTGTGCATAAGCCAGGATGGCCAGGGCAAAGTAAGGCCCGCGCAGGCGCAGCACCGGCAGCATGGCGGCCGAAGCGATCACCGCACCCAAGCCGCCCAGCAGCATGGCCAGCGGCACGGGCAGGCCCAGCTTCATGCTCACAATGGCCGAGGTATAGGCCCCCACGCCGAAGAAGGCGCTGTGGCCGAAACTGACCATGCCGCCCAGGTTGCCCAGCAGGGCCCAGGACAAGGCCACGCCGCCTATGACCAGCGCCGCCACCACCATGCTCATGATGTAGTGGTTGCTGCCAAACAGCAGGGGCACCAACGCATAGCTGGCCAGCAGTCCGAGCAGCACCGTTGTGTTGCGTTTCATCCGCGCCTCCCTTTGGCACCAAAAAGCCCGTTGGGCATGACAAACAGGACCAGCAGGAACAGGCCCATGCCGACCAGATCCTGCAGGGCTGAACTGGCCAGCGTCACCGTGAGCGCCTCGGCTACACCCAGCAGCAGCGCGCCGATCAGCACGCCGGGGATGGAGCCAATGCCGGCCAGCACCGTGATGACAAAGGCCTTGATGGTGAGCACGCCACCGTAAGAGGGGCTGATCACGCCGTAGCTGAACAAGGCCACACCCGCAAAGGTGGCCAGCATGCCGGCCACCACAAAGGACACCAGCTCGGTGGTGCGCGGGTTGATGCCCATGAGCTTGGCGGCATCGCGGTTGCTGGAGACTGCACGCACGGCGCGGCCATACCAGCTGCGCGCCAGCCACCACCACAGGCCGCCCATCAGCAGCACACTGACACCGAAGAACAGAATCTCGCTGCGCATGCTGTAGAACGGCCCGACCACAAAGGCTTCCTGCATCCAGCTGGAACTGGTGGAGCGCACGTCGGCCTTCCAGACCAGCAGGATCAGGTTGGTCAACATCACCCCCAGGCCATAGGTCAGGATCAGGGAGTTGATCTCCCGGTCCTTCTGGATACGGCTGACGGCAAGGTACACCGCCACCGAGGTGCTGCACACCACCACCATGGCCAGCGGAATCGCCAGCACCGGGCTCCAGCCCAGCCCGGACTCCACCGAATAGGCAATGTAGGCGGCCAGCAGCACCAGCTCGCCGTGGGCCAGGTTGATGACCTTCATGGTGCCGAATACCAGCGCCAGACCCAGCGCAATCAGCGCGTAGGAGCCGCCCTGCAGCAGGCCCGAATACAGCGCCTGGAGAATGAGTTCTGTCATGTCAGGTCAGCACGGGCTTACCAGGGCACGCCGGGGAAGTTGGCTTTGCCGGTGGCCTCTTCCTTGGGCCAGACGATGACCACCTTGCCGTTCTGGTGCTGGCCCATGCGGTGGCTGAAGTTGGGGTTGTCGCCATTGGCGCTGAACTTCACACGGCCTATCAGGGTCTGGCGATCGGTCTTGTTCAACTCGTCGATCACGCCGTTCTTTTTGAGGGTGCCCTTGTCGGCCGAGCGGGCCATGGCTTCAAACAACAGTGTGGCCTGCACATAGCCGAACTGGCCCAGGTAGTCGGGCTCCTTCTGGTACAGCTTCTGGTAGGCATCGCTAAAGGCTTTGCCTTCGGGCGACTTGAATTCTGCCGGGTAGGGCAGGAAGGCCGTGCCGTAGACATTGGGCATCAGGTCCGGGAAGTCGGCCGCCATTTTGGAGGTGGCCAGGGACCAGACGCCCATGATCGCTTTCACATTGGGCTTGAGCACCCTGGCGGCGCGCAGAATGCCCACGTAGTCGTTCTCATAGCCCACCATGGCGATGAACTCCGACTTGTCCTGCAGTTTGATCTTGTTGATGATGGGCTTGAAGTCGGTAATGGCCGGGTCAAACTCGTGCGAGGCCACCGTGGCACCCTGCGCCGTCAGGGTCTTTTGCACCTCGTGCGCCAGACTGGAGGTGGCCTCTTTGGACGAATACACGATCGATACCGTCTTGGCCTTCATGTCGCCGAGCAAGCCCACCATGGCCTTCTGGTAGCCGGCGGTGTTGTTGATGCGAAAGAAGTTCTTGTGCCCGCTGTTGACCAGGCTGTCGTCCACGCCACCGGAGGTCACATAGGCCAGGCCGAGCTTGCTGGCAGCGTCTGACGCGGGGGCAATGTTGTTGGAGCCGTAGCCGCCGGTGATGGCCAGCACGCCCTGGCTGGCCAGCTTTTCCACCGCCGCCACGGCTTTGGCCGGGGAGGATTCGTCGTCAATCGCGATGACCTTGATCTTGTGCTTGCTGCTGGTTTTGTTGAACACTTCGGCTGCCACCAGAATGCCCTCCTGCATGCCGCCGCCTACGCGGGCCAGCGTGCCGGTCAGGGGCACTTCCACCCCGACCAGCAGTTCTTCGGCATGCAGGTTGCCCCAGCTGCCGGTGCAGGCGATCAAGGCTGCCAGACCCAATTGTTTGTAGCTTTTTTTCATGGTGTGTCTCACTCGTTGGTGGGTTGTGTAAAAGGAGAAAGGGTGAAAAAGGGGGGCTTCATATGATGCCTTGTGTCTTCAGTTCCCGCAGGCGTTCAGCGCCCAGTCCCAGCAGGCTTTGCAGCACCTGCTGCGTGCCTTCGCCCAGTTGCGGTGGCGCGCTGCGCACGGCCAGGCGTTCGCCGTCAAAGCGGTAGGGCGGCGCCAGTACCTCTACGCCGCCGGCCTGCGGGTGCGGATGCTGCGTCACCAGCCCGGCCTCGCGCGCACGCGGGGAGTTCAGGGCTTCGAGCAGGCCCGACACCTCGCCGCAGGGTATGCCCGCGCGGCCGAGCCGCTCCAGCAAGTCCTTGCGCGTCTTGCGCGCAATCTCCGCGCGCAACAGCGGTGCCAGCAGCTCGCGGTTGGCCGATCGGTTCAGGTTGGTTTTAAAGCGCTCGTCCAGCGCCATGTCAGGCCGCTCGATGACTTCGTTGCAAAAGCGGGCGAACTGGCTGTTGTTGCCGCAGGCGATCACCAGCGGACCATCGGACGCATCAAACACCCCGTACGGCATGATGCTGGGGTGGGCGTTGCCATAGCGCGGCGGGTCCTGCCCCAGGAGCAAAGCTTCCAGGCCGTAATAGGCTGTCACCATCAGGCCGCAGTCGTACAGGGCCATGCCGATGTGCCGGCCTTTGCCGGTGTTCTGGCGTGCATACAGCGAGGCCAGAATCGCCTGCGCTGCATACAGCCCGGTCACCATGTCCACCACGGCCACGCCGAATTTCAGCGGCGGCTGACCGGCCTCGCCATTGAGCGCCATCAGGCCGCTCTCTCCCTGTATCACCAGGTCGTATCCCGGCCTTGCGGCCTCGGGGCCGGTGCGGTCGTAGCCGGTGATGGAGCAGTAAATCAGCCCGGGCCGGTCGGCGCTGAGTTGCGCGTAACCCAGGCCCATTTTTTCGATGCCGCCGAACTTGAAGTTCTGCACCACCACGTCGCTCTTGGCCGCCAGATCGCGCGCAATCTGCTGGCCTTCGGCGGTTTGCAAGTCCAGCGTCACCGAGCGCTTGTTGCGGTTCACGCTGTTGAAGTAGGAGGTTTCGGTTGCGCCTATGCGCACGCCCCAGTCGCGCGTGTCGTCACCGCGCAGCGGGTGCTCCACCTTGATGACTTCGGCCCCCAGGTCGCCCAGCACCATGGCGCACCAGGGCCCGGCCAGCACGCGGGAAAAATCCAGAATACGGATGCCTGCCAGGGGCAGTGCGGCGTTGATGGAGGTCATGGTGTGCGGGTGCTCCCGTTGGCTTGGCGCGTGATGGAAAAGTCGGGCGCGCGCTTGCCCAGAAAGGCGCCTATGCCCTCTGCGGCTTCGGCATCGCCCTGCGACTCCACCATCAGCGTGGCTTCGAGTTCCATCTGGGTGTCGAGGTCGGCATGGTGGGCATGGCGGCACAGCGTCTTGATGCGCGCATTGGCCCGCTGCGGCCCCTGCGCCAGCCGCTGTGCAAGCACCAGGGACTCGGCCAGGGCTGCGCCGGGGTCGGTGAGGCGGTTCACCGGGCCCAGGCTGTGCAGGCGCTCGGCGCTGATGCGATCGCCCGTCAGGCACAGCTCGGTGAGCAACTGGCGTGACAGGAACTCCGCCATGAACGCCGTGGCCCCGCCGTCGGGCGACAGGCCCACCTTCACATAGGCCATGGAGAACACCGCATCGCGCGCCACCACCAGCAGGTCGCAAGCCAGCGCCAGGGACAGGCCGGCACCGGATGCACCGCCTTCCACAGCGGCAATCACCGGCTTGCTGCAGTCGCGCAGGGCCCGAACCAGGTGGTGCAGGTTTTCCAGCTTCTCGCGCCGCTGTGCCGGTGCCAGGGTGTGGCGCAGGGCCAGTTGGGTCAGGTCACCCCCGGCGCAGAAAAAGCTGCCGGCACCGGTGAGCACGATGGCGCCCACCGAGGGGTCGTCCTGCGCCTCGCGCAGGGCCTGTGGCAGTGCGGCATACAGGCCGGCGCTGATGGCATTGCGCATACCGGGGTTGTTGTTGGTCAGGACGCGCACCGCGCCCTGCTGCTCTGTGAGCAGCGGGCTGCTCATGCTGCGGCCTCCGCGGACAGCGCCATGTAGCGCTGCAGGTGGTGGTCTTCGTCACCCAGTTGGTGGTCGATCATGACCAGGCGCTTGGCGTAATGCGACAGGGGTAGCTCCCAGGTCATGCCGATGCCGCCATGCAGCTGTATGCATTCTTCGGCCACCAGGGTGGCGACGCGGCCGATCGTGAACTTGGCGGCACTCAGGGCGCGCTCGCGGCTGAGGCGCTCGCTGTCCAGCGCGGCGGCCGCGTTGATGACGCTGCTGCGCGCCTGCTCGATTTCCAGCGCCATGTCGGCCATGCGGTGCTGCAAGGCCTGGAAGCTGCCGATGGCCACGCCGAATTGTTTGCGGGTACGCAGGTAGTCCAGCGTGGCGGCCTTGGCCGCGTCCATGGCGCCTACAGCCTCGGCGCACAGGGCCAGAATGCCACGCCCCAGGGCGCGCTCCAGCACGGTATAACCGGCGCCTTCCGCGCCCAGCAGGGCCTCGGCACCGACTTGCACCTGCTCCAGATGCAGGCTGGCGACGCAGCCGCCATCTATCGTGCTGCTGCTGCGCAGTTGCACGCCCGGCGTATCTGCGGGCAGCAGAAACAGGGAAATGCCGGCCTCGTCCGCTACGGCGCCGCTGCTGCGTGCCGACACCACAAACAGCTGGCACTCTGCCCCCTGCAGGACCAGGGCCTTGCTGCCGTTGAGCAACCAGCCCCCGCCCTGGCGCTGCGCGCGGGTCTGCACATGGGCCGCTTCGTAATGGGTGGCCGGCTCCTCGTGCGCCAGTGCCGCCAGGGTATCGCCGCTGATCAGGGTGTCCAGCCATTGCCTTTGCTGTGCGTTGCCGGCTGTGGCAAGGGCCTCGCCGGCCAGCACCGCGCTGCCCAGCAGGGGCTCGACCACCAGGCCGCGGCCCAGGGCTTCAAACACCGTGGCAATGTCAAAGCCGTCGCCTCCGAAGCCGCCATCGGCCTCGCGGAACAGCGCGGCCATGACGCCGAGTTCGGCAAACTGCCGCCACAGGGCCGGGCTATAGCCCTGGGGAGAACGGATGATGGCCTGGCGTGCTGCAAAGCCATATTGCGCGCTGATAAAGCGGTTCAGGCTGTCGGCCAGCATGCGGCGCTCTTCGGTGGGTTCAAAGTTCATGTGCTTGTGCCCTTACAGCCCGAGCATCATCTTGCTGATGATGTTGCGTTGGACTTCGTTGGAGCCGCCGAAAATCGACAGCTTGCGGTTGTTGAAATACTGCGCGGCGGCGCTGGCTGCAGCCCGTGGTGTGGTGGACATGCCGGTGTAACCCTCGTCCAGCGCCTCGTGGATATAGGGCCGCGCAAACGGGCCCATGGCGCGGCGCGTGAGCGCGCTGATCTCCTGGCGGATCTGGGTGCCGCGGATTTTGAGCATGGAGCTTTCCGCGCCCGGTGCCCCGCCTCCGGCCACGGCGGCAATCACACGCAGGTTGGTGGTTTTCATGTTTTCCAGATCAATCTCCACCCGCGCCAGCCTGGCCGCAAACAAGGGGTCTTGCAACAGGGGGCGTCCGTTGCGCATTTGCCCGGCGGCAATCTGCTGGAGCCGCTGCAGCGCCGCAGTGGACTGGCCCACGCCGGCGATGTTGGTGCGCTCGTAGGTCAGCAGGTATTTGGCGCAGGTCCAGCCCTTGTCCACTTCACCCACCAGGTTGTCGGCCGGTACGCGCACATCGGTGAAGAAGACTTCATTGACTTCATGCTCCTCGTCCAGGGTGATGATGGGCCGCAGTTCCACGCCGGGCGTATGCATGTCGATCAGCAGGAAGCTGATGCCCTCCTGCTTTTTGGCGCTCGGGTTGGTGCGCACCAGGCAGAAGATCATGTTGGCGTGCTGGCCCAGCGTGGTCCAGGTCTTCTGGCCGTTGACGATGTAATGCGGCCCCTGCGCGTCGTGGCCGGCTACGGCGCTGGTCTTGACCGCTGCCAGGTCCGAGCCGGCACCCGGCTCCGAGTAGCCCTGGCACCACCAGTCGCGGCCGTCCAGGATGCGCGGCAACCAGTGCTGCTTTTGCGCCGCGTTGCCAAACTTGATGAGCACCGGGCCCAGCATGCCGACGCCAAAAGGTACCACGCGGGGTGCTGCGGCCAGGGCGCATTCGTTCTCAAAAATGAAGCGCTCAATGGCGTTCCAGCCGGTGCCACCAAACTCCACAGGCCAATGGTTGGCCAGCCAGCCTTGCGCATGCAGGATGCCATGCCACTGCTGCATATCGGCCTTGGTCAGGCGCAGGCCCTGGCCCACTTTGTCTGACAGGCGCTCGGGTAGCTTTGCCGCCAGAAAGCGGCGCACTTCGTCGCGAAAGGCTTCTTCGCGGGGACTGAAATGTAGGTTCACGCAGGGTTCCTCAGAATATTTCAAACAGACCGGCAGCACCCATGCCGCCGGCAATGCACATGGTGACCACGGCGTACTTTGCTTTGCGCCGCCGGCCCTCCAGCAGCACATGGCCCGCCAGACGCGCACCGGTCATGCCGAACGGGTGGCCGATGGAGATGGCGCCGCCATTGACGTTGAGCCGCTCGTCCGGAATGCCCAGCCGCTGCTGGCAGTAAATGGCCTGGGAGGCAAAAGCCTCGTTGAGTTCCCACAGGTCGATGTCGTCCACTGTGAGGCCGTGCCGCGCCAGCAGTTTGGGCACCGCGAATACAGGCCCTATGCCCATCTCATCGGGTTCGCATCCGGCCACGGCCAGGCCGCGAAAAGCGCCCAGAGGCTGCAGATTGGCGCGTTCGGCATCGCGCGCCTCCATCAGCACACAGGCCGATGCGCCGTCCGACAGTTGCGAGGCATTGCCCGCAGTCACAAATTTGTCTGCCCCCATCACGGGGGCCAAGCCCGCCAGGCTGGCCAGGGTGGTTCCCGGGCGGTTACAGGTGTCGGCCTCCACGGTGACCGTGCGTTGGCTGATGTGACCGCTCTGCTTGTCGGTCAGCGCCATCGTGGTGGTACAGGCCACGATTTCTTCGCGGTAACGGCCGGCGCGCTGGGCCTCTTCGGTTTTGCGCTGGCTCTGTGCGGAAAACGCATCCTGCGCCTCACGCGAAATGCCGTAGCGCGCAGCCACGATGTCGGCGGTCTCCATCATGGCCATGTAGAGCGCGGGCTTGTGCTCGCGGATCCAGGGGTCCATGCCGCTGTTGCCATCGTCACGGCTGCGGATGTGCGAGATGCTCTCCACGCCACCGGCCAGCATGGCGGGCGCGCGGTCCAGCACAATGCGCCCGGCCGCCATGGCAATAGCCTGCAGACCCGAGGCGCAAAACCGGTTGACCGTGGTGCCTGCAATGCTGATGGGCAGGCCGGCGCGGACGATGGCCTGGCGCGCGATGTTGCGGCCCGTGGTCCCCTCGGGGTAGCCGCAGCCCAGGATGGCGTCTTCCAGTTGCTGCGGATCCAGCCCCGAGCGCTCTACCGCCGCGCGTAGCGCAAAGGCGGCCAGTGTGGGGCCCGGCGTGCTGTTGAACTCACCGCGGTGCGCTTTGGTCAGCGGCGTGCGGGCGGTGGACAGGATGACGGCTTCACGCATGGTGGGACTCGCTTGGGTCGGGCGCTTTCGCGCGGTGGTTCAGGCTGGCGAAGGTGGCACCGCGCGCCACCAGATCCAGCAGCAGGGGTGAGGGGCGCCAGAACTGCGGCGCTTCCGGGGCAAAGGCTTGTATGTCGGCCAGAATGCGGGGCAGGCCTACGCTGTCGGCATAGTGCATGGGGCCCCCCCGGTGGCGCGGAAATCCGTAGCCATTGAGCAAGGTGACATCCACATCCAGCGGGCGCAGGGCAATGCCTTCGAACACGACATTGGCTCCCTCATTGACCATGGCAGCCAGGTAGCGGCGCAGGATGTCCTCGTCTGTGAAGTCCCTTGCCACAACCCCTGCGCGTGCGCGCTCCGCTGCGATGATGGCATCGACCTCGGGATCGGGCACCCCGCTGCGCGCGCCCTGCGGGTAGAGGTAGTAGCCACGGCCGGTTTTCTGGCCGAACCAGCCGCGCTCGCACAGGCGGTCTGCAATGTGCACATAGCGTGCCGCCGGGTCGCGGCTTGCTGCTTTGCGTTTGCGTGTGGCCCAGCCGATATCGCCACCGGCGAGGTCCGTCACCTGAAACGGGCCCATGGGGTAGCCGAAGGTGCGCGCTGCGCGGTCAATCTGGCTGGGGGATGCGCCGTCTTCCACCAGGCAGTCGGCGATGTGGCGGTAGGCTGCCAGGATGCGGTTGCCAATGAAGCCGTCGCACACGCCGGCGCGCACCGGCACCTTGCGCAGCGTGGCAGCCAGTGCAAAGGCCGTGGCCACCACATCCGCAGCCGTCTGCCGGGCCACCACGATTTCCAGAAGCTTCATCACATGGGCGGGTGAGAAAAAGTGCAGACCCAGCACATCGCCGGGCCGCGAGATGCCTGCTGCGATGGTGTCAATGTCCAGGTAGGACGTGTTGGTGGCCAGAACGGCACCGGGTTTGCACACGCGGTCGAGTTCGGCGAACACGGCCTGTTTAACAGCCATGTCTTCAAATACCGCTTCGATGACCAGGTCCGCCGTGGCCAGCGCGTCGTAGGTCAAGCTGCCGGTGAAGCGGGCCATGGCGTCCGACCGGGCTTGCACGTTGATGCGGCCCTTGGCCACGAGCGCGTCGACCGCCTTTTCAATATGGCTGCGTCCCCGCGCCAGCGCCGCTTCGTCGCGTTCCACCATCGTGACCGGCAAACCGGCGTCCAGCAAGGCCACGGCAATGCCCGCACCCATGGTGCCGCCCCCCACGATACCGACGTGGCGTATGGGACGGGCTGATGCACCCTGCGCCTCAGGCGCCTTGCGGACTGCTTTCTCGGCAAAGAAGGCGTGGATCAGGCCAGCGCGTTGCGGGCTGTCCATGCATTGCAAAAAGAGCGCGCGCTCGGTGCGCAGGCCCTCGTCGAAGGGCAGGTCCACAGCGGCCTGCACGGCATCCACAATCTTCAGGGGCGAGAACAGGCCCCGGGCCGCGCTTTGCACGCTGGCGCGGGCCGCATCGATGGCTGCCTGGCTGGCTGCCTTGTCGGCTAGACCTGTTGCATTCGCCGTGCGCCGCGCCGGTGCATTGCGGGCCACCAGTTCACGGGCATAGGCCAGGCCTTCGGCCCACACATCGTTGCCGGTGGCCAGCCGGTCCACCAGGCCCCGGGCCATTGCCTGCGTGCCGTCGAGGTGCCGCCCGCTGAGCATCAGGCCCAGCGCTGCCTCTGCGCCCACCAAACGGGGTGCGCGTTGCGTGCCTCCGGCACCGGGCATCAGGCCCAGTTGCACCTCGGGCAGGCCGAGCTTGGCGTCAGCTGTCGCCAGGCGGTAATGCGCTGCCAGCGCCACTTCCAAGCCGCCACCCAGTGCGGCCCCGTGGATGGCTGCAATCACCGGTTTGCTGCAGGCCTCGATGGCATTGCACACCTCCGGCAGCGTGGGCTGCTGCGCCGGCTTGCCGAACTCGCGGATGTCAGCCCCGCCAATGAAGTTGCGGCCCCTGCCGTGGATGAGCACCGCACGCACCGCCGGGTCAGCCTGTGCCAGGTCCAGAGCAGCCAGCAAGCCGCGGCGCACGGATACATCCAGTGCGTTGACGGGCGGGTTGTCGATGCCAATCAAAAGTACGTTGCCCTGCAGTTCAGGGCGAACGCTCTCGGTGGGCCGGTCCAGGCGCATAGTCATTCCATTTCGAAGTTGTTTCGCTGTGCGAAATAATAGTTCGCAAAAAACAGTAGACGAACCATACTACATTTTGGACGATTGCGTGAATAATTTGTCGCAACATAGCGTTTACCCTCGTAAAATCGGATATTCCGGCGAATCGACGGATGGCCCAGATGGCTACGATCTGTTTTGCTATGCAAAACAAATGTTTGCAAAAAGCCGAATATCCAACCATACGGGAACCCCATGGACGACACGCTTGAAACCCGCGAAGAGGACAGCACTGGAAAAGACCGCCAATTTGTCGTTGCACTGGCGCGCGGCCTGGAGATTCTTCGCAGCTTCCGGCCGGGGGAGAAATTTCTGACCAACACGGAGTTGGCCAAACGCACCGGCTTGCCCAAGCCCACCATCACACGCCTGACCTACACGCTGACCCAGCTCGGCTATCTGGACAGTCCGGCAGACAGGGGGCAGTACCAACTGGCGTCCGGGGTGTTGTCGCTGGGTTATTCGCTGCTCTCGAATCTGGACGTGCGGGAACTGGCACGCCCCGGTATGCGGGAGCTGGCGGAGCGCACGCGTGCCAGCGTGTCCATCGGGCTGCGCGACCGGCTCAGCATGGTGTACGTGGAGTCTTGCCGCAGCAGTTCTGCAGTCACTCTGCGCCTGGATGTGGGCTCACGCATACCGATTGCAACGACGGCCATGGGGCGGGCCTTGCTGTGCGGCTTGCCGCAGCAGGAGCGCGACTTTGTACTGGACCAGATTCGCCTGCAGGATGAGGCGCTGTGGCCGCAAACCAAGGCCGGGGTGGAGCAGGCCTTCAAGCAGTACCAGGACCTGGGCTTTTGCGTATCGCTGGGCGAGTGGGAAAAGAGCATCTCCGCCGTCGGCGTTCCTTTGCAGATGCCTATGGGCGACAAGGTGATGGCCTTCAACTGCGGCGGCCCTTCCTTCCTGCTGCCGCCAGAGACTTTGCTCAACGATCTGGGGCCCGGCCTCGTGCAACTCGTCAACGAGGTGAAGGTGAAGATGGGCATGGCCTATACCTCCGGGCCCGACCGTCACGCGGTGGAGTGATCCGCTTCCCGCAGCCCTGCAAGCGCTGCCCCGGCCCGCAAAGCACCAGCCTTCGCGGCGTAGCCGTCTCAAGGCGTCTGTTGTATCCAGACGCTGGCCCAGGCCAGGGCCGCTGCCAGATGCCCTTGCGCTGCAGCGCTTAGCGGCGCACCCAGTTCAAACGCTTCCCCCCGTATCGCCAGCACGGTGGCCGGCGGTGGCGCGTGGCCCTGCAGGTCCACAAACACCTGCAGCAGCGCATCCGGTGACAGGGCGTGGCTGCTGATGGTGCTGTCCTGGCGCGGCTGCGCGCTGCGCACTTCGAAGGGTGCGGCGCAGCGCAGGCTGGCATCGATGAACAGAATGCGCGCGCGGCCCACCAGGTCCAGCGCAAATTCGATCTGCAACTGGTAGTCGTCCAGAAACTCCACCCGGTCTTTGAGCGGCGCGGGCAGGGCGTCTTGCAAGGCGGCCACGCACAGCGGCCCCAGGGCATCGTCACCGCGGCTCGGATTGCCCCAGCCCAGCACCAGCAGGGGCGGCGTCGCTGCGTTCACAGCGTGCGCCCGATGCGGTGCGCGTTGTGGGACTGAACCGCGCGGCTCATGCTTCCAGGCCGATGGCGCTGCCAATCTGCCGGTTGAGCTGCCCATCCGAGGCTTTCTGCACCCGGTCCAGCACGGCGCCATCCGGCCCCAGCAGGGTCACGTCCAGCGGCATCTGGCCCAGCGCGTGGGTGGCGCAGGACAGGCAGGGGTCGTAGGCGCGTATCGCCACCTCGATGTGGTTGAGCAGACCTTCGGTGAGTGCGTGGCCGCTGAGGTAGTCGCGCGCCACGGCCCGCACCGCCTCGTTCATGGCCTGGTTGTTGTGGGTGGTGGAGACGATCAGGTTGCAGCGCGTGACCAGATCGTCATCGCCCACGTCGTAATCGTGGATCAAGGTTCCGCGCGGCGCTTCGATGATGCCCACACCGCTGCGCTGGCGCGTGCCGCTGGCCACCAGGTCACCGCTCAGCAAGGCCGGATCGTCCAGCAGTTCGCAAATGACTTCCACCGCATGCAGCAATTCGATCATGCGTGCCCAGTGGTAGGCCAGCGAGGCATGCACCAGGTCGCCTTCGCCCCAGGCCACAAAGGCCTGGCGTTCGATTTCAGCGCGCGGCGTGGGGATGAAGTCGCAGTTCTGCACCCGGGCCAGCGGGCCCACGCGGTACCAGCCGCGCTCGCGCCCCAGGCTCTTGAGGTGCGGGAACTTCATATAGCTCCAGTTGCGCACTTCCTCTTCAATCAGGTCCAGGTAGTTCTGGTCGCTCACCTGGTCAAACAAAATGCGGCCGTGGTCGTCGCGCACGCGCAGCACGCCGTCGTAGAGCTCCATGGCGCCGTCGGGGCGCACCAGCGACATCAGGTTGGAGCGAAAGCTGCCGAAGCGCTTGTACAGCGCGCGGTTCTGCGCATGCAGCTGCTTGGCAATGTCCACTGCGTCCTGGGCCCAGGCCAGCATTTGCGGCAACTGGCGTTTGAGCAGATCGCGCTCCTCAGGCGTCACCAGCTTGTTGACGCCGCCGGGCACCGCACCGGTGCCGTGCACCCGCTTGCCGGCGGTGATGCGGATCACCTCCTGGCCGAACTTGCGCAGCAGAATGCCCTTCTTGGCCACCTCCGGGTGGGCCTGCGCCACGCCGACGATGTTGCGCTGGGCCACGGCCGCGTCAAAGCCGAACAGCAGGTCGGGTGAAGACAGGTGAAAAAAGTGCAGGGCGTGGGACTGCAGCATCTGGCCGTAGTGCATCAGGCGGCGCACGCGGTCGGCGCTGGCAGGCACCGGGTAGCCGCCCACCACGCGGTCCAAGGCCTTGGCGGCAGCCAGGTGGTGCGACACCGGGCAGATGCCGCACAGGCGCTGCACCATCACCGGCACTTCCCAATACGGGCGGCCTTCGATGAACTTCTCAAAACCCCGGAACTCCACAATGTGCAGCCTTGCCTGCTGCACCACGTTGTTCTCATCCAGCAGCAGCGTGACCTTGCCGTGGCCTTCCACGCGCGAGACCGGATCAATGGCGACGCGGCGCAGGCCTTCGGGGTTGGCAGCGGTTTCCAGTGCGAAAGTCATGGGTGATTCCTTGGGGCGTGGGGGCTCGGTCTCAGTCATAGTGCATGAGCCCGTGGCCCAGTTGCGGCGTGCGCCCGGCAATCAGGTCGTTCAAAAAGCTCCAGATCGCGTCACCCGAGGGCGGGCAGCCGGGCAGAAAGTAGTCCACATGCACCACCTCATGGATCGGGTGCACCTGGTTCAGCGGCAGCGGCAGTTCGGGGTCATTGGGTACTGCGTTACCGGGGCTGCCGCCAATCTGGTGGCAGTACACATCGCGCAGCATCTGGCCCACATCGCGCTGGTTGCGCTGGGCCGGCAGGCCGCCGTTGATGGCGCAGGCCCCCACGGCCACCAGCACCTTGCAGTGGGCGCGGAACTCGCGCAGCACCTGCACGTTCTCGGCATTGCACAGGCCGCCTTCGATCAGGCCGATATCGCAGTGGCCCATTTGCTTGATGTCGGTGAGCGGCGAGCGGTCCAGCTCCACCCGCTCCAGCAGCGGCAGGATGCGCTCGTCGATATCCAGCAGTGACATGTGGCAACCAAAGCAGCCGGCCAGCGAGACGGTGGCCAGCTTGAGTTTGCGCGGGGCATGCAGCGGGGTTTGCACGTCAATCGCACCACCGCCATCGCCGTTGTTCAGGCTGGCACTCATCGCGCACCCCCTTCGACCTGTTCGGAGATTGGCTTGGCATCGAACTGGCGCTGGCCGATGGGAATCACAAAGCCGCGCCGCTTGTGCAGGATGACGCCGGTGGGGCAGATGTTGGCGGCACGGTCGGTGGGTAACAAGGCGCTGTCGCCCAGCTTGCCGCTGGGGCTGTTGACCAGCAGGTGCGTGTGGATGCCGTGGCCGCCAATGGCAAACACGCTCTTGTGGTCGGCCTGCTCGCTGGCGCGCACGCACAGCCCGCAGAGGATGCAGCGGTTCAGGTCCAGCATCAGGTCCGGGTGGGTGGCGTCCACCTTGCGGTCGGGGTAGAACTCTTCAAAGTGCGGGCCGTCCATGCCCATGGCGTAGGCCGTGGCCTGCAGGTTGCAGTTGCCGCTTTTCTCGCAGGAGGGGCAGAAGTGGTTGCCCTCCACAAACAGCATCTGCAGCAGGGTCTTGCGCTGGTCGTTGAGCTCGGTGGTGTTGCTCTCCACCTCCTGGCCGGAGGCGGCCAGCACGGTGCAACTGGCCCCCGTGCGGCCGTTGACCTTGACGGTGCAGAGGCGACACGACCCGGATGCACCCAACTCCGGGTGCCAACACAGGTGCGGTATGTAATGCCCGGCGCGCGTGGCGGCCTGCAGAATCGATTCGCCGTGGCCGAATTCGACCTCTTCACCATCCAGTGAAAACGTGCCCGGCGTCAGGGCGTCTATGCGATACGGGTTGCTCATGCGAGGTTCTCCAGGTGGGCGCCGCGGTCATCGCGTCCGGTGGCCAGGCGCGCTTGCGAAAGCTCTGCGTCCAGGTCAAAGCCGGGAGCGAAGTGCAGCGATTTCAGGTGTTGCTCGTAGGCCGGGCGGAATTTGGCAATGGTGTCGCGCAGCGGGTTGCAGGCCGCAGCGCCCAGACCGCAATGGGTGGCGCCGTGCATCAGCTTGTCCAACTGGTACAGCACCTGGATGTCCTCGCTGGAGCCCCAGCCGTTTTTGAGCTTGTCCATGCGCCGCACCACCAACTCGGTGCCCACGCGGCAGGGTGTGCAAAAGCCACAACTCTCGTGGGCGAAAAACTGGGCAAAGTTGCGTGCCACTTCAAACATGTCGCGCGTGCGGTCAAACACCATGAAGGCACCGGCCGTAGGCACGTCCTCAAAGCCGATGCGCCGACCAAAGTCGAGCGGCGACAGGCACACGCCCGAGGGGCCGCCCACCTGCACCGCCTGGGTGTTGGTGGCGCCGCAGTCCTCCAGAATGCGGCCTATGCGCGTGCCCATGGGGTACTCGTAGAGGCCGGGACGCGCGCAGTCGCCGCTTACCGAATGGATCTTGGTGCCGGTGCTTTGCGGTGTACCGATCCTGGCCCACCAGTCGCCGCCATGCACCGCAATATGGGCGGCGGCGCAGAAGGTCTCCACGTTGTTGACGGTGGTGGGCTGGCCCAGGTAACCGGCCTCCACCGGGAAGGGCGGGCGTATACGCGGCGTGCCGCGTTTGCCCTCCAGTGACTCGATCAGCGCCGACTCTTCGCCGCAGACATAGGCGCCGGCGCCGACGTGGATTTCAATGTCAAAGTCAAAGCCACCCACACCCTGTATTGCCTTGCCCAGCAGGTGCTGCTCGCGCCGGCGTTGCAGCACCGCTTGCAGTGGTTCCAGCAGATAGCGGTACTCACCGCGCAGGTACATCAGGCCCTGGCGTGCGCCCACCACCAGGGCGGCAATCGTCATGCCCTCGAACACGGTGTCGGCAAAGCTGGACAGCAGCACCCGGTCCTTGAAGGTGCCGGGCTCGCCCTCGTCGGCATTGCACACCACATAGTGCGTCTGGCCCGGGAAGTTGCGGCACAACTGCCACTTGGTGCCGGTGGCAAAACCGGCCCCGCCCCGCCCGCGCAGCTTGGAGCGCTTGATGTCATCGAGCATGCCTTGCGGCCCGCGCGCAATCGCCGCAGCAATCCCCTGGCCGGGCGCAGGCTGCACGCCCAGTTTGATATCGGCCAGGCGGATCTGGTCGTCCACATGCGACCATTCGGCGGGCCATTGCGCCACCGGCACCTGGGCCTCGATCAGCGTCGCCATGTGCTCGATGCGCGCCGGGGTCAGACGGGAGATGACCTGCCGGTGGTTGATGAGCAAGGCAGGGCCCTGGTCGCACAGCCCGGTGCAGGACGTGGTGGCCACGCTCACGCGACCGTCGTGGCGCATCACGCCGGCTTGCACCTTCAGGCGCTCACACAGCGCGTGCAGCAGCGCCTCGCTGCCCCGCATGCGGTCGGTGATGTTGTCGCTGAACAGCACGCGGTACTGGCCCACCGGCTGCGTGTGGAAGAAGCGGTAAAAGCCGGCCACGCCCTCCACATGGGCCAGCGGCAGGTGCAGGGCATCGGCCACCTGGCTCAGCACGTCACGCGGCAGCCAATGCAGCGTGGCTTGCAACGCGCGCAGCACCTGCACCAGGCGGTGTGGTGCGCGGTGCTGGCGCGTCAGAACGGCTTCAACCGCGTCGTGGTGGTGACGCATAGCGGATCAATCCCCAGGTTTCTTGCAGGAACGGCAAAGGCCCGGTTTTTTTACCATGGCGGCGGGGCCGCGTGTTGACATGCGTCAACGCCGGCCTTGCGTCGCCGCCTTATTGCGTGCGGGCCATGGGCCAGGTGTCTGACAAGCGGTAGCCCTGCGGATAGGGGTCGCTCGGGTCCAGCATGTGCTGGTGCGTGCCGGTGATCCAGGCGGTGCCGGAGATCACCGGAACAATGCCGCGCGTGCTGCCGACGGCCGCTTCGGAGTCGATGTGGCAGGCAAACGCACTGTCGATGATGGAGCGCGCCAGATAGTGGTCGCCCACCTGCATCAGCCCCTTGGCATGCAGCACCGCCATGCGCGCGGAGCAGCCCGTGCCGGTCGGGCTGCGGTCTATCTTGCCGGGGCGTATGGCTACCGCGTTGGCGCCGGTCCAGACGCCGTTTTCCCGGGTGAGCGGCCCGGCAAACTGGCAAAAGGAAATGTGCTGCCAGTCCGGGTTGGAGGGGTGTGCAAAGCCCAGTTGTTCGGTGGCGGCCTGTGTGATCTTCATCCCCAACTCGGCGATGTCGCGGGCCTCGTCGGGGCGTATGGCAAAACCCAGTGCCTGCGCGTCGACGATGACAAAGCTGTCGCCGCCATAGGCTGTGTCCACCACCAGGCTGCCCAGGCCGGCCACTTCCAGATGCGCATCCAGTTTTGCCGCAAACGAGGGCACGTTGCGCACCGCAATGCGCTCGGCCTTGCCGTCCTTGCAGGTGGCGGTCACTTCAATCAAACCGCCCGGCGCCTCCAGCACCATGCGGGTCACCGGTTCGGTCATGGGGATGATGCCGGTCTCCAACAGCACGGTAGCCACGCAGATGGAGTTGGAGCCCGACATGGGGGGCGTGTCGCAGGGCTCCATGATGATCCAGCCCATCTGCGCCAGGGGGTTCTTGGGCGGCACCAGCAGGTTGACATGGCGGAACACGCCGCCGCGCGGTTCGTTGAGCATGAAGTTGCGCAGCGTCTCGTCACGCGCAATAAAGCGTGACTGTTCCCACAGGGTGTCGCCCGGTGGCGGGGCCACACCACCGACGATGACATCGCCCACTTCACCGGCTGCATGGCAACTGATCACATGGACGACTTTGGAGCTTTTCATGGAGCGACCTTTGCTTGTATTTTTACGCAGACGCGTGCTGTTGGCTTGCATCAAACACGCACCAAGAAAATGCACACCCTAAGGGTTAACACGCGAACCCATGCACCGGGAATGCGCTATTTTCCAGACACCGTTTTTTACTTCACCACGTTGGAGATTATTGACCCCCAAAACCGGTTGACTGTGTGTTTTTTGCTTCAGGCCTGCATCTTGCATGCGCATGGTCTGTGATCCGTTTCACTTCCCTCAAAGAAAGTTCGTTCGTATGAAATTCAAATCCAAACTGCTCCCCCTGTCCATCGCCGCTGCCGTTCTGGCGCTGGGTGCCATCGGCACGGCACAAGCCGAAGATCTGGTCGTCAAGATCGGCCAAACCGGCCCTCTGTCCGGTGGTGATGCGTTTGCCGGCAAGGACAACGAAAACGGCACCCGCATGGCAGTGGACGACATCAACGCCAAGAAGATGATGGTGGGCGGCAAGACTCTGAAGCTCGAACTGGTGTCCGAAGACGACCAGTGCGACCCCAAGGCCGGTGTGGCCGTGGCGCAGAAGATGGTGGATGCCGGCATCAAATACGTGAACGGCCCCTACTGCTCGGGCGTGGCCATTCCCGCTTCCAAGATTTACAACGAGGGTGACGCCATCCTGTCCACCGTGGGCAGCAACCCCAAGGTCACCATGGGTGGTTACAAGAGCGTGTTCCGTGTCATCGCGGGTGACGATCTGATCGGTACCAAGATGGCCCAATACGCCTTCGGCCCCATGAAGGCCAAGACCGCCGGCGTGATCGACGACCGCACCGCCTTCGGCCAGGGCCTGGCGGACGAATTCATCAAGGAAGCCAAGGCGCTGGGCCTGACCATCGTCGGCCAGGAATACACGACCAAGCAATCCACCGACTTTAACGCCATCCTGACCAACATGAAGGCCAAGAACCCCGATGTGATTTTCTACGGCGGCTATGCCGGCCAGGCCGGCCCCATGGTCAAGCAATTGAAGGGTTTGGGCATCAAGTCCAAACTGCTGGGCGGTGACGCCATCTGCGTGACTGAAACCGGCAAGCTCGGTGGTGATGCCGTGAACGATACCGTGTTCTGCGCACAGGGCGGTGCGATTCTGGACAAGGTCGCCGCAGGCCCCGCGTTCAAGGAAGCCTACAAAAAGCGTTTCAACCAGGACCCCGATGCCTACGCCGCATCCTTCTACGACCAGACCATGTTCCTGGCAACCACCATGGCCAAGCTCGGCACGGTCGACTCCACCAAGGTCAGCGCCGAGTTGCACAAGGCCAGCTACAAGGGCATCGTGACCACCTACGCTTATGACGACAAGGGCAACCTGCAAAAGGCGCCCATCACGGTGTACGGCTTCAAGGCTGGCGCTCCGATTCCTTTGCAATAAAGCATTCACGCGCAAGCGTGTCAGCCTCTAAGGGGCAGTGGCTATAGTGGCCGCTGCCTTTTTTTTCGAGCGTTGCGGCACAATCCCTACCGATGAACGCCGCCATGTTGGGGGCGCAGGCACGCAGCCGACCCCAGGGGTCGGGCAGCCTTTGAAAGATGGCCCACCCTTGAATTTCGATACTTACTTTTTTCTCGCCGGCCTGGCCGCTTTTCTGGTCGGCCTGTCCAAGGGCGGCCTGCCGGCCATCGGCATGCTGGCGGTGCCCCTGTTGTCACTGGCGATGTCGCCGGTCAAGGCGGCGGTGCTTCTGCTGCCGATTTATGTGATCTCGGATGCCATGGGCATCTGGCTGTACCGGCGCGACTTCAGCGCGCCCAACCTGCGCATCCTCTTGCCTGCGGGCATTCTGGGCGTTTTCATCGGCTGGTACACCGCTTCCATGGTGTCGGACCGTGCCATCACGTTCATGATCGGCGCCATGGGCGTGGTGTTTTGCCTCAACGTCTGGCTGCGCAAACAGGCCAACGCCCGGGCGCAGGCGCCGCATGCCGGCAAAGGGTGGTTCTGGGGTACGGTGGCCGGTTTCACCAGTTTTATCTCGCATGCGGGTGCACCGCCTTTTCAGGTGTACATGCTGCCGCAAAAGCTGCCCAAGGCCGAATTTGCCGGTACCGCCACCATCGTGTTTGCCGTCATCAATGCCGCCAAAATCTTGCCCTACCAAAACCTGCGCCCTTACGCGGCGGAGACGCTGTGGAGTGCTGCCACCCTGATTCCCTTTGCGCTGGCGGGCGCGGTGGGCGGCGCCTACCTGACGCGGCGCATTGCCGAGGTCTGGTTCTACCGCATCGTCCAAATCAGCCTGTTTGGTGTGTCGCTGAAGCTGGTTGCGGATGCCGCAACCGGCGGGCACTGAGCAGGAGGCAGCGGTATGGCACAAGTCGCCGTGATCGGCGCTGGTTTTGTCGGACTGTCCTGCGCCTACTGGCTGATCCAAGACGGCCACCAGGTCACGCTGTATGACCCGGCCGGTGCGGCGGGTGGCGCTTCGTTTGGCAATGCCGGCACGTTTGCCAACTACGCCTGCATCCCGGTTAACAACCCCACGGTGTTTCGTGATCTGCCGCATTACCTGCTGTCGGGCAGCAGCCCCTTGCGCCTGCGCTGGGGCTATCTGCCGCAACTCCTGCCCTGGCTGGTGGGCTTCTTGCGCAGTTCCACCACCGCGCGCTATACGCAGTCGGCCACGGCCCTGGCCACGCTGCTGGGGCGTGCCCAGGACGGCTATACCGACATGCTGGTTCAGGCCGGGCTGGAGGGCTTTATCCGGGCGCGTGAATGCCTGTACCTGTACTCCAGCATGGCCGCCTTTGAAGCCTCCAAGCCGACGCTGGAACTGCGCCACGCGCTGGGGGTGAAGACCCGCATTCTGGACAAGGCCGCAATCTGCGCGCTGGAGCCCTCGCTGCAACCGCTGTTTGCGCGGGGTGCGCTGTTTGAGGGTTCCTGGCACTTGTCCGACCCCTCGGCCTTCTTGCACGCGCTGCAAAGCTGGTTGGTGGGCCAGGGCATGTTGATCCGCACGACGTCCGTGCAAAACATCCGGCCCCATACCGGGGGCGTGGTGCTGGGCACACCGCAAGGCAGCGCGCAGCACGACTACGTGGCACTGTGTGCCGGCGCCCATTCCAAGGCCTTGGCCGCGCAATGCGACGACCACCTGCCGCTGGAAGCCGAGCGCGGCTACCACCTGATGTATCCCGGCACCTCGCACCTGATCTCGCGCCCGGTCGGCTGGGCCGAGCGCGGTTTTTACATGACGCCCATGGCGCAAGGCATACGCGTGGCCGGCACGGTGGAGCTGGCGGGTCTGGGCTCTGCCAAGCACCAGGGTCTGATGGACCTGCTGCATTTTTCCTCGCAAAAAGCCTTGCCGCAGTTGGGCCTGCCCGGCGCGCCCTGGCTGGGCTTCAGGCCCACGCTGCCCGATGGCCTGCCGGTGCTGGGCCGCTCCAGCGCGTCGGCGCGTGTGGTCTATGCCTTTGGCCACCAGCACATCGGCCTGACCCTGGGCGGTTTGAGCGGCATGGTGGTGGCCGATCAAGTGGCAGGGCGTGCCTCGGTCATCAATTTGGCGCCCTTTGCGGCGACGCGGTTTGGCTAGTTAGCAGGTGGCCCCGAGGGCCGCTCTGCGTTCGAATATGAAATAAGCGCCGCGCCTTCGCGGCGCAACAGGGCAGGGTGGAAGTGTTGAACAAGATCATTGCATGCGTGCTGGCATGGGCGCTGGTGGGGGCCGTCCAGGCCACGGAAGATTTTCGCGCCTGCCCGCAGTTCTTTGCCAACGCGCGGCCTCCGCTGGTGGCCCTGCTGCCCAGTACCCGTGCCCTGTGTTTTGAGGCCTTCGCGGTGCTGCATTCGGGCGAAAGCAAAACCCCGGTCTATGTGGCAGAAAAACTCAACCGCGCCTCCATCGCCAGCGCCCATGAAAAGCGCACCAACCTGTTCTTCGCCGATGCACGCCTGCGCACGCAGGAGCGCGCCAGCCTGGAAGACTATGCGGGCAGCGGTTTTGACCGGGGCCACATGGCGCCGGCGGGCGACATGACATCGGCGCAAGCCATGGCGCAAAGCTTTTCCCTCGCCAACATGGTGCCGCAAGCACCGGAGCACAACCGGGGTGTATGGGCCAAGTCGGTGGAACTGGCCACGCGCAAATATGCGGCGCGGGCGCAGGGTGATGTGTACGTCATCACCGGCCCGGTCTTCCTGCCCAACATTGCGCAGAGCCCCAGCATCGGGCCCGGCCGGGTGCATGTGCCGGCCTTTTTGTTCAAGCTGGTGTATGACCAGGCCAGCAACCGGGCCTGGGCGTATTGGCAGGCGAATGACGATGCCACCCGTGGCAGCCTGCCTATCAGCTATGCCGAGCTGGTGCTGCGCACCGGCGTGGTGTTTTTGCCGGGGGTGAGCCCGCTGAATTAGCCGCCATCGGGTGCGGCCTTAGCCGGGTCGGCAACAAACGCCGGGATGGGAGTTGAACCTGCGCATGGATCTTCCCGCCTGGGGCGCCGACACACGGACTTCAAAGACCCGTGCCGCACGGTGTCACGGTTGAATCACGCGTGTGCTTCTTGCACGGGCGTATCGCCTTGCATTTCCTCGACCTCAATGCGATCGCGCCCCTTGCGCTTGGCCGCGTACAGCGCTGCATCGGCCCGCCCAATCATGGCGTCCAGCGTGTCGTGCTGCGCCTGCGTGGAACACGACACACCGATACTCGCGGTGACCTGGGGTGGTACGGTTTGGGTGCGCAGGTGGCTTTGAATGCGTTCAGCCACCTGAATCGCCTGCTCCTTGCCCGTCTCCGGCAGGATGACGATGAATTCTTCACCACCATAGCGGCCGATGACTGCAGGGCGGCGAAGCACGTGTTCGACACACACTACAAAGTGCGTCAATACCGTGTCGCCCACCTGATGGCCATGCCTGTCATTGATCTCTTTAAAGTGATCCAAATCTATCAAGAGCATCGAAAAAGATGCATCCCGCCTGGCGCTGCGCGCGAACTCGTCTTCGGCATATTCAAACACGGACCGTCTGGTCAGCGCACCGGTCAACGCGTCGTGCCTGAGCAGTTTGACCATCTCGGCACGGAGTTGTTCAGACGACAACAACATGGCCGAGATGCTCAACAACAAGATTCCAATGCTATTGCTTGCGAGATAGAAAGCTTGCAGAGGGCTGTAGACGAATATGCCGACGGCAGGCTCCTCGATCAGCGCAGAAATGAACCGGATCCCCAACGCGATACACATAAAGGAAAGCGTGATCAAGAGGAGATTCGTGGCAAAACCTTCCCGTCTGCGTTTCCACAGTACCTTGATCTGTACCCCACACATGAGGGCCAGAAAACCAGTCATGAAGAGCAGCCGGTGCAGGTAATACGCGTTTTTGCCACTCGACCACAAGATCAGAAGCAGCGCGACCAACACAATGGAAGACAGCAGCTTCGTGTTGACGGGAATGCCGAAATACCGGTAGGTGCCCCGCAACTGAATGACCATTGTCAAAACGAGCAGCAGATTAGGCAAAGCCATCGAAATAAGGTGATGCCACTTTCCTTGCATGCCATACAAAGCCGAGGCAAAAAACGCGAGAACAGGGAACAGCGCCCAATCCCCCAGCCCGTTGATGGGCTTCGGGTAAGCCCTTTTCAGGAAGTACAGCACGAGAGACAGCAAAGCGCTCATCAAGCCTGTGATTGCCACGATGGTGTGCAAAATGGTTTGCGCCAAAATCATCCTTAGAGACCGTGAACGTGCTGTTCTTTATTGTTCGGCAGGAGATCATAACTTGCATGCTGGCAGTCCGGGCGGCAGAAGCCCGGGTTGTCACTGGCGTGGAAATTTTCAGGCCAACTGTGAGAGACGGCGTATTTCGGCAGTTGGTTTTTGGAAGGGCGATATAGGCCCTTCCCGCAATCAATTTCTAAGCCGTCTGCCCCAGCCCCTTGCGAACCCGTTTGGCGTTTTCCAGGCGCTCCAGCAAACCAAACACCCACTCGACCCGCTGCGGCATGGCGCGGTTGGGGAAGAAGGGCTGGGTGCGTGCCAGCACATCGGCGTGGCAGCCATCGATCAAAAAGCGGATGGCCTGCAGCGGCGCAGGGTGCCGCGCGCCGGTCTTGATCCAGCCCGCTTGCGCCCAGGCGCTGGCCAGCAGCACCAGCTTGCGCCGCGTGCTCACCACGGTGCGGTGGGTGATGGAGTCCAGCCCCTCGCGCCTGAGCTGCTGGCCAATCTCGCCGTAAATCGTGCTGGCCGCCAGAATGGCAGCGCGGCAGTCCGGGGGCAGTTCGGCAATGCCGGCCTGCGCCTGGGCGTACAGGCGGTCGGCTTCGGCCAGCAGGCGCTCGGTAATGCCCTGTATGGCGGCATTCGACACCGGTTGTGCCAGCCAGGCCTGCGCGTCCACGCCGGCCTCCTGCAGCCAGGCCCTTGGCAGGTACAGGCGGCCGTTGCGGGCGTCTTCCCCCACGTCGCGGGAAATGTTGGTGAGCTGCATGGCCACGCCGAGTTCGCAGGCGCGCGCCAGCGTCTGCTCCGCGTGCGAGCCCATGATCCAGCACATCATGGCGCCCACCGTGCCGGCCACGCGAGCGCAATAGCCGTGCAAGTCTTCGATGGTTTCGTAGCGCCGCCCGGCCGCGTCCCAGGCAAAGCCCTCCAGCAGGGCGTCGAGCAGCACACGCGGCAACTGGTGTTGTTGCACCACGATGGCTAGCGCATGGTCTTCCACGCTGTCAGAGGGCGTGCCGGCATAAATCAGATCCAGCCGCTGGCGCAGCATGTGCAGGTTGGCATCTGGGTCACCGCCTTCGTCCACCAGGTCATCGGCCACGCGGCAGAACGCATACAGCGCAATGGAGGCGGCGCGCACGCGCAGCGGCAACAGGCGGCTGGCGGCGAAGAAGGTTTTGGAGCCGCCTTGCATCATGGCGATGCAGGCCTGCAAATCGCGCGTTCCGAACTCAGGCGAAGCTGTTGGCATGGGGTACGACCGTTTCTAAGGCTTTGGCAGACATCAACACGCCGGGAACCCCGGCACCGGGGTGGGTGCTGGCACCCACCATGTACAGACCCGCCACGTCTTCGCTGCGGTTGTGCGGGCGGAACCAGGCGCTTTGCAGCAGCAGCGGCTCCAGCCCGAAGCCCGCGCCTTTGAAGGACCAGAGCCGGTCCTGAAAGTCCTGCGGCGTGGTGACCTTGGAGCTGACGATATGGTCCTGCAGGCCCGGCAGCACCGAGTCGGAAAGCGCCTGTGCAATGCGCTGGCGGTAGGTCTCTGCCATGCGGGGCCAGTCGGTGTCGCCATCCAGGTGCGGCACGGGGGACAGCACGTAAAACGTGTCGCAGCCTTCGGGTGCCAGCGAGGGGTCGGTGGCCGTGGGGCGGTGCAGGTAGAGGCTGAAGTCGTCGGCCAGTTTCTTGTGCTGGAAGATGTCGGTCAGCAGCGCCTTGTAACGGTCGCCCAGCAGCATCATGTGGTGCGGCACACCGGGGTACTGGCGGTTGGTGCCGAAGTACCAGACAAACAGGCCCATGGAGTAGCGGCCCTTGTCGATCTTGTGGTCGGTCCAGTGGCGGCGGTGCGCGGGTGCGATCAGTTTGCGGTAGGTCCAGGCGGCATCTGCATTGCTCACCACAATGTCGGCCGGCACATAGCGGCCGTCCTGCAACTCGATGCCGCGCGCGCGGCCGTCTTCCACGCGGATGCGGGTCACCGCCGCGTTGTAATGGATGGGCACCTGGCGCTGTGCCAGCAGCCGGGTCAGGCCGGTGACGATGGCGCCGGTGCCGCCCATGGCGCTGTGTACGCCCCAGTTCTTTTCCAGCGAGTGAATCAGCGCATAGGCGCAGGTCACGGAAAACGGATTGCCACCGATCAGCAGGGTGTGAAAGCTCATCACCATGCGCAGCTTGGGGTGCTTGATGTGGCGGGCCACCAGGCTGTGCAGGCTGCGCCAGGCGTTCATCCGCATAAACGAGGGCAGGGCCGCCAGCAGGTCCTTGAACTTGTCAAAAGCCACGGCGCCCATTTCCACAAAGCCCAGCACGCGGCAGCGCTCGGCGGCTTGCATCAGGCGCTTGTAGCCGGGCACATCGGCGGGGGAAAACTTGGCAATTTGTTCGCACATGGCGTCTTCGTCGCCGCTGTAGTCAAAGCTGCTGCCATCGGCAAAGCGGATGCGGTAGAACGGTGTCATCAGCCGCAGGTCTACGTGGTCCTGCATGCGCTGGCCGCACAGGGCCCACAGCTCTTCCAGCAAAAACGGTGCAGTGATGATGGTGGGGCCGGCATCAAAGGTGAAGCCGTCCTGCCGGTGCACATAGGCGCGCCCGCCCGGCGCATCCAGCTTTTCATAGACCGACACGGCGTAGCCCTTGCAGCTCAGGCGGATGGCAGCGGCCAGCCCGCCAAAGCCGCTGCCGATCACCACGGCGCGCGGCCGCTGGTCATCGCCCGGCAGGGCATGGGAAAAGCGGTCGTCAGTGGCGCGAAAGGCGTTCATAAGCGGTCCGGTTGGGAGGGAAGGGCAGCGGGCAGGCTGTTGCGCTGGCGCATGGCCCAGCCCCACAGGCGCTGCAGCGGCAGTGCAAACACCATCAGCACATGTTCCACGATGGCCAGTCCCAGCAGAGAGGCCAGCAGCACCCAGCCGGTGCTGAGGGTCTGGCTGCTGGCTTGGGCTTCCAGCACCAGCCAGATCCAGGTGCCTGCCGACAGGCCCATGGTCAGATAAAAGCAGCCGGTCACGCGGGAACGCCGGAAGTAGCTGCCCATGTAGGCCAGGTGCGCGGGCAGGTACTGGTCGCCCACGTGGGGCACACCGAAAAACAGATTGAGCTTGGCGCTCACCCGCATGCACCACAGCAAGGCAAAGGTACACAGGGCCACATGGTTGGGGTTGTCCCACTGCAGGAGCCACAGCAGGCCCATGTTGAGCAGCAGGGCCAGCTCGTGGTGCAGCAGCGCCTGCACCGCGAGCTGAAAGCGGCGCCAACCGCGCGCGCCGCGCTCTTGCGCCAGGCGGCGCGGGCCGGTGATCCAGCCCGAGAGAAAGGCCATCTCGTGCCAGCCCCACATCACGATCACACTGACAAAGCCGACATAGGCCGCCGCCATGGTGGCGTGGCGCATGCTCCAGGCGGTGCTGATGGTGCTCAGCAGCACCAGCAACGTCAGCGCCGACATGCTGCGCCGGAACAGGCGCGCGGGCAAACGCACCAGCCACAAAATGGCACCCGTGCCAAGCCACCAGCTCAGGATGGCCACCAGAGCCGCGCCGGGCACGGAGGAGAGAAATTCGGCCATGGTGTGTTGTGCGTCCCTGGTGTGCCCGGGCTTACCAGGTGGGCGTCAGGCGCACCTGGGCGGGGAGTTTCTGGTGCTTCACCGGCAGCAGGTACAGCCGCCCGAAGGTGAGCGCGGCGCGTGCCACGCACCAGCCCTGGCGCAGCTTGCCCAGCACGCCACCCTGCTTGCGGGCCTGGGCGTCTTGCACCGCAATCTCCACCAGCCGGGTCATGCAGGCGCGGAAAACGGGATGGTCAATGTCCACCTCAATGGGGAACACCTGGCGCGCGATCTCGGAGGTGATGCGGAACACCTCGTAGTCGTATTCGGTCGAATGCAGGCCCATGCTTTCGTGCAACAGGGGGCGGGTGTGGTCACGCACATACATGGTGGCGTACACGGCCAGCACGAAAAAGCGGATCCACAGCTTGTTGCGGCCCTGCAGCAGCTCCGGGTGGGCGCGCATGATCAGTGCAAACGATTCGCCGTGGCGGTACTCGTCATTGCACCAGCGCTCGAACCAGCGAAAGATGGGGTGAATGCGCTTCTCGGGGTGGCGCTCGAGCTGGCGGAAGATGGTGATGTAGCGGGCGTAGCCGATCTTCTCGGACAGGTAAGTGGCGTAGAAGATGTACTTGGGCTTGAAGAAGGTGTAGGCCTTGGTGCGCTTGAGTGCGCCCAGGTCAATGCCGAGGTTGAAGTCCTTGAGCGACTGGTTGATAAAGCCCGCATGGCGCGACTCGTCGCGTGCCATATAGGTCATGAGCTGCTTGATGTCGGGGTTGTTGACGTTCTTGCGGATCTCGTTGTAGAGGATGCAGCCCGAAAACTCCGAGGTCAGCGAGCTGATCAGAAAGTCCAGAAACTCCTGGCGCATTTCGGGCGAGAGTTGGGGCATCAGTTCCCGCACTTCGTCGGCAAAGGCCGCATCGCGCTGGAAGTGGTCGTGGTTGTTGTCGCCCTCGTACTCCGCCATCATGGTGTCCCACTCGGCGCGCATGCTGGACATGTCGAGCGCCTCCAGGGCCTTGAAGTCGGTGGTGTAAAAGCGCGGCGTCAGCACTGTGCTGCGCACTGCCTTGGCATTGGCCTCTTCGGCGCTTTCTACCGAACCGATCAGCAGTTCCACATGGTCAAAGTCCATAGCGGCAGCGGTCATGGTGTGTCTCCTGGGTGGGAAGGGGGTGGGGTGGTGGTGGCGGGCAGGGCGGCGTCCTGCAGCCGTGCAAAGGTGGCGCGCTGGGTGGGGCCGAACGACTCCAGATGGATGCGCTCGCCGGTGCTGGCGTCAAACAGGCTGAGCGACCCGTCGGCATGGTTTTGCAGCAGCAGCGGGCTGTGGCGCTCGGCGCTGCGCAGCTTGCGCTCGCGGGCCATGGCGCGCAGCACGCCGCGCAAAAAGCCCTGCTCGCCCTCAAACAGCGCCACGGCTGCGCCGCTCTGCGCATCGCGCACTGCCACGGCACCGCTGGCGGTATCTTCAAACTGCAGGGCCCGGCTGTGCGTCACCGGCGAATCGAATTGCGGTGCCGGCGGGCCGTTCCAGCGCGCAGTAGCTGCCAGCAGCAGCGAGGACAGCGCCGCTGCGGCCAGCAGCAGCATGGGGTTGAAGGCGCGGGGCGCATGCAGGGTGGCCATGGTCAGGCTGCCGCGTGGTGGGACATAGGGCGCTGGCTGCGCGGGGTAGCGCAGGCCTGGTCTGCCTGGGCGCGCAGGCCCGGGTTGGCAGCCAGCCATGCGGTTTGCAATATGGCTGCCGCTTGCTGCACATCGGGCAGGCAGCGCAGGCTGGGTTGGGGCTTGCGCAGGGCCCAGGGGCGGGCGTGGGGCCACAGGTGGGCCCAGCCGATGCGGTCCTCACCGGCCAGGTCGAGCACGATGTCGCCCGTGCCATCCCGGCCGGTGCGCACGGCTGCCGCCGACAGGCCTTTGAAGGGCAGGTTGAGCGTGAGCGTGAGCACGATGCCAATGCGCATCACCACCCGGCGGTTGGTGATGGTGTAGAGCGTGTTGCGGGCGGCAAACCAGGCCACGCTGCCCAGCAGGGACAGCGCCAGCAGGGCGGCAGCCACGCTCAGCAGCAGCGGCCGCCAGGTCAGGCCCTCGGGCTCACCGGCCAGGTACAGGCCCTGCACCAGCAGCATGGCGGCAAAGTAGCCGCTGAGCATGCGCACATGGAACACCTGCAGCGCCAGCGCGCGGGCAGACGGTGCGCCCTGCCAGAGGATGTGTTCCCCCTGCGGCAGCTTTTCCGGAAGGCCGGGTGCGGCCTCGAATTCGTGTTCGTGGTGGGCTTTCAAAACAAGGGCTCCTGGATGTCGGCGGTGGCGTACAACAGGCCCGCGCCGTAGTAGGCAGAGATTTTTTCTTCTTCCAGCAAGGTCACCTCATCGGGCTTGCGGGTGGTGGGCACTTTGGCAAACTGCGAAGCCAGCAGGGCACCCACCGTCACGCCGTCTTTTTTGATGCGGCAAAACGGCATGGGCACCAGCACGGTGTGGGCATCGGGCAGCTGGATTTCCATGAAGCGGAACAGCATCTCCGAGCGGTCCACCCACATCTCGGTCACCTGGCCGGCCACACGCCCGTCCTTGCCGAACACGGGCAGCCCGCGGGGGTCCACGTCCTGCCGGGCCACGCCATGGCTGCTGTCGCTGCGCAGGGGCACGATCTTGACGCGGCCGTCGGCGGTGACGTCCGGCACATCGGCACGCGCCGCCCAGGCGCCCGGTCCCACACCGGCCAGCAGCGGGTCACCCACCGGCTCCAGCGGGGCTCCGGCCCAGGCGTGGCTGGGTTCGGCCTGGTAGCTGCCATCGGGCCGTGCAAAGTCGGGGGCCAGCACCTCGTGCCCGTTGGCCAGTTTGTAGGTCTTGGGCTCTGGCACGGGCCAGCCGGTGATCTTGGGGCCGCGGCTGCCGTCGGGGCGGCGGCTGTCCATGGGGTAGCCCTCGCGGTGGTTTTCTCGCACCAGGTAATAAATCAGGCCGGCAAAAAACGCCCAGAACAAATAGAGGACGATTTGCGCCACGTCGATGTAGGGGGTAATGGCTCCAGTTTCCATGCGCGTGCTCCTTCAGGTAAAACGGTCTTGAATCAAAGGGTGTTGGGTAGTGCCCGGGCCAGCGGGCGCGCCCCGGTGTGGCGGCGCACCAGAGGGCCAATGGCCACCAGGGTGATGAACAGCAAAAGCATTTCCACGTGGTAGACCACGCTGTAGGCCAGGGCCGGGTCGGCAAAGTCCGCACCCCAGGCGCCGGCTGCCTGCATCTGGCTCACGCCATCGCGCAGCGCGCCACCTAAAAACATGGCCAGGCCGGCGCCGGTGGACTGCACCGCGCCCCAGGCGCCCAGGGCCAGGCCGATAAAGCCCTTGCCCTCCAGGCGCATGGCCGCAAACAGCGTGCCCACGGCAAACAGGCCGCCCCCCAGGCCGATGCCCAGGGCGCCGGCGCGAAACAGCCAGCCGGCTTGCAGTGGCGCAGAGAAAATCACGGCAGAAAAAGCCGGAAGCGCCAGCACCGTGCCCAGGGCCGCCAGGCGCAGCGGGTCCATGCCACGCGCGAGTTGGCGACCGGCCAACAGGAAGCCGCACAGGCCACCACCGGCCAGCATGGCGGTGAGCGCGCTGGTGGCGCCCACGCTCAGGTGCAGGATCTCGCCGCCATAGGGCTCCAGCACCACGTCCTGCATGTTGAAGGCCATGGTGCCCAAAAACGTGGCCCACAAAAAGCGGCGGGCCTGCGGCTTGGCAATAAAGCGCGACCACACCGCACGGAAGGGTTCCTGCGGCTGCAGCTTCATGGCGGCGGCATGTTCGCGGTTGCGGCCCTCCTGCTTCCACAACGCAAAGCCGTTGAACAGCAGGACCAGCAGGCCGGTGCCTTGCACCACCTGGATCAGGCGCTGCGGCTTGAAGTCAGCCAGCAACACGCTGTACAGCAGGCTGCCGCCCACGGCGCCGGCCAGCAGCATCACATACATCAGCGCCACCACGCGCGGGCGGGTCTCTTCACTGGCCTGGTCGGTGGCCAGTGCCAGGCCTGCGGTCTGCGAGGTTTGCAGACCGGCCCCCACCATCAGAAAGGACAGCGCCACCACCCCCTCCACCAGCCAGGTGGGCAGGGGGTTTTGTGCCTCGCCCGAGAGGTTGAGCAGGGCAAAGGGCATGAAGGCCAGGCCGAAAAACTGGATCAGCGTGCCGCCCCACATAAAGGGCACCCGCTTCCAGCCGAAGGCCGAGCGGTGCGTGTCCGACTGGTAACCGGTCACGGCCCGCAAGGGCGCCACCAGCATGGGCAGGGCCAGCATCAGCGACACCAGCGCAGCACCCACCTGCAACTCCACAATCATCACGCGGTTGAGTGTGCCAATCAACAGGGCCGTGGTCATGCCCATGCTGACCTTGAACAGCGACAGACGCAGCAGGCGTGGCAGCGGCAGTCCCTGGCTGGTGACATCCGCGAACGGAAGCCAGCCAGCCGGAATCTGCCTGGCCATGCGCAGGAAGCGCTGCGCAAACATCATGTGCGGCTCCACTCCATGGCTTGCGATTGGTAGAACCCGCTGGACACGCGCTGCGTGCGCCCGCTCTGCCAGCCAGCCAGGCCCGGGTGTGCGGCCATGAGGGCGGCAATTTTTTCAGCGGCCATGGGCTCCAGCCAGGGCGCGCGGTTGCCCCGCGGGAACAGGCGGCCCACCGAAATCATCAGCGCCAGCAGGGGGGTGCGTGGCGCGAAGGTGAAGTGGATGGTGCGGGCGGTACGCTCGGCCAGCTGGGCCAGAGCCGCTACCGCGTCTTCGGGGGAGTAATGGATGATGGAGTCCATGGCCACCACATGGTCGAAGTGGCCCAGCTCTGCGCCCAGCATGTCGCCACTGCGAAAGTCAATGCGCGCGGCCACATCGGCCGGCAGGCGGCTGCGGGCCAGGTCCACCAGCGTGGGCGAGAGGTCAATGGCCACCACCCGGGCACCGCGCCGCGCGGCTTCCACCGCGTAGGCACCGGTGCCGCAACCGGCGTCCAGAATGCGCGTCCCGCTCAGGTCCTGCGGCAGCCACGACAGCAGCGTGCTGCGCATGCGGTCGCGCCCGGCGCGCACGGTGGCACGCACGCGGCCCACCGGGGCGTCGGAGGTCAGGCGCTCCCAGGCGGCCACGGCGGTGCGGTCGAAGTAGTGCTCAATCTGGCTGCGGCGCTGGGTGTAGCTGGCGGTCGGGTTCATGGTGTGCTCCTTCAGTCAAAACCCAGCAGGTCAAAAATGTCGCGGTCCTTCATGGGGATGGAGGGCAGCGGGTCCGAGCCCACCCACAGGTTGGCGGCCAGGCGCATGTATTCGTCCTGCACGGCCTTCACGGCGGGTGTGGCTTCCAGCTCGAACAGGGTGGACTTCATCAGCCGGCTGCGGCGGATTTCATCCAGCATGGGGAAGTGCGCCATGGTTTTGAGGCCCACCACGGCGTTGAACTTGTCGACCTGGTCGGTGGCATCGCTGCGGTTGACGATGACGCCACCCAGGCGCACGTTGTAGTTCTTGCTCTTGGCGCCAATGGCCTGCACGATGCGGTTCATGGCGAAAATGGAGTCGAAGTCGTTGGCGGTGACGATCAGCGCCCGGTCGGCATGTTGCAAAGGGGCTGCAAAGCCGCCGCACACCACATCGCCCAGTACATCAAAAATCACCACATCGGTGTCTTCCAGCAGGTGGTGTTCTTTGAGTAGCTTGACGGTCTGGCCGACCACATACCCCCCGCAGCCGGTGCCTGCGGGTGGGCCGCCGGCCTCCACACACATCACCCCGTTGTAGCCGGTGTAGCAAAAGTCTTCCACGCGCAACTCTTCGGCGTGGAAGTCCACCGCTTCCAGTGCGTCGATGACGGTGGGCATGAGCTTTTTGGTCAGCGTGAAGGTGGAGTCGTGCTTGGGGTCGCAGCCGATCTGCAGCACGCGCTTGCCCATCTTGCTGAACGCTACGGACAGGTTGCTGGAGGTGGTGCTTTTGCCAATGCCTCCCTTGCCGTAGATGGCAAATACCTTGGCGGTGCCAATCTTGATGGCGGGGTCGAGCTGCACCTGCAGGCTGCCCTCACCGTCCGGTGGGCGGCTGCCGCGTCCGATTTGTGACACGGGTATGTTGGCGGTTTCTATCATGCGGGGACTCCCTCAAATATGCCTTCCAGGCGGTCTTCCAGTTCTTCGCCTGCCTGTTGCAGGGCCTTCATGGTGTCGGCGTCCGGTGCCCAGTACTGGCGGCGCGAGGCCTCCAGCAGCCGGTTCACCAGCTTGGCCGACGATGTGGGGTTGAGCGTGGCCAGGCGCTCGCGCATGGCCGGGTCCAGCATGAAGGTCTGTGCCAGCTGCTGGTACACCCAGGGCTGCACCTGTCCCGTGGTAGCCGACCAGCCCATGGTGTTGGTGAGGTGGGCCTCGATCTGGCGCACGCCCTCGTAGCCGTGCTGCAGCATGCTTTCGTGCCACTTGGGGTTGAGCATGCGGGTGCGGGTTTCCAGGGCCACCTGCTCAGTCAGCGTGCGCACCACGCCATCGCCCTGCGTCTGGTCGCCCACATACACGGGCGGTGCCGTGGCGGCATCGCCATCGCGGTCGTGCTTGGCCTGCAGCACAGCGCGGCTGATGCCGCCCAGGGTGTCAAAGTAGGTGTCTATGCTGGTTACGCCCAGTTCCACCGAGTCCACGTTCTGGTAGGTGAGCGACACATTGGCCAGCGCGCTTTTGAGCAGGTTGTTGTTGCGCACCGGGCGGCCCTCGCGCCCGTACGCAAAGCCCTTGCGCGCGGTGAAGGTGTTGCCGAGTTCGTCTTCCTGGTCCCAGGCCGAGCTCTCCACCAGCATGTTGACATTGGCGCCGTAAGCGCCTTCGCTGTTGCCGAAGACGCGCAGCGATGCGGTTTCCAGATCACCGCCGTGCTCGGCCATGTAGGCCAGGGCGTGCTTGCGAATGAAGTTGTGCTGCAGCGGCTCGTCGGCCCCGGCGGCCAGGAAGCAGGCTTCGGCCAGCAGCTTGATCTGCATGGGCAGCAGGTCGCGGAAGATGCCGGAGAGGGTGATCACCACATCAATGCGCGGGCGACCCAGCTCCGCCAGGGGGATCAGCGTGGCACCGGCCAGGCGGCCGTACGCGTCAAAGCGGGGCATCACACCCATCAGGGCCAGGGCCTGCGCCATGGGGCTGCCCTCGGTCTTGAGGTTGTCGGTGCCCCACAGCACCATGGCCACCGACTCGGGGTAGGCGCCACCGTCGGCGGCAAAGCGGGCAATCAGCTTTTCGGCCTGGCGCTGGCCGTCACGCACCGCAAAGCTGGTGGGCAGCTTGAACGGATCCAGGCCATGCAGATTGCGTCCGGCGGGCAACACCTGGGGGTTGCGCAGCAGGTCGCCACCGGGTGCGGGCAGGGTGTAGCGGGCGTCCAGTGCGCGCAGCAGGCCCTGCATTTCGTGGTCTTGCTGCAGCACGGTGTTGGAGCGCACCAGCTCGGCCAGGGACTCGCGCTGGGCGGCACCCAGTTCGGGTGCCAGCCGGGCCAGGGTCTCGGTACTGGCGCCATCCACCAGCTGCTCCAGCAGGGCAGGGTGGTCCAGGCCCATGGCATGCGCCATGGCTTGCAGGGTGCTCAGGCGCTGGGCGCGTGTGGGCAACTGGCCCAGGATGTGCAGACCCTCGGGGATGAGGGCGTATTCCAGCTCCAGCAGCTGGGCTTGCAGGGCGTCAATCCAGGGCTCAACGAGGGCGGCGGTGCTGGCAATGTTGGCGGGGGCTTTGAGGTCCAGGGCCAGGGCTTGTTCGTGGACCATGGCGGCCAGGTCGTTGCGCTCGTCGCTGGGCTGCGCGTCCAGGCCGCGCCAGCGCTCCAGCGTTTGCTTGAGATCCACCAGGCCTTTGTACAAGCCCGACTCGGCCAGCGTGGGCGGCAGGTAGCTCACCAGCGTGGCGCTGCCGCGGCGTTTGGCCAGTGCGCCTTCGGACGGGTTGTTGGAGGCGTACAGATAAATATTGGGCAGGGCGCCGATCAGGCGGTCCGGCCAGCAGGTGGCGGACAGGCCGGTTTGCTTGCCGGGCATGAATTCCAGCGCGCCATGGGTGCCGAAGTGCAGCACCGCATCGGCATCAAACTCGGAGCGCAGGTAACGGTAGAAAGCACTGAAGGCGTGGGTGGGGGCGAAGCCGGATTCAAACAGCAGGCGCATGGGGTCGCCCTCGTAGCCGAAGCCGGGCTGTATGCACACCAGCACCTGGCCGAATTGCACGCCCTGCACAAACAGGCCCTGGCCATTGCTCAGGTGGCGGCCCGGCGCGGGGCCCCACTGCGCTTCGATTTCGGACAGGTAGGTCTCCTGCTGCACATGCTGGGCCGCAGGAATGAGGTGGTGCACATTGGCCTCGGCGCCGTATTGTTCGCGGTTGCCTTCCAGGATGCGGATGCGCAGGTCGTCGGCGCTGGCGGGCAGGTCCACCCGGTAGCCCTCGTTGGCCAGCGTCTGCAAGGTGTTGAAGGCCGACTCGAAAACACCCAGGTAGGCGGCGGTGCCGATGTTGCCGGCGTTGGGCGGGAAGTTGAACAGCACCAGGGCGAGCTTGCGCTCCTGGCGCGGCTTTTGGCGCAGGCGCACCAGGCGGGCCACGCGGTCTGAGAGCATGGCGATGCGCTCGGCACAGGCAAACATTTCCTGCGACTGGTGTTCGGCGGTGAAGGCACAGGCGCGCTGGCAGCCGCTGCAGGTCGTTCCCGGCGCGCCGGGGCGCCCGCCATAGACCATGGGCACGGTGGAGCCGTCGAGTTCCGGAATGGCCACCATGATGGTGCTCTCCACCGGCAGCAGGCCGCGTTGGGAGCCCGCCCATTCGCTGATGCTCTGGAACTCTACCGGGTGCGCAGCGATGTATGGCACATCCAGCGCGGTGAGGATGGCTTCGGCGGCATGCGCGTCGTTGTAGGCCGGTCCCCCCACCAGGGAAAAGCCGGTCAAAGACACCAGCGCATCGATGCGGCTGCGGCCGTTTTCCATGAAGTACTGGTTGATGGCGGGGCGCGCATCCAGGCCGCTGGCAAAAGCCGGAATCACGCGCAGGCCGCGTGCCTCCAGCGCCTGGATGACGGTGTCGTAATGCGTGGCGTTGCCGGCCAGCAAATAGGAGCGCATGAGCAACACGCCCACCGTGGCCTGCTGGGGCTTGGCCCGGGGCAGGTCGGACAGCTGCTCGGACAAGAGGCCGGGCATGCGTGGGTGGTAGAGGCCCACTTCGGGGTATTCCACCGGGTCCTTGGCATGGCTGAGTTTCTTGATGGCCTCGCGCGGGCCTGCGGCGTAGCGGCCCACCACCAGCAGCACCAGGTTGGTGATGTTGGGCTCGGAGCCGGCCAGCCAGTAGCGCATGACGAGAAAAAATATGCGCACGTCCTGTGCGGTACCGGGTATGAAGCGCAGCAGCTTGGGCAAGCGGCGCAGCATGGCCATTTGCTTGGCACCGGCGGAGGCTGCCGGGGTGTTGCCTTCGCCGGAGGTCTTGGCGCTGGGGCGCAGTTTTTTGAGCAAACCCATGAGCCCGCCGGACTGGCCGCCCAGGCTGAACTTGCCCATGCGGGTGAGCTGCATCACGGCGGGTGCGGACATGATGCAGACCATGGCGTCGCATTGCTCGCGCCGCGCCTTCAGCGCCTCGAGCACCGGCAGGAAATGGTCTTCCATGAACAACATGGTGACGATCACCAGATCGGCGCGCGCAATGTCTGCGATACAGCGGGCCAGTGCGTCTGCGTTGGCGCGGTATTCGGAGGCGCTGTGGGTGCCGAAACTCAGACCGGGCACCTGCTGCTGCAAGGCGGCAGAGGAACGCTGGGCCGCGCTGGCCAGGTGCGTGTCCATGGTGATGAGCACCACGCGCATGGCGGGTGCGCCGGCTTTAGCGGCTGAAGTGGGCTTTGGCATCGTAGAGGGTCTCCACAGTGATGGTCACCACACCCCGCTCCAGCGCAAAGCGCTCGGTGTTGCGCCTGGCTTTGCCGCGCACAAAGAAGGGAATTTTTCCGAGTTCGCGCTCGGCCTCGCCGCTCCAGTGCATGTCGGTCAGGGACGCGGCGGCTGCAGCTTCGGGCAGGGCAGCAGAAGGGGCCGCCACTGCACGGGCTTGCACGACAGCCTGCGGCGCAGGCTCGGTGTGGGCGGCCGGGCGGGTGCTGCCCAGGTGCGAGGGCGCGGCGCCTTCGTGGAATTCGAAGTCTTCGCGGAACATGCCCAGCAGGTGCTCTTCCAGACCCATCATCAGCGGATGCACCCAGGTGTCAAACAGCACGTTGGCGCCTTCAAAGCCCATTTGCGGCGCATAGCGGGCGGGGAAGTCCTGCACATGCACGGGGGCCGAGATCACTGCGCAGGGCAGACCCAGGCGCTTGGCGATGTGGCGTTCCATTTGCGTGCCCAGAATCAGCTCGGGCTGCAGGGCGCGGATTTGTTCTTCGACTTGCAGGTAGTCGTCGGTGATCAGCGGCTCCACGCCGTAGCGCTTGGCAGCGTCGCGCAATTCGCGGGCGAACTCGCGGCTGTAGCTGCCCATGCCCACCACCTCAAAACCCATCTCCTCGCTGGCAATGCGTGCGGCTGCCACGACGTGCGTGGCATCGCCAAACAGGAATACGCGCTTGCCGGTGAGGTAGGTGGAGTCCACCGAGCGGGCATACCACTCGGCGTGCAGGTGCTGTTCCAGATGCGCGGGCACCTCCACACCGGCGAGTGCGGCGACCTCGGCCACAAAGGCCCGCGTGGCACCCACGCCCATGGGCACGGTCTTGGTAAACGGCTGCTGGAACTGGCGCTGCAGCCACTGTGCGGTGGTGCTGGCAATCTCGGGGTAGAGCAGCACATTGAAGTCGGCCTGGGCCAGGTTTTGCAGGTCTTGCACCGAGGCCTTGAGCGGTGCCACGACGGCGACTTCAATGCCCATGGCCGTCAGCAATTGGGTGATTTCACGCACATCGTCGCGGTGGCGAAAGCCCAGTGCCGTGGGGCCCAGGATGTTGCAACGGGGCTTGCGCGGGCTGCCTTCAGCGGCGGGCGCTTTGGGGCGCACCAGGCGGCGGGCGATTTGGTACAGGGTCTCGGATGCGCCCCAGTTTTCCTTGCGCTGGTAGGCCGGCAGTTCCAGGGGGATCACTGGAATATCGAGCTGGAGGGCTTGGGCCAAGCCACCCGGGTCGTCCTGAATCAGCTCGGCCGTGCACGACGAGCCCACCAGCATGGCGCGGGGCTGGAAGCGGGCGTTGGCCGCAGCGACTGCGTCCTTGAACAGCTGCGCCGTGTCGCCACCCAGGTCGCGCGCCTGGAAGGTGGTGTAGGTCACGGGCGGGCGCCGGGGCAGACGCTCGATCATGGTGAACAGCAGGTCGGCGTAGGTGTCGCCCTGCGGTGCGTGCAACACGTAATGCACATCGGTCATGGCTGTAGCCACGCGCATGGCGCCCACATGGGGCGGGCCTTCGTAGGTCCAGAGGGTGAGTTGCATGGTCGGTGCCTCTAGGCTGCGAGTTTGTGTTTGCGCAGCAGCGGGCGGCTGAACAGCGCGGCCAGGTCAGCGGCTTGTTCATAGCCCTGCACGGGGGTGAACACCAGCTCGATAGACCACTTGGTGGTAAAGCCTTCAGCCTCCAAGGGGTTGGCCAGGCCCAGGCCACACACCACCAGGTCGGGCTGGTCGGCGTGGCAGCGGTCCAGTTGCAGTTCCAGCGACTGGCCTTCGGACAGGCGGGTGCCCTCGGGCAGCAGGGCCAGCTCACTGGCCATGATCTGGCGGTGCAGATAGGGCGTGCCCACCTCGGTCAGTTCCATGCCCAGTTCGCGGTGCAGAAAGCGGGCCAGTGGAATTTCGAGCTGCGAATCGGGGAAGAAGAACACTTTCTTGCCCTGCAGCTGGCTGCGTTGGCGCGCCAGGGCGGTCTGTGCGCGCTGGCGCGGGGCGGCAACGGCCTCCTCAAAACGCTGTGCCTCCACACCGAAGGCGCTGGCAGCGGCTTGCAGCCAGGCGGTGGTGCCTTCCACGCCGAGCGGGAAGGGGGCCGGCAGGCGCTGCGCACCCAAGGCATCCAGGCCGCGCGCGGTGTCCGCCAGGAAGGGCTGGGCCAGCAGGTAGACGGTGTTGGGGCCGATAGCGCCCATCTTGCTGCTGCGCCGGGGCGGGAAGAAGTCAAAGTCGTCAATGCCCATCTTGTGCAGCAGGGCGCCCAGCTGGTCTTCCACCACATCGGCCAGCGTACCCACGATCAGCAGGTGGCGGTTGGGCGACTGGCGCTGGCCCAGGGTGGGCAGCAGCGAGGTCAGGCAGGCGTCTTCGCCCTGGGTGAAGGTGGTTTCAATGCCGCTGCCGGAGTAGTTGAGCACCCGCACGCGGGGCAGGTAGCTGCGGCTCAGGCGCTCAGCGGCACGGGACAGATCGAGCTTGATGACTTCGGACGGGCAGGAGCCCACCAGAAACAGCAGCTTGATGTCGGGGCGGCGCGCCAGCAACTCGGAGACCACGCGGTCGAGTTCGTCATTGGCGTCGGACAGGCCGGCCAGGTCGCGCTCATCGATGATGGCGGTGCCGAAGCGGGGCTCGGCAAAAATCATCACCCCGGCAGCGCTCTGGATCAGGTGGGCGCAGGTGCGTGAACCCACCACCAGAAAGAAGGCGTCCTGGATTTTGCGGTGCAGCCAGATGATGCCGGTCAGGCCGCAAAACACCTCGCGCTGGCCTTTTTCGCTCAGCACGGGGGCATCGCTGCAGCCCTTGGCAGTGCTCTGGATGGGAATGATGGGCTGCATGGCTTTACCTTGTGGTTACCTTGTGTTTAAACGGCTGCTGCGGGGCTTGAAGGCGCCATGGCCGCCGCCTGCAGCCGGGCTGCCCGCAGCTTGAGGATGAATTGGGTGGCATTGATGCAGTAGCTGGCATAGGCCGCCACGGCCAGCCAGAGTTGTTGGGTCGGGCTCAGGGCAGCGGTCCACCAGGCGCAGAGGTAGGCGGTGTGCAGTGCCAGGACCAGCATGCTGAACACGTCTTCCCAGAAAAAGGCGCGGGCAAACAGGTACTGGCCGAATACCACCTTTTCCCAGATGCAGCCCGTCACCATGATGGTGTAGAGCACCAGTGTCTTGACCACGACCGACAGCAGCGCCGCCGACTCGTCTGCACCTGTGGTCAGGCAGCGCAGCACCAAGCCCAGGCTGACCAGAAACACCAGGAATTGCAGGGGAGCCAGTACGCCTTGCACCAGCGTCCAGGCCGATGCGTCACGGCGCTGCTTTTGCTCAGGTGTGTACAGGGGGTGTTGTACGGCGGTGGTGGACATGGAGCGCTTTGATGTAGATCAGATGATTTCAATGTAGGTGTTGTCTGCAAAAGTGTCAACTAAAATTGACGTATTTATTTAATTACAATCCTAGGGTTTTCCATAGGTGCGAATTCGCCAAAGCGGGTAAAACTTTCTGATGGGTTCCACCAGAAGAGGTCCATTGCCGTGAAAACCACCCTGTCCGCTCACACCGATATGTCCCAGTCCCCGGACCGCCAAGAGGCGTCACCAGGCGCCTGGCCCTCCCTGCAGCCCCGGACTGCAGGCGTCAACGACGCGCAGGTACATGCCCTGGCGCAGGCCTGCTGGCAGGAGGCGGGCCAACCCCTGCTGCTGCTGCAGTCCTGGGCGCAGGCCGGCACCGATTGGGAAGATATCTACCTGCAGGGGGTGGTACCGGCCGCCCAATTGCTGGGCCAGTGGTGGTTGGCCGACCGGATGGACTTTGTGGCGGTCAGCATTGCCAGCACCCGCCTGCAGCAAACCTTGTATGACCTGAGTCCCACCTTTCTCAGCCAGGCCTGCGATGCCAACAACGGGCTGAGCGCACTGCTGTTCTGCTGCCCCGGCTCCCAACACACCATGGGCGTGTTCATGCTGGGCGAGTTCTTTCGAAAGAGCGGTTGGCAGGTCTCTGGCGTGCCGTTTCCGGGCGCTGCCAGTGCCTTGCGCAGCGTGCAGTCCGGCTGGTTTGATGTGCTGGGTTTGTCGGTGGGGACCACCCGCTGTCTCGAGACGGTCGGCAGCCTGATCCGCAATTTGCGTGCGGCTTCGGCCAACCCGGCCCTGAAAATCATGGTCGGCGGCCCCATGGCAGCCTCGCACCGGGGCCTGATGCTGAGTCTGGGTGCAGACTTTATTGGCGGAGATGCGCGGGAATCGCTGCGACTTGCCCACCAATATGTGAAACAAGACCCCCGGTGCCAGGCGGAGTATGGCCCCTGCGCCATTACAATAGACACTTCGAAACGTATACAAGAGTTTACCCTTGCGGGTTCACACGCAGCCAGGCCATAGGCGGCTGCAGTGTTCATCCGTTGGCAGAAACCGGTAACCCCATGAATCTTGAAAACTTAAGTACCGATACATTGGCCCAACTGGTTAGTGTTTCCTCCGATATCGCCCTGGTGCTGAGCCAGGAAGGCGTGGTGGAGGATGTGTCGGTTCGCAAGACCGAGCTTCTGGCCTTGGGCTGCCAGGCCTGGATCGGCAAACCGTGGGTGCAAACCACCACGTCGGATAGCCGTGCCAAGGTGGAGTCCATGCTCAAGCCCGGCAAAGCTTCCGAGGAACTGCGTTGGCGCCAGGTCAACCACCCCTCTCCGCAGGGCTCGGATGTGCCGGTCCAATATGCCGTGATCAGCCTGGGTGCAGACGGGCGCCTGCTGGCACTGGGGCGCGACATGGAGGCGATGGCCCTTTTGCAACGGCGCCTGATTGAAACCCAGCAATCCATCGAGCGTGATTACCTGCGCCTGCGCCACGTCGAGGCCAAATTCCGCACCCTGTTTGAAACCTCCAACGAAGCCGTGCTGGTGGTGGATGGCTCCAGCTACCGGGTGCTGGACGCCAACGCCAACGCCCAGCTGTTCACCAAGGATTCCAGCAAGAAGCTGGTGGGGCGGGACGTTTACGAATGTTTCGAGCCCGCTGCCCGGGAAGACCTGCAATCGCTGCTGCGCATGGCCCATGCCACCGGCCGGGTGGAGATGTGCCGTGCCCGGTTTGCAGGAGCCAGCCTGGACTGCAGCGTATCGGCATCGGTGTTCCGCCAGGAAAGCGGCCCCCAGTTTTTGGTGCGTTTGCTGGCACAGGATGCGGTGCCCGCCCTGCGCGCAGCCAGCCCGCAAAACCTGTTTGCCCAGGCCCTGGAGCAGTCACCCGATGGCTTTGTCCTGACCGATCGGGCCGGGCGTATTCAATCGGCCAATGCCGAGTTCCTGTCCATGCTGGGGGCCACCGCCTTGTCACAGCTTTTCGGACAACCGCTGGAAAACTGGCTGTTGCGCGGCGGTGTGGACTGGGGCGTGCTGCAAACCAACCTGCGCTCACAGGCCATGGTCAAGGAATTTGCCACGGAACTGCGCCAAATGGCCGGCAGCCCGATGGCGGTGGAAATCTCGGCCCTCTCGCTGGCCGGAGACGAAACCTTTTATGCCTTTTACGTGCGCGATGTGGTGCGCCGCCGCGCCCAGGAAACACCGGCTGCCACCGGCATGGCGGGGTCGATTGCCGAGTTGTCGCACCTGGTCGGGCGCATGCCCATGAAGGACATTGTGGGCGAGACCATCGACATGATCGAGAAGATGTGCATCCAGTCGGCGCTGGAGCTTACCGGCAACAACCGCGCATCGGCAGCGGAAATGCTGGGCCTGTCGCGCCAGAGTCTGTACGTGAAGCTGCGCCGCTTCGGTATGGTCAGTGAATCAGAACCTGCAATTTTAAATTGACACTTTAAGTGTAAATGCCAGTTGACATACGGGCGCGTATCGTCAAAATGGGGCCATGGCGCACCCCTCCCTCTCCACAGTAGCCGAGCTGCTCAAACCCATTACCTGGTTTCCTCCCATGTGGGCTTTTGCCTGTGGCGTGGTGGCCTCCAGCCAAAGCCTGGGTGCCAATCTGGGTCTGATCGTTCTGGGCCTGGTGCTGACCGGCCCGCTGGTGTGTGCCAGCAGCCAGGCCGTCAACGACTGGTTTGACCGCCATGTGGATGCCATCAACGAACCCCTGCGTCCCATTCCGTCCGGCCGCATGCCCGGCCAGTGGGGGCTGTACATCGCCATTGTGTGGACTTTGCTGTCATTGGTCTGGGCCTGGGGCTTGGGTACCTGGGGCTTTTGGGCCTGCTGCCTGGGGCTGGTGCTGGCCTGGGCTTACAGTGCGCCGCCCTTTCGCCTGAAGCAAAACGGGTGGTGGGGCAATGCAGCGTGCGCGCTGAGCTATGAGGGCCTGGCCTGGATCACCGGGGGGGCCGTGATGTTGGGCGGTGCCTTGCCCGGGCAACGCTCGCTGCTGCTGGCCCTGCTGTTCAGCGCCGGTGCCCACGGCATCATGACGCTCAATGATTTCAAGTCGGTGCAGGGTGATGCGCAAATGGGCGTGCGCTCGCTGCCGGTGCAGCTTGGCATGGTCAATGCTGCCAAAACCGCCTGTGCCTGCATGCTGCTGCCGCAGGCGATTGTGGTGGCCTTGTTGCTGCAGTGGAGCCTGCCCTGGCACGCCGCCGCCGTGCTGGCGCTGGCGCTGGGGCAACTGCCGCTGATGCGCCGCTTTATTCAACAACCCAAGGACAAAGCCCTGATGCTGAGTGCCTTTGGTGTCCCGCTCTATGTGTCCGGCATGATGGTCAGTGCCTGGGCTTTGCATTTCACCCCGCAGGTGGCCGCCTAAGCGGCAGGTCCTGCACAACCGGAGCCAAAGCATGCGTACAAAGGACTATGACGTGGTGGTGGTGGGCGGTGGCCCTTCGGGCGCCACGGCGGCAGACGATCTGGCCCGCGAGGGCTGGCGTGTGCTGCTGCTGGACCGTCAGGGGCGCACCAAACCCTGTGGCGGCGCCATCCCCCCGCGCCTGATCCAGGACTTTGAAATCCCCGACCATCTGCTGGTGGCGAAGATCCGCTGTGCCCGCATGGTGTCGCCGGCCAACAAGCAGGTGGATATGCACATCGACAATGGCTTTGTCGGCATGGTCAACCGCGACAGCTTCGATGAGTGGCTGCGCGCACGTGCCGCCAGCCATGGCGTGGAACGCTGCCGTGCCAGCTTTGAGAAGATCACGCGCGATGAAGACGGCACAGCCCGGGTGCATTTCCGTCCGGTGCACAGCAATGGCCTGGGTGAGTCCGACAGCCTGCGTGCACGGATGGTGATTGCCGCCGATGGTGCGCGCTCGGAAGTGGCACGCCAGACCATTGCGGGTGCCGAGAAAACCAAATACGTGTTCGCTTACCACGAGATCATCCGCGCCCCCGCAGCGGCGCCCGGTTACGACCCCGGCCGCTGCGATGTGTATTACCAGGGGCCCATCTCGCCGGACTTTTACGGCTGGGTGTTCCCGCATGGCGACACCATGAGCGTGGGCACCGGCAGCGCCGACAAAGGCTTTTCCCTGCGCCATTCGGTCAGCCGCTTGCGCGCAGTGGCGGGGCTTTCCGGAGCGGAAACCCTGCGCCGCGAAGGCGCGCCCATCCCGCTGAAGCCACTTCCCCGCTGGGACAACGGCCGCGATGTGGTGGCCACCGGAGACGCCGCCGGGGTGGTGGCCCCGTCTTCCGGTGAAGGCATTTACTACGCCATGGACTGCGGGCGCATGGTGGCCAGCGCCGTGCACCAGACCCTGCGCACCGGGCAGCCTGCCTGCCTGAAGCGGGCGCGCAAAAATTTTCTGCGCCAGCACGGCCGGGTCTTCTGGGTGCTGGGCGTGATGCAGTACTTCTGGTACCAGAGCGACAAGCGCCGCGAGCGCTTCGTCAAAATGTGCGAGGACCGCGACGTGCAGCGCCTGACCTTCGAGTCCTATATGAACAAGCAGTTGGTGCGCAAGGACCCCATGGCGCATCTGCGCATCTTTGTCAAAGATGTGGCCCACCTGTTTGGCGTGGCCCGTGCCTGAGGAAACCCATGTGAAGCGTTCATTCTGGTTCGCGTTTGCGGTCGCCTTTGCCATCAGCCTGGCGGTGGCCGGTGCGGGTGCGTCGCTCACCGAACTCGGTGACTGGTACTTTGCACTCCAGCAGCCGGCCTGGAAGCCGCCGGACTACGCCTTCGGGGTGATCTGGAGCAGCATCTTTACCCTGTGCGCCTTTAGCGCGGCCAGCGCCTGGACCATGGCAGAAACGCCTGCGCGCAAGCGCCGGCTGTGGATTCTGTTTCTGCTCAATGGCGCCCTGAATATGCTGTGGAGCCTGCTGTACTTCAAGCTGCATCGCCCGGACTGGGCCCTGAACGAATGGGTCTTGCTGTGGCTCTCGGTGTTGTCGCTGGTGCTGGGCTTGCGCTCCTACGGGCGCATGGCCTCCTGGCTCAACGTTCCCTACCTGCTCTGGGTCAGTGCGGCGGGCCTGCTGAACTGGCAGACCCTGGTGCTCAACGGGCCGTTTGGCTGAGCCACTCCAGGATTTGGGCGCTGGTGCGTTCGGGCGCCTCTTCATGTGCCAGGTGCCCCAGCCCGGCCACGCGCACGATCTGCGCCTGTGCAATCCGTGCCTGCGCGCTGTGGGTCTGCTGCGCCGGGATGGTGCGGTCATTGGCCCCCAAATGCATAAAAACCGGTCCCTTGAGCCGGGGCAGCGCGCGCTCCAATGCATCCAGGTGCCAGGCCCGCATCATCTGCAGCACGCCATGCACATGTCCGGGGGACTGCAGCAGCTGCTGGTAAAGGTCCAGCCCGCGTTCGTCCAGCTGCGAGCCCGTGCTGGCGATCAGCGCTTTCACCACCTGCGGCTGGCTGCATAAGCGGGCAAACAGGCTGGCCGAAAACGGGTTCAACGCCAGCAAGCGGGCTGCCGACGGAAACAGCCAGCTCGACACGCCATGCAGTGGCAGCCAGGCCGGGTTCAGCCCGATCAAGACCGGGGTGGGCCGCTGCGTCTGGTCCAGCAGCAGTTGTGCGCCAATGGCTGCCCCTGCGGAATGGCCGATCACCGCGTGGGGCCACACCTGCAGGTGCTCCAGCAAGGCGTTCAGGTTGCGGGCGATGTGGGGTAGCGAAGGGCTTTGCGACAGGTGCCGGCTGGTGAAGGCATGGCCCGTCAGATCGGGGCAGACCACTGTGTAGTGCGCCGACAGGGGGGCGATCAGGTCACGCCAGGAATGGGTGGAGGCGCCGGTGCCATGCAGCAGCAGCAGCACCGGCCCGCTTCCGCTGGTTTGCACATGCCACCTTTGGCCCGGCAACTGGACAAAGCGGCTCAGGTGGGCGTTGGGCCAGGTGGTCTTGTGGGCTTCCCAGTCCATGGGGGAATACGACGGCGTCCACATACAGGTCTCAGGCCTGGCGCAGCTGTGCGGCCGCGTCCTGGACGACGGCGGCCATGCGCTGGGCCTGCACATAAGGCATGGGAAAGTAGCTGGCGCCCATCTGGCGTGCAAGGGCCTGGGCCTGCGCTTCCGGCTGGGCCGCGGTGTCTATCCACAGCGCAGAAAAACCACTGTTGCGCCATTGCCCCGCCCAGGCCAGCGCGTCAGCCTGGGCCTGGGCCCGCCCGCCCACGCCGGCGGCCGATACATTGGCCCGCCCGTCACTCAGCATCACCAGCATGGGGGTGGTACCGGCGCGCTGCAGTGCGCGGGCCTGCACCAGTGCGGCCTGCATGCCGCTGGCCAGCGGGGTGCCGCCGCCGCCCGGCAATCCGGCCAAGGCACGCTTGGCACGCACCAGCGAGCGCGTGGGCACCAGCAGCACCTGCGCTGCAGCCGCGCGAAAGGCAATCACGCAAACGCTGTCGCGCCGTGCGTAGGAGTCTTGCAGCAGCAGTTCCACCGCGCCCTTGGCTTCGGCCAGCCGCTGCAGCGCGGCGGAGCCGGAGGCGTCCAACGCAAAGATCAGGCACGAGGGACTGCGCTGCGCAAAGCGCTGCACATGAAAGTCTTCTGCACGCAGGCACACCTTGCCCGCACCCGGCAGCTTGTGCCGCAGGCGTTGCTTGGGCGCGGCGGCCCGCAGCGTGGCGAGCAGGTGCAGGCGTGCGCCCGAGCCCGGCTTACCCGCCCGCGGCGCCAGCGGCCTGCCGCGCAAGTGGCTGCGTGTGGCCTGCCCGCTGCTGCCCACACCCTGCGCCTTGTTGCGGCCGGCCTGGCCCAACCGCAGGCGGTCGAGCAGGTGCGGCGGCAGGCTGGCCAGGGCGGCGGCCATGAGCAGCTCCGGGTCCGGCGCCTCCACCTCTTGTGGCTGTTGGGCCTGGTCGGGGCTGTGGTCCTGGGGGTTTTGCGCGTGTTCCGGCGGGGCTTGCGTTGGGGTGCAGTCGGGTGGCGGGGGCGCACTGTCGGGCCCGTCCTGCGGTTCTGCCTGCGGTTCGGCCTGTGCCTGCGCAGGTTCGGGGGCGCTCTGCGGCAGGCGGGTTGCACGCGGGCCCAGCACCATGCGCGCGCCAGTGCCCAGGTCCGCATCGTCCAGCGTGTCCCGGCCTTCCAGTGCGGCGCATACCGCAGCCATCCGCAGCGCCATCAGGGGCGCGCGCAGGCTGTACACACCCAGCGCCAGGGCGGTCTGGCACATGGCGTGCACCTGCGGCTCGGTGGGCTGCAACCGGTTCAGGCCCTGCAGGGCGTCGCTGCGCTCTTGCGGGCTCAAGGGCTCCACGGCCTCCCGCGTGTCGGCCAGGCAGTTGCCGCGCACATCCAGCCACAGGCCGAGCCGGTCCGTCAGGCGCTGTGCCAAGCCGGTCTCTTCGCCTTCGGACTCGTCCAGCGCCACGATGGCAAAGCGCGCCGGCTGCACCGCGTGCCCACCTTGGCTGTGCACCACGCCAAGATCCTGCGCCTGCGCAATATGGGCCACGGTCTGCGTGGGCAGGCGTTCGGCCATGGGCAGCAGCAGCAGCCCGCCGTGCGCCTGTGCCAGCAATCCCTGCTGCTGCACCAGGCGCCCGTACTGCAGGGTTTGCGCCAGATCGATGCCGCCCAGCAGCCGCTCGTCGTCCACCTGGGCGGGCACCCGCACGCTGGAAATTTCCGTGGCTTGCAGCTGCGCGAGCCAGGCGTCGCGCACCGGTCCGTGGCCTGCGCGCAGCCACACGCCCCCCAGGCCCTGCGGGTCCAGCTGCAGGGCCAGGAGTGCCAGTTGCGCGTCCTGCCAGACTTGCGTCAGGCGGGCGGCCTCCTGAGGGGTCATGCCGCCATCACCTCGTCCAGGGCGCGCTGTACACGCACCCCCGAGCCGGTGTCGTCCAGCGGATTGCGCCGCAGCCGGTGGCGCAAGACCAGGGGCGCCATGGCGCGCAGGTGGCTGCGGTCGACCACCTTGTCGCCCATCAGGGCCGCATAGGCGCGGGTGGCACGCAGCAGTGTCAGTTCGGCGCGCAGGCCATCGGTGCCCAGGTGGTGGCACAGCGTGGCGCACAGCAGCAGCAGCGCGTCGTCCACGTCAATCAGCGCCAGGGACTTTTGTGCCCGCAGGATGCGCTGGCGCAGCTTGAGGTTGGCCTTCTCCCATTCGGCGCGGAAGGCCGCCGGATCGCGCTCATAGGCATCGCGGCGGCGCACCACCTGCACCCGCAACGCCAGGTCCTGCGGGGTTTTGACCTCCACCGACAGGCCAAACCGGTCCAGCAACTGTGGCCGCAATTCGCCCTCTTCGGGGTTGCCGCTGCCCACCAGCACGAAGCGGGCCGGGTGGCGCACGCTCAGGCCCTCGCGCTCCACCAGGTTTTCGCCGGAGGCGGCCACGTCAATCAAGAGGTCGACGATGTGGTCTTCCAGCAGGTTGACCTCATCGATGTACAAAAAGCCGCGGTTGGCCCGCGCCAGCAGGCCCGGTGCAAATTCCTTGATGCCCTGCGACAGGGCTTTCTCCAGGTCCAGCGCGCCCACCACGCGGTCTTCGGTGGCACCCAGCGGGAGGTCCACCACGGGAACCGGGCGCAATTCGGTTTTTGTCCGGCTGGCGGTGCGGGATTTGCAGGCGTCACACTGCGCCTGTGCATTGGCCGGGTCGCAGCCATAGGGGCAACCCGCCACCACCTTGATGGGCGGCAGCAAGTCCGCCAGAGCGCGTACGGCCGTGGATTTGCCGGTTCCCCGGTCCCCCAGCACCAGCACGCCGCCAATGCGCGGGTCTACCGCCACGACCTGGATGGCCAGGGTCATGTCTTCCTGTCCGACGATTGCTGAGAAGGGGAAGGGCTGTGCCATAGTCTTTCATCGTTTGAGATTTGTTCGTATGTTCTGAAAGTCAAACGAAGATGTCAAGTTAAATTGACACTTTTTCTGTGCGCGTCCATCGGCAAGGTGCGCAGATATTGCGCAATGGTTGGGAGGGCTCAGGCGGAAATACTGGCCGGGAAAATGACGCCACTGCTTCGGAAAATAGGTAAAAGCGTGCGATCTGCGGGTAATTGTAGATTTCAGGGCAAGTTAAGTTGACAATTTTCAGTGCTTCAAGTCGCTACAATCAAAAACGGAGTCAGTCAACAAAATAAAGTTTTTTGGGCACGCACATGGCCGATATACACGCATCCGAAGCCGGTAAGTTTTTTACCAAGCAAGCATCTGCTGATTGGCAAAATGCAAACCTCATACCGGCCGCCTCTTTGCCTGCGCAAGAGGTCCTTCCAGCGGAGATCAGCGTTGATTTCGACGCGTGGCTGAAAAAGCGCCTGAAAGGGGAGGAGGGCTCGGCCGCTTCGGGATACGGCAGTGACGTGGTCTTGCTGGCCGATGCAGGTGCTTTGGCGGCAGGGGCAGATGCTGCTGCTGCAGGCTCGGGCGCTTCGGCTTCTGCCGGGGCGATAGCGGCACCTTCCGCTTCGGTGGCAGCGGCCACCACCTTGAGTACGGCGACATCGCTGGCAGGCCTGGGCCAGGTGGCGACGGTGGGTGGTGGTGTGGCCTTGGCAGGCGCTGCCGCTGGCGGCGGCGGCGGCAGCGGCGGCGCTGGCGGTTCGGGTACGCCACCCGCGCCACCTCCCTCCAACCCCTACCCTGGTAACGGTCCCGGCACGCTGGATCTGTCGGGCACGGCGGGCACTGTGCATCGTCTGGCGGTGGATGGCACGGCATTGCCCGCTTCGATTCTCAACAAGAGCCTGGTTATCGATCTGGGTGCAAATTCGGGTTCGCTCAATGGCACGCTGTACCTGACGCAAAAAGCCGGTGGCGAGGTGACCACCCATGTGACGGGCTACGCCAACGTGCAGAACGTGGTGGGCACGGCGGTGAATGACCAGATCACCGGCAACACCGGTGCCAACGTTTTGGATGGCCGGGCAGGTGACGACATCATTTACGGCGCAGGCGGAAACGACACCCTGCGCGGCGGCGACGGTACCGATTGGGTGCTGTTCAAGCCCCTGACGCGCGCGTTTGGCAACAGCCCGTACAACGACGGTGTTGTCATTGACCTGGATACGGGCACCTACAGCAGCAGCCAGACCGGCGGTGCGCCTGCCGAAGCCAGTGGCTTTGAGAACGTGGTGGGTTCCGACGGCAACGACCGGATTACCGGCAACGGCGGCGACAACATTCTGGATGGCGCGGGCGGCGACGACATCCTGCTCGGCGGTGGCGGTAATGACCAACTGTTTGGTGGCACCAGCGTGGCTGTTGGCAACCAGATGACGGGTGGCAGTGGGCAGGATACTTTCTGGGTTGGCTATGACATCAACCCGGTGAGCCGCGCGCTGAACATTGCAGGAACCACCGAGACCGTTTCTGCACCGGGTCTGTTCGATCTGACAAACCAGACCGGTGTGGTGGCCGTCCAGAATGCCAGCGTGATTCACGACTGGGCGGGCGGAGACGGGGGCGACACCTTGCACGTCAGCAACACGGCGACCGCAATCATCGGCGGTCTCTATGGCGTAACAGGCTGGGCAGGAGACGATGCCGTTGATTTGCGTGCCCGTGTGGATAACAACGGCCTGATCAAAATAGCTGCCGGCGCAGGCAATAACCTGATTTACACCAGCAATGGTGCTGACCAGGTATGGACGGGCTACGAATATGTGGCAGTCAATGGTGTCATCGATGGAAGCGTCGGTCCCACGGCCTCCGCTGCTGCCACCGATGCGATCTGGGGCTGGGATGACCAGAGCGCCCACCGTGACCAGCTCACTGTGGCGCTCGGCAGCACGGCGGTCATTGCTGCGCTTGCAGGCCATGCCGACTGGAATGGCAACGACACGGTGGACCTGCGCCAGCAGGTGAGCAACAGCGGCACGGTCATCGTGTCCACCGGGGCCGGTACCAACACCGTGTACGGCAGCACCGGCACAGATTCGTTTTATGGCAGTTCCGCAGCTGGCGCTTACAACCAGACCTGGGGCAACGGCGGCGCAGATGCCTATTACGTGGGCTACAACCGGGAAGCCAGCACCGGTGCGGTGAATGCAGCGGGCTCAACCGACATCCTCTGGGACTGGAATGGCGTATCCGACACCTTGGATGTCAGCATCAACGGCACCGCAATCATCGCGGGCTTGGCGGGCCCGGTGGACTGGTCGGGTGCTAACACGATCAATCTTTCCGGTAACCAGGTCACCAATGCCGGGGTCATCGTCGTGGCCCTGGGCGATGGCAATGACACCTTCACGGGCAGCAAGGGTGCGGAGCACATCTATGGAGGCGCATCCACCGGCGCGGGGAACCAGTTGACGGGTGGCGACGGTGCCGACAGCTTCCTGGTGGGTTACAACTTCAACCCCGTGGTCGGGGCCCTGAACGAAGCCAGCGGCCGCTCTGAATTGCTGGCCCAGCAAACCGGGCTCGATGTGATCCGGGATTGGCAAAATGACGCCGACAGCATGGTGATCGGCACCCGCGGGGTGGCGGTGATCGGCGGCCTGTACGGTGCAGCCGACTGGACTGGAGCGGACAGGGTCGACTTGAGCGGCGTCACCAACAACGGCGTGACGCATATTGCAGCCGGTGCGGGTGCCAACCAGATTTTCGCCAGCAACGGTACGGATCAGATTTGGACTGGCTACCACTATGTGCCGGTCGGTGGTGTCATCGATGGCAGTGCCGACCCCACGGCCTCGGGTCCGGCTACCGATGCAATCTGGGGGTGGGACGACCAGAGCGCGCACCGCGACCAGCTCCATGTGGCGCTGGGCAGCACTGCGGTGATCGCCTCTTTATCCGGCTATGGCGACTGGACCGGCAACGACACAGTGGATCTGCGCCAACAGGTCTACAACTTTGCCCTGATCCAGGTGGCGTCGGGCGCCGGTAGCAATACGATTTTTGGCAGCACGGGCAGCGACCACTTTGCCGTGGGCTACGTGAGCCAGAGCAATGGAACGATCACGTCTGCGAACGTAGCGGCTGCTACCGACACGATCCATGGCTGGGACGCACAGGCTTGGTCCGGCAGTGATTGGAATAGTGCTTCCAACTGGAACGGTGCTGCGAGCGGAGCCGACACGGTGTACGACCGCCTGACAGTGGCCAGCGGTTCCACGGTGCATATCGATAGCCTTGCCGGGATGTCGGCCGCTGATGCAACGCGTTGGGACGGCGCGCAGACCATCGATTTGCGCAGCAATGTCAGCAATAGCGGCACGATCGAAGTCTGGGGTGGCACGGGGAACGACGTGCTGTATGGCAGCTCCGGAACGGATCTGATTTACGGCGGCGCGGGCGTGGACCAAGTGTGGGGCGGTGAAGGCCACGACGTGTTTTATGTCGGTTACTCACCCGCGTGGGAGCCTTTTGGCGCAGACAAAGCCGAGTCGCATGTGTGGGACTGGCAAAACGGCCCCACCGTAGGTGCCACAGGGGATGCGCTGCGCATTGCGTCTGGCAGCTTCGCCGTGGTAGACGGCCTGCGGGGCATGGACCCCACGCTTACGACCGCAGGCCGGTGGGCTGGCAACGACACGGTGGATGTGAGTGGTGACGTGGTCAACAACGGCACCATCGTCGTTCAGACCGGCGCGGGCAACGACACGGTGTATGGGTCAACAGGTGTGGATTGGATTGATCCCGGCACCGGCAGCAATACCCTCAACCTGGGTGGCGGCGCACATGCCGACCGGGTGTATGTGGATACGTACCAAATGCAAACCCAGGTCACGGGATTTGGTGCCAGTGACAAGATCTATCTGGATACCCGTCTGCTGGACTCCTTCAAGACCCAGCTTGGCATCGTCACACCAGGCAGCTACGGAGTGAGCACATCCACGGACCTGAGTGTCGGGGCCGGTTTGGGGGCGGGGCAAAATTTCAATTCGGGCAGTTTCATTGTTTCCCAGTTGACCTATGAATCAACCTACAACGGGATTCTGAGCTCGTACGGCAGCACACCGAGTGATCCGGACTACTACAACAATCCTGTAAATGGGCCCCTGCCTTATGGCTGGCAATCCAACGGTGCCTGGAACAACGCGGCCTATGACTATGCGCATACGCCGTCCAAGGTGGCCGTGATCGGAGCAGGCTCCGCATCCATCTCGATCGGGAGTAGCCTGGCCGGCATTCCTTTTGTCGGGCCGATCCTGGCCATACCATTTTGGGTCACTGGCGGTCTGATGCTCAACGATGGCATCAACAACGTGCAGCCCTACCTGAATGCCACGTATGCCGCCCCAGGGTCTGCCATCCTGGATGCGGGCGCAACCATCCTGGCTGCAGGGGCTGCGCCCGGCAGCACCGGTGCCTGGGATAACGTCAATTTCCTCAACTTTTACAACGTGGCCTACAGCAATGGCTTTGTGCCCTCCCTGGAAATCTTGGGACAGCAAACTGCGGGTAACCCGCTGACCGGCATTGCAAGTTATGTGGCCGTGTACAACGGTTCGGAAACGTTTGTGTACCTCGTGGCTTCCAAGGACAGCCTGATCCAGAACAGCGAGGCCCGGCTGATTTTGCAGGTCAACGGCAAGTTGAGCGCAGACCAGTTGGTGATGTACGACGGTGCCGCCGATGCCACCTACCAGCGCTACTTCAACAACCCGATCACGGCGCCTGTATTCCCGGCGAACCCCAGCATGGCTGCGGCCGATATTGCAGCGGTTGGCGCGGGCAAACAGGTGCTGATCCTGTCTACCGGCACCTACACCAACGATACATCCCTGAATGTCACTGTGAATTTCGACCATCTGCTGCTGCCCACGGATGTGGTGCGGTTGTATCTGAATGGGGTTCAGGTGGGGGCTGACATCACAGGCCAGACCACCAATTCCCTGGTGGCCGGGTTCAGCGGTTTGACGACGGACGGGGTTGCGAGTTTGCAGGTCGTGGTCAGCAATGTGCAGGGCTTTGAGACGCAGGCAGTGGCCCGCGTGATCGTTGACCACACCGCGCCGCAAAATGTCACCGTGAGTGATGCGCAAAGCAGCCTGACCGTGATTTCCAACGAACCGGGCACGCTCACACTCGGCAGTGTGGTGGTGGACCTGAACCAAGCCCACGGCAATCAGGGCACCTTGACGCTTGGCGCGCAGAGCGCGGTGACCACCGACACGCTGGCCGTACAGGATATTTTTGGTCAAACCACTGAATTGGGAACGGTCGTCCAGGGTACCGATGGTGTAAACACCATCACCGCAGGTTCTTCCGTTTCCACCTATGTCTATGGCTTTGGTGGTGCCGACACCATCACCATCGCAGGCAGCGGTAACACCGTGGTGCATGGCGGGGATGGCGATGACGTCATCGTGGTTGGGGGAACTGGAAACAACACCATTGCGGGTGAGTCCGGTGCCGATACCATCAACCTCACCGGGCACACCACGGGCAGTGATACCTTGCTGTGGCAGGCCAACGCCTCGACGCTGGTTTCTGACAGCACCGTTGCAGCGGCGGATACGGTCAACGGTTTCACTACCGGCACCGACGTGCTGGTGGTGGTCGCTGCCGGTGTTCATGATTTCGACGCCAGCCGGGACGTGGTGGCACACAGCCTGGCGGGAGTCACCGCACTGGGTATTGACCTGAATTACAACGGTACGATTTTTGATGTGACGAGTGCCGGTGATTTGAACATTCTGTTCCAGGGCACTTTTTCCACTTCAGATTTCCAAAGCCGGCTCAGCTTCAACCTGACCGGCACCGACGCTGCGGACACGCTTGCCGGTGGTACCGGTAATGACGTCTTCACCGGCGGTCTGGGCGCCGACACGTTTGTGATCCACGCGGGCGATTCCATTGTGTCCCGTTACGACACGATCATGGACATCGCGTTGACAAACACCGGTGGCACTGTGCCCCACGACACGCTGCAACTCACAACACCGGTTGTTGCCGCAGATACCAGTGGCACCAACGGTACGGATGCCGGCAACCTGCATTCCCATGCGGTGGTGAATGGTCTGCTGACTTTCAGTGGCACCGATAGCTATGGGGCGGCGCTGGGCTCCTACTCGGTATCGCTGGTGGACGCAGTGAGCTACCTGCAGAGCAACTTCACAGCAGACCATCAGACGGTGGTCTTCCAATCGGGTGCCGGCAGTTATGTGTATGAGCACAACGTAGCCGGTGGCGACACGCTGGTGGCCCTGCAGAACGTTACGGTTGCCGGGTTGACGACCAACCCGACTCTCAATGCAGCAGATTACCTGTTTATCGCCTGAGGATCTGGACATGGATGCCCTTTCAAAACACCTGACCGGCCCCTTCTGGTTGGCCGCCCTGACCCTGGCATTGGCCGGTTGCTCCAACGCGCCCTTGATCGGAGAGCGACCGAGCGATCCGCCACCGCAAGTCGTATCCATGGGTGCCAGGGATTCCCAAGGCCAGGAGTACCTGACCTGGAAACGCATCTCTGCCTTTGGCCCTGTCCCCGCCAGTTTGCAGGCGGTAGGCGACATCCGCTGCATGCGCGTGGGCATCCAACTGCGCGCTGTCGGATACCACCCGCACGCTCTGGACCGGGCCGGTAACCCCCTGCCCGCAGGTGGCTACTTTTGTGAGGTCGGGTTGCCCGGCAGCGGTGGTCCGCCCCCGCGCATGGTGCAGCAGGACGGCAAACCGGGCTGGGACCGTCCCGGCGCGTTTAACGCCGTCCCTGACAGCGAACTGCAGCGCGGCAAAAGCGAGTGCGAACAAGCCAAGCCTGCTTCTTACCCGCTGGCCTACCACCCGCATGCCGTGGATCTGAGCGGCGCCCCTTTCCCGCAGGGTGGGTTTTTGTGTGTTGAGTAATCGGGGTCGTGTCAATTGCTGATTGAAAAGGCAATTTTTTGGTCTAACAATATAAATTAAAGGAATAAAAATGGAACGCAAAGAAATCAGCTACCGCATTATTAAAATCGGTAAAGTAACTGCTTCGGTTGGGGTTTTTGGTCTGCTGGTGATGGCTTCAAGTGCTGTAATGGCTACTGGATACAACCTAAGTACGTCACCCTCTGTCACTGTTTTGGGGAGTATAAATTCTGCTGAAATATATTACAACAACGGAGGTCCCAGTAATACCTTTAATGGTGATTTTTCTGGATCGTTAAATTCGGGTGTTAATATTTCAGGTGAAGTTGTCCTTGGTACTACACCGTTGGCAATTTACTCTTCGTACTCCAGTCCTGACAATTATTATTTTTCAAATTCAAATTCTATTTTTAATTTAAATGGAAATAACCAGTTGGTGGGTGCGGTTGGCGTCCATTGGGATGGCTCCCTTGTGACGGCTGACCCGCTAGCTGGTTTTAATATTTATAATTCCGGCAACGTATTGAATAACCAGATTTATGCCAATAACATTAACCTGAACTCCGGCTCCGCAGTTCAGTTTTTGGGCAACCTGGGCGATGGATCCCACTCTACGTCACTCAATTACTTGGGCAGCAATTCCACGGTCACCCTGGGTAGTGGGGTGACGCTGTATGGCGATGTGACCAATACGTCTATCAGCAACAGCAACCTGGTGTTCAACGGTTCCGGCACGGTCACGGGCAGTGTGGGGTCTGGTTCAACGGCCATTGGCACGGTTCAGGTCAACGGCAACAGTTCGCTGGTTTTGATTGGGGGCAATCTTTCAACCGACCACCTGGATTACCAGGCTGCCTCGGTGGTGGCGGTGGGCAGTAATCTGTATCTGGATGTCAATAAATCCAACATTGCAGTGAATGCAGCGACTTTCGGCAGCAGCAATGGCGTTTTGCAAGTGGGTGGCAGCATCGTTGGTTTGTTGGATAAAACCGTTATTACCACCAACCTGGCGAATACCGGCACAGTCACCATGCTGTCGGGCACACAGTCGATCAGCGGGCATGTTGGCGCCAGCGGCATGTCCATTGCGCGCTTGAATATTGGCGGTACGGGATCGGCTGTCGGCTTTGACAACAATGCAGACGCGGTTTCGAACACAACGGTATCGGGCAATGTGTATGCACAAACGGTCAGCCTGAATAACAATAACTCAATCACACCGGCATCGTCCTCATTGACGATGGCCAGTGGCTACAACCTGACGGGCACTGTCGTTACCGATGGCAATGGCTTGGGTCAACTTACGCTGGCCGGTGGCACGCAAACGGTGACTGGCACGGTGGGCGCAAGCGGCGCCTCGCTGGAGACCGTGAACTCTGGTGCGACGGATGCCAGTTCCACCTTCACCGGTGCCATTTACGCAACCAATGTCAACAACCTGGGCACCGGCACCTCCACGTACCAGTCTGCTGTGACGGCTACCAGTGTGGGCGTGAACGCAGGCACCTCCAATTTTCAGGGCAATTTGACGGCGGTGACCACCACCATTGGAACGGGCACCGGCAACTTCAACACCTTGGGGGGGACGACGGCGTCCGCCATTGAGTTCTCGGGCGCTGGTACGGCCAACCTCAACCAGGGGCTGACGGGTGCGATTAACTTCAAGGACCAGGCAGGTACCGTGAACCTGGCCGACGGCAAGGAAATTACCGGCGACGTCGTGTCCTTGACGTTCACCGGCACACTCAACTCGTTGGGTGGCGGCACCTTGAGCGGTAAGGTCGGCAAACTGGCCGCGCTGAATGTGAACACCGTCGGACCTACGGCAAAGACCTTGCTTGCCAAGGCCAATGTTGAGGCCACCAGCATCGAGCTGTTCAACGACGGCACGCTGCAACTGGCAGCGAGCGCGAATCTGACCGGCGCGGTCACCACGGCCGCGAACGGCACGGGCTCCCTCACACTGCTGGGCAGCTCGACGGTGACCGGCAATGTCGGTGTCAGCGGAATGGCATTGAAGCAGGTGAACGCCGGTACGACCGGTGCCACCGACATCTTCACCGGCGGTGTGGTCTATGCCGACAAGCTGGCTTACAGTGGTAACGGAACAGTTCAATTCAATGGCCCTGTCAGCCCAGTGGCGTCGCCCAACAATGTGGGCTTCGTCGGTACGGTTGACTTCGGGGCGGGTGGTTCCGGTACCTTGCAACTCGGCGATGGCGTGGACCTGATCACCCAACATGCCGGCAACGCGGCTGCTGCCACGGCGTTTGTCAATGCCAACAACGCCTCGTTGCGCTTTCTTGGCAACAGTGTGGTGACTGGCGATCTGGGTTCAGCCGCCAGCGGCGAGAACTTCCTGGAAATCTATGCGGGCGCAAACGGCAAGACCGTCACGTTCAACGGCAATGTGTACATGTCGGCCCCCACGACCCTGAATGTGTCGGGTACCGGCAACATCAATTTGCTGGGTGACCTGAATGGCAGCTTGCGCTACCAGGCAGACGGCACCGTGAATGTGGCCGATGGCAAACTGATCACCTCCGGGGTGACGACGGATACCGCCAACACCGGCACGCTGAATTTTGTCGGCTCGGCCACGACGCAGACCAACATAGGGGATCCGGCGAATTACCTGAAAGCGGTGAACTTCCACGCCGCTACCAGTGATGCCGTCGTATTGCCCGTGACGGCCGCCACTGCCACCGTCAACATCGGCCATAACGTGTATGCCGCGGCAACCACCATGGGTACGACGCAAAACAGCAATGGCAACGCGACCATCGCCAACCTGACGGGCAATGTCTATCTCGGTAATGCGGTGACATTGGCTTCATCCAACGTGACGCTGAATACGGCCGGCACCGTGACCACCGACCTCTTCTCAGTGCTGGGCTTTGCGCACACCAAGAATGCCGATGGCACGCTGACCAACACGGCAACCGTGACGAAGTCAAGCTTCGGCACCGGCGCTTTGACCACCAATGGCGCCACGCTGAATTTCGCATTGGGCAACACGGCATGGGGTCAGATCGATGGGGGCGGCCTGGTGAACAGTGCGGCATCCAGCAGCACGACCGGTGGTCTCGGCTCCACCCTGGTGATGGGCGGCAACGAGAAGGTGAACCTGAGCATGCTGGGTAGCCTGCGCAATGGCCAGACCTATACGCTGATTGGCGTGGCCAGCGGCGCGACCAGCGGCCTGCCCAACACGATTCTGACCGACAACAGCTTTGTCATCGATACCGCACTGAGCCAGGTGAATGGCAGCCTGGTGGTGACGGCCACGCGTGCCAACGATGTCTACATTGCCAAGTCCGGCACGGCGGGCCATTTCTCCAACCCGGCCGCTTTGCGCCTGGGTACCCTGGCAGCGTCGGGTGTCAACTACACAGCGGACCTGCAAACCGTGTTGAACAAGCTGGACATCAACCAGTGGGGCTACGGTAACAACCAGGCCAACCTGGCCAAGCAGGTTCAGCGTTTGGCGCCCGGTGCCAACAACGCATTGGCCATGGGCGATTTTGCTGCGGCCTCTGCCGTGAGTGACAACATCGGCATGCGCATGCAAGAGCTGCGCAGCGCGGATGCGGCCCAGCCTGATCGCAACAAGGGTGTATGGCTGCGCAGCGTTTACGCGCAGGGCACGCAAGAGGCCGTGGGCCCATTCGACGGGTTCAAGTCCAAGGTCAACGGCTACTCGCTGGGTCTGGATGTGCACCCGAACCGGGACTCGGTGGTCGGCCTGGCACTGTCCAACAGCAGTGCGGAGACGGAGCAGCAGAACTTCCGCCTGGGCGACACGTCAACCGCCAAAGCCTGGCACGTGTCACTCTATGGCGCCTACGACTTCACCCCGGCACTGTTTGCCGATGTAACACTCACGTCTTCCAACCTGAGCACCCAGGGCAACCGTGCCACGGTGGTGGGCCGTACGGCGCAGTTCGACATCAGTGGCAAGCAGTCCAGCGGGAAGTTGAACCTGGGTTACCGCATCCTGTTCCAGGATTCGACCACCTCGCTGACGCCGCTGTTGAGTTTCGAAACGAGTTCCTTGCAGCAGGACGACTACCAGGAAACCAACGCGGGTGACATCGGTCTGCGCGTGAAGGGACAAAGCCTGACCAGCAACCAGAGCGGCCTGGGCCTGCGCCTGGCCACCACCAGCCGCGTGAACGGGATGGTGGTGAAGCCGGAGTTCACGCTCATGGCGCTGAACCAGACCGTCAATTTCAACCGGACGGTGAGCGCACAGTTCATTGGCGATTTGTCGAACGCGGCCGCGTTTGATACGCAAGTGACAGAAGCCGCCGGCAACAGCGTCAAGGCGACCTTGGGTATGAGCTTGCTGATGAGTGAGACGTCGTCCTTGTCACTGTATGGCCAATACCAGAAGACCGGCGCTTACGTGTCGAACCAGCTGGCACTGACCGCACGTTGGGACTTCTGATCGACAGGCAGGACGGAGGGCGTGCTTTGCTGAAGAAGGGTGTGAAGACTCCGTTCCCCGGTTTGTTCCTGGCCTTGCTCACTGCTTGCGGTGGCGCAAGCGCCGGGGAGGAAGCGGCGCTGGTGCCGTCCGGGGGTCTGGAGGCGGCCCTGCGCTCGACGATCGGTCTGCACCCGGCCATTGCCGGCAAGCGTGCCGAGTTGATGGCCAAGGATTACGCCATCCACACGGCGCGCGCCCAGATGCTGCCTTCGCTCAGTGCCCAGGCCTCGGCACAGGACAACAACACGCAACCGGCCACCTTGCAAGGTACCCAGCCTGTCTGGACGTTCGGCCGCATCAGCAGTGCGATTGGCTACGCCGAAGCAGACAAGGCGGCCAATGCGGCCGATCTGTTGCGGATGCAACGGCAGTACATCGACCAGACCGCCGTGGCTTACGGCAGCGTGCTGGCAGCCAGGGCCAATCTGGCGATTGCAGAGGACGATGTGGCGAGTCTGGAGAAGCTGCACCAGCGCATCCGGCGGCGTGAGGATGGCCAACTCGCCTCGAAGGCCGATGTGGCCCTCGCACTGGCGCGGCTGAACCAGTCCCGCACGCGCAGGGCAGGGTATGCGTCGGGTCTGGCTGTTGCGCTCCTGGGTCTCAAGAGCCTGACGCAAGTTCCGGTGCCGGCGGATGTTCCGGTTCCAAGCGGCGTCACGGAGTTGCCCGACGACCAGGAGCTTGCCGCACTGGCGGAGTCGCAAAGTGCCGATATCGGGCTCAAAGCGAAGCAGGTCGAACTGGGCACGGCGGACGTGAACCGCGAGCGGCTGGCCGGCATGCCGACGTTGGCCCTGCAGGCGGGGCAGAACTACGGGCAGCCCGGCAACGGCAACAGCACGTACTTTGGCGTTGTCCTGCAGGGAAATCTGGAGGGCATGGGCTTTGCTGCCCTGAACCGGGCGCGCGCTGCCTCGGCCTTGCAGCAAGCGGCGCTCGAGAACCTGAACAGCGCCCGCAACGACTTGAATACGGCCGTTCAGACTTTGCAGGCGAACCGGGCCTTGCAGCGGTCTTTGCTCGACAGCCAAGGCAATTCGGTGTCGGAGTTGACGTCACTGCTGGGCTCCTACCAGCGCCAGTTTGAGGCCGGCGGCAAATCCTGGCTGGACCTGTTGAACATTCAGCGCGAGTTGACGGATCAGCAGTTGCAACTGGCACTGGCCGAGAGCAACTGGTTGACCTACACGCTCAAGCTGGCGGCAATCGCCGGCAGACTCGACGCGCTGAGCGGCATAAACGACAAATAAACCATGATTACCAGCCCCCTGCTGCAGCGCTTGCTGCAGATGCTTGGCATGGCCCACGATGTCCCTGGACTCGATGCGGCCGTCCTGCGTGCAGACAAAACACTGCCTGAGGTGCAGCCGGGCGATCGCGTTCGCTTCATCCTCACCCAGGCCCAGATCAAGGGCGTGCAGGTGATTCAGCTGGGCTGGCGCCGGTTCGATCTGCGCCGCCTGCCGGTGCTGCTGCAATACAGGGGCGACTGGTTCATCGCCGAGAAGAAGTCCGGCGACCAGGTCACTCTGATCGACGCACAGAACCAGCCGCAGGACATTGCAGAGTCCGACCTGCAGGACTGCCTGGTGGTGTGCTTGCGTGTACCGGCGCAACGCTCCAGGGGGGGGACTTCACCCCTGGCGGCCAACCGCGCAGCGCAGCTCATCTGGGAGGAGCTTTTCCGCGACAGGGCCTGGGTGGGCAAAGTGTTTGTTGCCACGGTGGTGGTCAATGTGTTGGCGATCGCGAGTTCGCTGTTCACCATGCAGGTGTACGACCGCGTCGTGCCCACGATGGCCTTTGCCACCTTGACTACCCTGGTGGCCGGCATGTTGTTGATCTTGGCGCTGGACTGGTCGCTCAAGTCGGTGCGGGCCCGCATTCTGGACAGCCTGTCGGTGGCGGTGGACAAGCGCGTGTCGCAGCGGGTTTTTGACCACCTACTGCACCTGCGGCTGGATAAGCAGCCCAAATCGCTGGGTACGCTGGCCGCTCAGGTGGGCGGCCTGGAGTCGGTGCGGCAATTTTTCTCGGCGGGGGTCGTCTTCAGTCTGGTCGACTTGCCGTTTGCGCTTTTGTTCATTGTGTTCATTGCCATCATCGGCGGCCCCCTGGCCTGGGTGTATTTGCTGCTCTTGCTGGTGGCGTTGGCGCTGGGGCTGCTGTCCCAGAAGCGCTTGCAGAGCCTGTTGCGCAAGCAGGTGGTGCGCAGCAACGAGCGGCAAGGGGTTTTGGTAGATGCCATCCGTGGTGCCGAATCCATCCGCGCCGGCAATGCCACCTGGCGTTTTTCGGAAGAATGGCAAGCCATTACCGCCAGCATTGACAGCTACCACATCGAGCAAAAGGCCATCAACAGTGCCACCGCGAATGCCACTGGCGGTTTGTCGACCCTGGCCTATGTGGCGGCGATTGTCGTGGGGGTGTGGCAAATCGAAGCCGGGCTGCTGACCACGGGGGGCCTGGTGGCCTGCAGCATTCTGGGCGGCCGGGTGATTGCACCGGTGGCGCAAGCGGTCAATTACCTGACGCAGTGGCAAGGCGTAAAACAGTCACTGGAGATGGTTCATCAGGTTCTGGTGCTGGACCTGGAGCGGCGCCCCGACCAGACCCTGCTGGTTCCAGAGCAGGCGCCCGAATCCATTGAACTGGACCAGCTCCGGTTTTCCTACCCCGAGTCGCCGGTGCAGCACATCCGGATCAAGCGTCTGGGTTTCAAGTCCGGTGAGCGGGTGCTTTTGCTGGGGCCTGTGGGCTGTGGCAAGTCCACCTTGCTCAAGATCATTGCCGGCCTGTATCCACCCGGCGAGGGCCGGGTACGCCTGGGCGATGCAGACCTCTGGGAGATCGACCCGCAGGTCGTGGCCAGCCAGGTGGGCTACCTTCCCCAGAGTGTTCACCTGTTCAAAGGAACCCTGCGCAGCAACCTCACCCTCTCGGGCACGGTGGGCGACTCCCGGCTGCTCAAAATCACCCGTGAATTGGGGGTGGATGCCATCGCCGCCTCCAGCGCGCAGGGCATGGACCTCGTGATCAGCGAGGGCGGCGAGGGCCTCTCCGGGGGGCAGCGGCAACTCGTTGCCCTGGCGCGCGTGGTGATCAACCAGCCCCGCATTTGGTTGCTGGATGAGCCCACGGCCTCGCTGGATTCGGAAAACGAGGCCAGGGTCTGGCATGTGCTGGCCAGCAACCTGCGGCCGGAGGATATTTTGATTGTGGCCACGCACCGGCCCATGCAGGCCATGAAGCTGGCCACGCGGCTGGTGGTGATGCAACAGGGCGAGGTTGTGATGGATGGCACGCCGCAGGACGTGCAGGCGCAACTCATGGCGAATGCGCCACGCGCCGCAGTGGCTGCGGCAAAGCCGCTGGATGGAGGGAATGCCCATGTGGCCTAGAAATCACCCGCAGGACGACGAAGCCGTTCAGCGCCACCGCACGCAACATCTGGAAAACTTCCATCTGCGCCGCAATGGTTTGTACTTTGGCCTGGTCATCGTCGGGGTCCTGCTGTTTTTGGCCTGGTCCCTGGTCTTCCGGGTAGACGAAGTTGCCCGGGCCCGGGGCGAGGTGATTACCAGCAGCAGGGTGCAGGTCATTCAGTCGGTGGATGGTGGCGTTCTCACCCACCTGCTGGTGAAAGAAGGTGACCGGGTCCAACGCGGCCAGATACTGGCCAAGCTGGACCCCACGCGCATCGGCGCCATGGTGGGCGAGACGTCTGCACAGCTCCTGTCCCTGAAGGCCAGAGCCGCGCGCTTGCGGGCCGAGGTCACGGGGGCGTCGGAACCTCAATTTCCCACACCCAGCACCGCCGCGCAGAAGAGCCAGATAGACCTTGAGCGGGCCTTGTTTGTGCAACGCAGCGATGGCCTGAAAGACTCACTGCGCACCTTGCAGGTTGCGCTAAACCTGGCCAGAGAGAAACAGCGGCTGGTGGAGCATCTGCTGAAGTCCGGGGACGTCAGCGGTGCCGAATTGCTGGGTGCGCAGATGGCCTCGAACGAGGAAGAGGCCAAACTCGTCAACCAAAAAAACAAGTACCTGGAAGATGCGCGCACAGAGCTCAGCAAAATTGAAGACCAGATTGCCCAGAACGAGCACGAATTGGTCAAGCGGGACCAGGAGCGCAGCGACACCATCTTTACGGCCAACCTGGACGGCATCGTCAAAACCGTGAAGGTGACGACGGTGGGCGGGGTGCTCAGGCCCGGCGACGAAATCATGGCCATCGTGCCCGCAGACGATGAACTGATCATGGAGGCCATGATCAGCCCGACCGACATCGCACGCGTGCGCCCCGGGCTGGAGGCCAACATCCGGTTCGATCCGTTTGACTACACGCTCTTCGGCAGCGTGCCGGGCAAGGTGATCTACGTCAGCGCCGACACCCTCAAGGATGCGAGCTCGCAAAAGCAGGAGGTGTATTACCGCGTACACATCCGCCCGGATGCCTTCCCGATCGTGTCCAGCACCGGCAAGCATCTGGACATCCTGCCCGGGATGACGGCACAAATCGACATCCGCACCGGCAACCGGACGCTGATGGACTACCTGCTCAAACCCCTGCGCCGGACGCTGATGGAGTCCTTTCGGGAGCGTTAAGCCGGAGGCGTTGGCGCAAGCCTGAATCTGTGACTTCACGGTCGCAGGCGGTGTTTGGATTGGACGCGTTCCCGTCATTTCAAGTTCGAAGCTTTTTGGGCGTAACCCAATCATTGCATTACAAACAGGGTGCAAAGCGCAGACTGCGAAACGGTTCTAAACCCTCCGTACAAAGTTGAATTTATTGGATTGAATGGTGGAAAAAACGCACTTCTTGAAATCGCTGTCGAACTTGAGGGTCCCAGACGGCGATTAACCGCCCTGCAACTTAAACAATTTCGCTTTATCACTAAACCCACGCAAAAATTTGAATTCACCATTGCCTTCAAATTCGACAACGAGGTAGCCGCCTCTTTGCCAGTATCCCCTAGCTTTCTGAATAACTGAAAGATAATTTTTTTGATGCAAGTCGTTAGGTTCTTTGACAGCGCTTCCGTCGAAGTACCATCTGTTGTTCTTCGACTCATTCGACTTTTTCCACCTAGATATGCTGAATGCGCCTTGTGAAATTCCATTTGCTACACCTACAGCATACATATCGAGATTATCAGAACTCTTTTCACGTAGAAATTTACCAATTCCTTTCCAGCTCTTTCGCGTGGCTTCATAAGGTTCTAGACCTTGCTCAATAGCACGCTGGATCGAAAAAATAAAGACGCACTTAATTTTCTTTGATGGATTGACGGGCTCAGCTTTTAGAGCTTCCACATCAACCTGATTTAGCAACCCATGGTTCCTGGCACCATGGCCACCTTGGATATTAGTTGTGGCCCCATTTTGGGAAATTTCTAAAATGTCGATCAAGGCTGCTTCTACATGGAGCGCGGTATCTTCATTAGGTAATTTATAACGGACAATGAACCACTCTGGTTCCTTACCATTATCCCAAATATCCAATATTTTTAAGACCTTGGGGGATCGATTATTTAACGGTGAACTCTTGGCAACTTTTGCCTCTTCGAAATGAGCTAAGACGCGTTCGTTGCCTTGCCCTTCTCGTCCCCCCGCTTTCCCAACGTAAAAGATCTTGCCATCTCTCGGGTCTCGCAATGCATAAACATAGCTTCCAAGTTCACTGGTAACAGCAGAATCAAATGACATATTTTCATTTTCTGTATTCACTTTTTATCCTATTTGGGTTTGATTTGACGTTGAAGGACATTATGCATTATAGATTGATGGTTTTTTCATCATCACCTCTTTCGGTCAAATATAAAACTCTGAAAATAAAGAAAGAGTCAGTGAAAATTGACAATGGCTAGAGCAATTGGCTTCAATATTAATTGAAAATAACTGCCTGTGGCAGTAGTCGATTTGACTTGCCAGATGACTTGTATATGCGCTTTTTCAGGTTAACTCCTGAATTGGCTTTCTCATTTTGAACCCACCCTCAAAACCCCTGTCTCAGGTTCGACATAGAAACTTCCTTTTCGGTCACAGTGGCCGTGGATCTCGGCCCAGTTCCAGACGCGCCCATCGGTTCCGCGACGTGTTTTTGAACAAACGTCCCAGGCGATATGTTGCAGGACATGCTGCTGGACAGCGGCATTCGGATGAATCTGGGCCCGGATTTCCGCATACACGTCGTTCCATGGGCGCCCCGCACGAGAGCGCAGAAAACGCCACAGCGGATTCAGGTTCTCGCTGAACATTTTCAGGTTGTTACGCAATTGGCGTGACCGCATTGGCAGCGCGGTGGCACAGTACAGATCACAGACTTCTCCGTGATCGTCAAGCACGAAATGCTTGGCCCGTCGATACGCATTGCGCGCCCGTTTCAACCCGCGAATCGAGTTGGATGCCTGGAAATGTGCAACACGCGGTCGTTCAACCAGTACCTTGTACATATCGCTTCGCATTGTTTACTTTCATCATGAGTCGGCAGTCAAAGGCCACCCGCCATCTTCTGATGCCGATGGCTCACCAGTTGAGCCAATGGCATGAAATATTGTCAGCGTCGTTGAATGCGCCACTTACCGGTGAACTCCGCCTTGTGGCAACGCGCACCAGTCGTTCAGAAATTTCAGAACAACAGGGGTTTGCAAGAGAAGTTTGGAGCGACAGGACGTGATTGCACCGTTACGCAATTTGACGACGCGCCGTGACGGCGTGATGTCACAATCAAACGGATGCTGACCAACGAACCACCATGAGCCAGCTTGAACGATTATTTCGTATCGAACAGATGTTGCAAGGCACGGGCTCCGTCACGTTCGATTCGATGATCGAGGCGCTTGAAGTTTCCCCTGCCACGCTCAAGCGCGACATTGCTTACATGCGTGACCGGATGAATGTGCCGGTGGTTTATGACCGTTTCGAGCGTCGGTACCGGCTTGAAACCAGCACCCAGGACACGAGGCAACCGTTCCCGGGGCTGTGGTTCTCTTCCGCCGAGGCCAAGGCGTTGCTGATGATGCACAAACTCCTGTCCGAACTCGACACGGGGGGCTTGCTCGGGCCGCACATCGAACCCCTGCTGCAACGGGTTCGGTCAACCATGACCACCGAAATTTGCGACAGGGAGCAAATTTTGAAACAGGTGCGTATGCTGCTGACCGGCCACCATCGGCCCGTGGATGCCAGCTTGTTTCAGGTGATCAGTGCGTCACTGTTCAGCGGCAAGCGCCTGCTGTTCAACTATTTCAGTCGCCATGCCAACGCCGAAGCAGAGCGCGAGGTGTCTCCACAACGCTTGCTTTACTACCGGGACAACTGGTACTTGGTTGCCTACTGTCACCTGCGCAAAGACTTGAGGGTGTTTGCGCTGGATGTCATACGCCAGCCACGCATGCTTGAAACGGTAGCCAAGCGTGTTTCTGAAAGCAAACTTTCCGGCTTGATTGATGCAGGCTTCGGCATCTACCACGGTGGCCCGGTGCAATGGGCCGTTTTGCATTTCACCGAGGAAAGTGCCCGTTGGGTCAAGGATGAGAAGTGGCACCCCAAGCAACGCACCAGCGTTTTGCCGGGGGGCGCTTTGCAGCTTGAAATCCCCTACCTGTCCTCCACAGAACTGGTGATGGAAATCCTGCGCTTCGGCCCCAACCTCAAAGTGGTATCGCCACCCGATCTGGTTGCCGCTGTTGAAAGCCAACTGCGCCTGGCCTTGAAACAATACCAAAGCTGAACGCAGCCTTCGGGGGTAAGCCGAGCCCGCCTCAACGCGCTGGCCGTACCGTTCCGTGTCAAAGATTTCAATACTGCCTGGAATGCGAATCCAGGAGATCACGCCAGCTGACCGCTGGATTGCGCCGGTACAAGGCGCGGGCGTGGCGATGCATCTGTCCTTCGATGACCACCGGTGCATCGATCCGCACGTAACCCGGCCAAACTATCGTGTTGTCAGCAACAAATAGGAATTCCGGCAAGGCGCGATGCAATAGCGCCGTCTCATACATTTCATGACTGCCACCAAAGCTCGTCCAATTGCAGCCCCATCCGTGGTCTTGCAAAACCACCACAGTGGGTTTGACACCTGTGTTCAGCAGGTTTTCATAGGTTTGCACGGCGTCCGTGCGGTAGAAGTGATAGCGAAACGTAGCAGCATCTTCAATCGACAGGTCGCACGCAAATGCAAAAGCCGACCGGGACACGGCGAAGCGTTGACTGGCCGGATTCGTGTGCCAGTAGCGATTCCATGCCCTCTGGCGCATGAAACGCGGCCCCAGCGGTTGAATATCAGTGGATTGGGTCCCTGGCATGTCACGGACCATTTTCAAAGCATCGTTGCGCTTGGACAGGTAGTCCACATAAAACACCGCGCTCCATTTGAATTGTTGGTACAAATGCAGCATGGGCCCGTAGTCGTCACCAGAGCCGGGGTAATACAGCACAGCACCTTCGTCCTGCAACAAGTCTGAAAATTCAGCGTACCGTTGCCTGCGGCCAATGCCAAACATGACGTTGTATATTGGTGGTTCTTGCGCATCGGCTTCATCGGACGATGTCGTTTGATTCAAGAACAGCGCACGATGCGCGTCATCGCCCAGATCACGCGCATGGATCAGCTGCCAGCCTGCACCAGTCGGCCTCGGCTCAACCACGCTGCCGACCAAGGCCTCCATGATGGCCTTGGCTCGGGTGTATCCGATTTTGAGATGGCGTTGAAGCAGACTAATGGACGGGTCGCGATTGAGAAGAATCAGCTGCGTAGCTTGAACAAGCAGTGGATCGTTGGCGGTAGGTTCTGGTGTGTGGGTAGGCATGACGAGTTGATATGAAAATAGTGGTGGTGCTGACGAGAAAAGCGCGGGTAAAAAATCACTTTTTAGAATTGGCCGGTGTCGAGGAAACAGGTCATCCCCTCGTCATCGGTTCGGACGATCAGATAGCCGGCCGTGGTCTTACGCATCCACACCCGCGTTTGCCCGCCGAGGGATGACGATCCGGCCCACTCCGATTCAACAAAATTCCGCTGTTCCAGCAAGGCTTTGGCTGATTCAGCCGGTTTGCACATTAAGTGAGTCGCAGGCGAGCTGCTGAAATCTCCATCCGTCACGCCCGTGTTCAGGCTCTCTTCGACAGCAGGTATGGCAGCGCCAACGGCGACGCCAATGACGAAGGTCAGCAAAGGTATTGCGACGCCGGATTTGAAGAATGAGGTAAAGCCAGACTTCAGCTGCTTGGGGTATGGAATGAGCATGCAGGTACTATGTCCTTGCAAAAGCTCATGGCGTGAGCCACTGATTAACTTGTCGTGTTTCAGGATTTAATGTGAACCGCGCTTGACGTCGATATCACAAGGGACTTGGCGTTCACCAGAAGGGGTAAAGGACGACGAGGGGACGATTGCCCGACGGATGGCGCCTGCAAGCTCACGCTATGAGCCTGTTGGGCAACACAATGGGGCATGACCATCAAAACCCGCACCCAACGCATCTACACCAGCCAATCCGCGCCCCTGAAAATCGCTGAAATTCCACTTGGCTTTGGCAAGCTGGGGCTTTCGCTGTGTCCCGGAAAACACGGCCCGCGTCTGATTGGCGGGTGCTGGCAACGTGACCTTGCGCAAGACCTCGATGTCATCAAGGGATGGGGCGCTCATGCCGTCGTAACCTTGATGGAAACGCAGGAGTTATCTGACTTCAAGGTTTCAAACCTGGGCGCGTGCGTTGAAGCACTGGGAATGCAGTGGTTTCACCTGCCTATTGAAGATTGCCGTGCGCCTGATGAGCGCTTTGAGCGTTTGTGGCCCGCAGTCAGCAAGGTACTTCATGAGGAACTGAGTAAAGGGCATTCCGTTTTTATTCATTGCCGGGGTGGTCTGGGCCGTGCCGGAACGGTCGCTAGCCTGCTGCTGATTGAAACGGGCGCCTCGCCTGTCGATGCTATTGTCCGCGTTCGAGCGGCGCGCCCGGGGGCTGTTGAAACAACGACGCAGGAAGGTTGGTTGGCAAAAAAAGCGCGTAAGCAGCGTTTTAAAAATTGAATGTTCTGGAACCTGTCGCGACCTTAGACGGGTCGGATAACGGACCTAGCACGCAGACTGTTACCGCCCGTATTCCCACAGCCCCCACCCCGCAGGCTCACGCGGTGAGCCCCGCCTGCTCCATACTGCGGTTTCACTCCGCCCACCCGCCATGACCACCGCACTCCGCCCCGCCTTTTCCCCTGCCTATCCCCCCGGTTTCATGGTGCTGCATGGCAACCGCCTGGAGGACTTGCGCAGCCTGCTGACCCGCTTTCTGAAGTCCCAGCCCCTGCCGGTGCTGCAGCCGGAGGTGATCCTGGTGCAGAGCAATGGCATGAAGCATTGGCTGGAAATGGCGCTGGCCGATGAAGAGGCCCTGGGCATTTGTGCGGCTACGCAAATGGAGCTGCCGGGTGGCTACCTGTGGCAGGTGTACCGCGCGGTGCTGGGGCCGGATGCGGTGCCGCACCACATGGTGTTTGACAAGGCCAGCCTGCTGTGGCGCCTGATGCGACTGTTGCCCGCGCTGGTGGCGGCCAACGCCCTGTATGCACCGCTGCAGCGCTATCTGGGCGATGGCAGCGACGGGCGTCGCCTGTACCAACTGGCGCAGCAAATTGCCGATGTGCTGGATGGCTACCAGAGCTACCGGGCCGATTGGCTGACCGACTGGGCGGCTGGCAAGGATTTGCTGCGCGACCACGAGGGCAAGGCCGCGGCGCTGGAAGACGTGCACCTCTGGCAGGCGCAGCTGTGGCGCGATATCCGCGCCGATGTGGGCGAGGCCCTGGCCGACGCCTCGCGCGCCGCCGTGCATGCGCGCTTCATGCACGCGCTGGAAGCGCAGGTGCAGGTCTACCAGGCCACGGGCGTGGTGCCCAAGGGCATTCCGCCGCGCATCGTGGTGTTCGGCATTTCGTCCCTCTCCATGCAAACTGTGGAAGCCCTGGCCATGCTGGGGCAGATGAGCCAGGTGCTGATGCTGGTGCAAAACCCTTGCCAGTATTTTTGGGGCGACATTGTCGAAGGCCACGCCCAGCTGCGCCAACAGGTGCGCCGGCGCCAGCAAGCCAAAGCGCAGCAGCCCGGTTCAGGCCAACCCGGCTTTGCCGCCCAAACGGACGCACCAGCGGCCACCCACCCGCTGCTGGCCTCCTGGGGCAAACAGGGGCGCGACTATCTGCACCTGCTGGACGGCTTTGACCGGGTAGAGAGCTACCGTGGCAAGGTCACGCGGGTGGATGCCTTCATCGATCCGGTGACCCTGGCAGAGCACCCCAGCCAGCTGGCGCAGATGCAATCTGCCATCCTGAATCTGGAGCCGCTGCCCGAAGCACCCGTGCCGCTGGACGGGGGCGATGCCTCCATCACCCTGCTGACCACGCACTCCGCGCAGCGCGAGGTAGAGGTCCTGCACGACACGCTGCTGGCCTGGTTGGAGGCCGACCCGGCCCTGCACGCCCGCGATGTGATGGTTATGGTGCCCGACATGGAAACCTTTGCGCCGCACATCCACGCGGTGTTCGGCCGCTTTGCCCGCGGCCAGCCCCGCCACATTCCCTACGCCGTGGCCGACACCACGGCGCGCCAGTCGCCCGTGGTGCAGGCGCTGGAGCAGCTCTTGCAGCTGCCCGCCTCGCGCATCTCGCTGGTGGACTGGCTCAGCCTGTTTGAAGTGGCGCCTGTGCGCAAGCGCTTCGGCCTGAGCCCGGCCGACATC